>JAGXGN010000164.1 GCA_024636705.1 Halomonas sp.
ATGGGCATGAAATGCGGGGAAATCCGCTCACTTTGAGAATATCGGGCGCTGAAGACGGAAAATACGCACCATGGCGGTGCAAAAACGACTGATGCAGCCGGCATCAACTTCCTGCCGATGCTGAGTCCGACAGGCTGCTAGTTGCTTAACATTGGATAGGTTGAATCAGGAGCAAGGATGAAGATTACGATTTTCGGTACCGGTTATGTGGGCCTTGTCACCGGGGCGTGCCTGGCCGACGTGGGTCACGATGTGCTGTGCATGGACGTGGATGCGGCCAAGATCGCCCGGCTGGATGCGGGCGAGGTCCCCATTTTCGAGCCGGGCCTGGAGCATTTGGTCAGCTCGAATGTGGCGGCGGGGCGCCTGCGTTTCACCACCGATGCCGCGGCGGCGGTGGCCCACGGCACGCTGCAGATCATCGCCGTGGGCACGCCACCGGACGAGGACGGCAGCGCGGATCTCAAGTATGTGTTGGCGGTGGCTTCCACCATCGGCGAGCAGATGGCCGACTACAAGGTGATCATCAACAAGTCCACGGTGCCGGTTGGCACGGCGGACCGGGTTCGCGAGACGGTGGCTCGGGCCATCGAGGCGCGAGGCGAGGCAATCGAGTTTGATGTCTGCTCCAACCCGGAATTCCTCAAGGAAGGCAACGCCATCGAGGACTTCACCCACGGGGCGCGCATCGTGGTGGGCACCGATTCCGAGCGGGTCAAGGACCTGATGCGCGAGTGCTACAGCCCCTATATCCGCCTGCACGACAAGCTGATGTTCCTGGATATCCGCGCCGCCGAGCTGACCAAGTATGCCGCCAACGCCATGCTGGCCACCAAGATCAGCTTCATGAGCGAGATCGCGAACCTGGCCGAGCGGCTGGGCGCCGACGTGGAGCAGGTGCGCCGCGGCATCGGCAGCGATCCGCGCATCGGTTATCAGTTCATCTACCCGGGGTGCGGCTATGGCGGTTCCTGCTTTCCCAAGGACATCCAGGCCCTGGCCCGCACCGCCAGCGACATCGGCTATGAGGCAGAGCTGCTTAGCGCCGTGGAGGCGGTGAACCGGCGCCAGAAGCACAGCCTCTTCGACAAGCTGGCCCAGGCCTTCGATGGCGACCTGGCAGGCAAGACCATCGCGGTATGGGGGCTCGCCTTCAAGCCCGGCACCGACGACATGCGTGATGCCCCCAGCCGCACCCTGATGGAGGCGCTGTGGGATGCCGGCGCCCGGGTACAGGCGTATGACCCGCAAGCCATGAAGGAGTGTCGGCGACTCTACGGCGAGCGCGACGACCTGGTGCTGGTGGCCGACCGCATTCAGGCGGTGAAGGGCGCCGACGCCCTGGTGATCTGTACCGAGTGGAACGATTTTCGCGCGGTGGACTTCGCCTGGCTGAAGCAGCAACTGGCCACTCCGGTGATCGTCGACGGCCGCAACCTCTTCGATCCCGCCCTGGTCAAGCAGGCCGGGCTGCTCTACTACGCCGTCGGCAGGGGGGATTCGCTGCAGGCGCCATCACGGGCTTGATGGCGCGCGCTGAAGTCGAAACGTCGAACCGGCCCTCCCACGAAAGGCGGTATCGGTGGCAATGCAGGATGGAAGGCAGTTGTAGGCCGGATAAGCCGTAGGCGCATCGGGCGAGGAGGCTATTTCTAGAATTTGTTTTTCGTTATGCTGGCGCTATCATCAGGCCAGCGACATTCAATTGAGGCCGTTTCCCATGTCCAAGCCAACCGTGGCCCGACCAACCGTGACCCATTTCTTCGACGAGCCCACCAATACCTTCAGTTATGTGGTTCAGGATCCCGATAGCCGCGCCTGCGCGATCCTCGATTCGGTGCTGGATTTCGATTACGCCGCCGGACGCACCGATGTGCGTTCCGCCGACGAGATCATCGCCTTCGTGCGCGACAACGGCCTCGAGGTGGAGTGGATCCTCGAGACCCACGTCCATGCCGACCACCTCTCCGCCGCGCCTTACCTTCATGAAAAATTGGGCGGCAAGACCGGCATCGGGGCGAAGATCGTCGAGGTGCAGGAAATCTTCGGCAAGGCATTCAACGCCGGCACCGAGTTCGCCCGTGACGGCAGCCAGTTCGATCGCCTCTTCGAGGAGGGCGATACCTTCACCATCGGCGGCCTGGAAGGGCGGGTACTGCACACCCCGGGCCACACCCCGGCCTGCCTGACCTATGTGATCGATGATGCCGCCTTCGTCGGCGATACCCTGTTCATGCCCGATTACGGCACCGCCCGCTGCGATTTTCCGGGCGGCGATGCTCGTACCCTCTATCGCTCCATCCAGAAGGTGCTGGCCCTGCCGGACGAGACCCGCCTCTTCCTGTGCCACGACTACAAGGCGCCGGAGCGCGAGGCCTACCAGCACGAGACCAGCGTGGCCGAGCAGCGCCAGCAGAATGTGCATGTGCATGAGGGCATCAGCGAGGATGAATTCGTCAAGATGCGCACCGAACGCGACGCCACCCTGGATATGCCCAGGCTGATCATCCCCTCGGTGCAGATGAACATGCGCGCCGGTGAGATGCCGCCGGCCGAGGACAACGGTCGGGTCTACCTGAAGGTGCCGGTCAACACGTTCTGACCGTTGTTCCCCCTCTTCAACGCTTACTCGCGGAGGAACCCCCATGCAGTTCCATGAACTCGAACCCGGCTTCGCCATCACCGATGCCCTGCTGGCCGCCGCCCATGACGCGGGCCATGACCTGCAGGCGTGGCATCCGGCCCTGGAGGAAAGGGCGCGTCGGCGGACCTGACAATATTTTTGCAAACATAATGTGTTTTGGTATATTGATTGACACGGCCGCATCGTCACCAAGCGGGCCGACCAGCAGGGGCTCTTTTTTGCTCTACAATATATAAATATATATTATGTTATTTAAGATATTGTGACACCGTCAACCCAATGACCGGGGAGAACCTCGCATGCCGGACACCTCACAACTGGATGTGAACGCGATGCGTGACGCGGCCTCGTTGGCCACGGCGCTGATGCGTGTGCTGGCCCACGAGGACCGTCTGTTGCTGCTGTGCCAGATCAGCCAGCGGGAGTTGTGCGTCGGTGAGCTCGAGGAGCGGCTTGACATCCATCAGCCGAGCCTTTCGCAGCAGCTCGGAGTGCTGCGCAAGCAGAAGCTGGTGGCTACGCGGCGAGAGGGCAAGCACATCTACTACCGGATTGCCGACGGCAAGGCACTGGCCCTGCTGGAGGTGCTCTACGAACAGTTCTGTCGCGGCGCGGACGAGTGGGCCGATAGCGCCCCGTCCACCCCGGCATCGCCGGAGGCATCGTCATGAATCCCGTTACATCGGAGACTGCCGGCATGGGTGGCAAACTCGCACGGTTCAGTATGGCAAGGCGGCGCTGGGTGTTCCTGCTGGTACTGGCCGTGGTGGTGGCGCTGGGGGCGCTGATCCCGCGGATCACCATCGATACCGACCCGGAGAACATGCTGGCGGCCGACCAGCCCGACCGGGTGCGCGATGCCCGCATCAGCGAGCGCTTCGATCTCTATGACACCCTCGTGGTGGGGCTGGTGAGCGAGCCCGGGGAACGCGGCGTCTACAACCCGGCCTCGCTCACGGCCTTGCACGACCTGACGCGTGCGATCCAGGACATCGACGGGGTGGTGGCCGACGACGTGATGTCGCTGGCCACGGTGGACAACGTCGAGCAGGTCGCCCCCGGCACCATCAGTTTCGACTGGTTGATGGACGCCCCTCCCGGCACCACCGACGAGGCCGAGGCGCTGCGCGCGGCGGTCGAGCGGTTGCCGATGTTTCTCGGCACCCTGGTCTCGGAGGATGGCCGCGCCGTGGGCATCGTGGTGCCCATCGAGGACAAGGACGAGAGCCATCGCATCGCCGGCGAGATCGAGGCGGCGGTGGCCGAGCTCGACATTCGCGACACGGCGTACATCACCGGCCAGCCGGTGGCCCAGGACACCTTCGGGGTGCAGATGTTCGAGCAGATGGCGATCTCCGCTCCACTGGCGGGCCTGCTGATCTTCGTGGTGATGGTCTACTTCTTCCGCAGCGTGCCGCTGCTGGTGGCGCCGATGCTGCTGGCCATGGCCACGGTCATCGCCACCATGGGGCTGCTGATCGGTATGGGCTACACCGTGCACATCATGAGCTCGATGATCCCCATCTTCCTCATGCCCATCGCGGTGGTCGATTCGGTGCACGTGATGTCGGGCTTCTCCGACCGCTACCGGCCGGGCCTCGATCCCCGTCGAGTGATGGCCGAGGTAATCCAGGAGCTCTACAAGCCGATTCTCTTCACCTCGCTCACCACCAGCGTGGGCTTTGGCTCGCTGGCGCTCTCGCCGATTCCGCCGGTGCAGGTCTTCGGTGTCTTCGTGGCCGTCGGCGTGCTGCTGGCCATGGTGCTGACCCTCACCTTCCTGCCGGCCTATGTCGCGGCCATGCCCTCGCGGGTACTCGACCGCATGGCCGCGCGGGTGCATCGCCACGGTGACGAGGGGGTGGCGTCGGGGCGCCTGGCGCGTCTGGTCGCCGCCACCGGCCGGCTGGCCATGCGTCGTTCACGCCTCCTGCTGGTGCTGTTCCTCGCCCTGCTCGGCGCGGCGATCTACGGCATCACCCTGATCCAGATCAACGACAATCCCACCCGCTGGTTCAAGTCGGATCACCCCATCCGGGTCGCCGACCGGGTGCTCAACGATAATTTTGCCGGCACCTACAAGGCCTATCTGGTGCTGGAGGCGCCCACGGTCGACCTGGTGGAGGAGCTGGCGTCGCGGGCGTCGCCGGTGCTTGACGAGGCCCGCGATGCCGGCGTCGCGCTGGACGAAGATTGGGCCGCCCTGCTCGAAGCGAGCCGGGGCGAGAACGCCGAGGCGACGCTGGACAACCTGCTGTTCGCGCTCGATGACCGCCTCTTTGCCGCCGCTTCCGACGAGGCCGAGTGGTGGGAGCGCCTGCTCGCCGTCACCGAGACGGTGAGAAGCGAGGCACTGACCTTCCAGTCCCCCGAGGTGCTGCGCTATATGGCCGACCTCCAGGCGTACCTGCAGTCCGAGGGGGTGGTGGGCAAGGCCAATTCCCTGGCCGACCTGGTGCGCACCGTCAATCGCGAGCTGGTCAGCGGCGAGCCCGACGACTTCCGCATTCCCGACCGCGCGGCCGGCGTGGCCCAGGCGATCCTGAGCTACCAGTCGTCGCATCGGCCCGACGACCTGTGGCACTTCGTCGCCAGCGACTACCGCTCGGCCAATATCTGGCTGCAGCTGCCCAGCGGGGACAACCAGGACATGCGCCGCGTGGTGGAGGCGGTCGATACCTATATCGCCGAGCATCCCTTGCCCGCGGATCTCGAGCGGCAGTGGGCCGGCAGCACCTACATCAACCTGGTGTGGCAGGGGGAGATGGTCGCGGGCATGTTGATGGCCCTGATCTCGGCCTTCGCCGTCGTGCTGGTGATGTTGGTGTCGCTGTTCCGCTCGCTGTGGTTCGGCATTCTCGCCATGCTGCCGCTGACGCTCACTGTGGCGCTCATCTATGGCGTCATGGGGCTGGTCGGCAAGGACTACGACATGCCAGTGGCGGTGCTCTCGGCGCTAAGCCTTGGGCTGTCGGTGGACTTCGCCATTCACTTCATCCAGCAGCTGCGGGCCACCGTGGCCGAGACCGGCGACTGGCGCGAAGGGCTCACCCAGGTCTACGCGGCGCCGGCCAGGGCGATCGTGCGCAACGCCATCGTGATCGCCATCGGCTTTCTGCCGCTGCTGGCCGCGCCGCTGATGCCCTACGTCACCGTGGGCTTCTTCCTGGCCAGCATCATGGCGGTGTCGGCCGTGATTACCCTGCTGATGCTGCCCGCCGTCGTGGCCACCTGGCCGCGACTGTTCTTCCCCCAGCAAACGGCGTCCGCCGCCGACCCCAGGCCGAGTGCCTGAACCCGAAGGAGATGCAACCATGAATTCCAAGCGGCTTTCGCGTCTCGGCCTGATGGCCTCCCTGATGGCGGCGGTGATCGCCACCCCGCTGCAGGCGCAGCAACAGCCCGATGTCGAGGAGATCGTCCAGCGGGCGAACGAGGCGGCCTACTATGCCGGTGAGGACGGACGCAGCGAAGCGCGTATGCGCATCCTCGACGGCAGTGGCCGCGAGCAGGTGCGCCAGTTCACGCTGCTGCGCCGCGACGGCGAGGCGGGGCGTCAGCGGTACCTGGTCGCCTTCAGCCGGCCGTCCGACGTGCGCGGCACGGTGTTCCTCGTGCACAAGACCCCCGGGGCCGACGACCAGCGCTGGCTCTACCTGCCGGGGCTGGATCTGGTGCGGCGCGTCGCGCCGGGCGACAAGCGCACCAGCTTCGTCGGTTCCCACGTCTACTACGAGGATGTCTCGGGACGCCACCTGCAGGAGGATCGCCACGAGCTGGTGGAGGCCACCGACGCGTACTACGTGGTCAGGAGCGTGCCCAAGGCGCCGGCGAGCGTGGAATTCGCTGCCTTCACCACCTGGATCGACCGCGACACCTGGCTGCCGATGCGCAGCGAGTACGAGCGCGACGACGGCAGCGTCTACCGCCGCATGGAACTGCTCGAGGTCGAGCAGATCGACGGCTATCCCACCGGCACGCGCATGCGCATATCGGATCTCGATTCGGGCGGTTACACCGATGTCGAGTTCCGCTTCAGCGCCTACGACCTGGGCATCCCCGAGGAGGTCTTCACCGAGCGCTCGCTGCGCAACCCGCCCCGCCAGTGGCTGGAGCGCCCCTGATGGCCGCCGTGGCGAGGGCGCTGCACCGCCTGGGAGCGGTCGGCGTGGCGGCGCTGCTGGCGACGGGGACGGCCCTGGCCCAGGACGCAAGCGGCGATGCCTGGGGCGATGACCCCTGGGGGGAGGAGGCCTCGGCCTTCAGCTGGTTCGGCTTCGTCGAGGGCGCGGGGGCCTGGCGTACCCAGAGCAACCCGGCAATCGACGAGGACATGACCCTGGAGGAACTGCGCCTGCAGCTCGAGGGGGAGTACCTCACCGACCGCACCACCTGGACCTTCAAGGCCGATGGCCTGCTCGACGGGATCGAGGACGAACTCACCGGCGAGGTGCGCGAGGCCATGGTCGCCTTCTCGCCGGGCACGCGTGTCGACGTGCGCCTGGGGCGCCAGGTGCTGACCTGGGGTACCGGCGACCTGCTGTTTCTCAACGATCTCTTTCCCAAGGACTGGCAATCCTTCCTGTCCGGCCGCGACGACGACTACCTCAAGGCGCCCAGCGATGCGGCGCGCTTCAGCTGGTTCGGCGAGGCGGTGAACCTGGAGGCGGTGATCACGCCGCGCTTCGAGCCGGACCGCTACGTCGATGGCACGCGGCTTTCCTATTTCGATCCAGCCCGCAGCGAGATCGTGGCAACGATGCCGACCGCCGAGGCGCCGTCGCATACGGTCGACAACGCCGAACTGGCGCTTCGCCTTTACGGCCTGGTCGGCGCGCGGGAGTGGGCGCTCTACGGCTACCGCGGCTTCTTCGGCCAGCCCACGGCCTTCGACGCCGCGCGCGGCGTCAACACCTTCGCCCGGCTCAACAGCCTCGGGGCGAGCCTGCGCGCGCCGCTGGCGGGGGGGATCTACCACCTGGAGGCCGCCTGGTACGACTCTGCCGACGACCGCGACGGCGACGATCCCAACGTGCCCAACAGCGAGCTGCGCCTGCTGGGCGGCTTCGAACGCGAGCTGGTCACCAACCTCACGGCGAGCACCCAGTACTACCTGGAGTGGCGGCAGGACTACGACGCCTTCGCGGCGAACTACCCCTTCGATCCCGCCGACCGCCCCGACGAGGTCCGCCATGTCGTGAGCCTGCGCCTGAACTATGCGATGTGGCGCGACAACCTGATCCTGGGAGTGATGACCTTCTACTCCCCTAGCGACGACGACGCCTTCCTGCGCCCCACCGCTCGCTGGCGCTATAGCGACCGCCTCGAGTTCAACGCCGGCGCCAACCTCTTCGTCGGCGAGCAAGACCACACCTTCTACGGGCAGTTCGAGGAGAACTCCAACCTCTTCCTGCGCGCCCGCTATCGTTTCTGACCCCGACTACCGAGGAGAATGACCATGACCGTCAATGAAGCCCTTCGCCTGATCGCCGGCAGCTTCGTGCTGATCTCCGTGCTGCTGGCCTACTTCATCCATCCCGCCTGGCTGCTGTTCACCGGCTTCGTGGCGCTGAACCTGATGCAGTCGGCCTTCACCCGCTGGTGCCCGATGATGACCCTGCTGCGAAAGCTGGGCCTGCGCGAGGTGCGCTGAGACCACACTAGCCGGGCCGTGCTGACAAACCGGAAGCTGACCGATGGTATCGGTCTGCTGCTGAGCCTGGCGGCTGTGGCGGCGATTCCGCCGGCCTGTGCCCGGATGACGGGAACCGTTACACTATCGCCACGTTTTATGGCGACGTTTTTTCCTCGACCCGGAACACGCCGATGCATTGTCCCTTCTGTGGCACCCATGATACCAAGGTGACCGATTCCCGGCTGGTGGTCGAGGGCGATCAGGTGCGTCGTCGGCGCCAGTGCGCGGCCTGCGGCGAGCGGTTCACCACCTACGAGACCGCCGAACTGATCATGCCACGGGTGATCAAGGGCGATGGGTCGCGGGAGTTCTTCGACGAGAACAAGATGCGCGCGGGGATGCTCAGGGCGCTGGAGAAGCGGCCGGTGAGCGCCGAGGCCATCGAGGCGGCGGTGGAGCGGATTCGCCAGACCCTGCGGGCGCGTGGCGAGCGCGAGATTCACGCCCGCGACATCGGCGAGGCGGTGATGCAGGCCCTCAAGGGCCTCGACCAGGTGGCCTATATTCGCTTCGCATCGGTCTATCGGCGTTTCCAGGACATCGACGAGTTCCGTGCCGAGATCGACCGCCTGTCCCGGGAACCCGTTCACCGGGACTGATCTTGCCGCATCGAGGACCCCCATGACCGAGCCGAATCCCCCTGCCTGGATGGCCCGGGCCCTGACCCTGGCCCGCCGAGGCCTCTATACCACCGACCCCAATCCCCGGGTCGGGTGCGTGCTGGTTCGCCATGGACGCCCGGTCGGCGAGGGCTTCCATGCGCGTGCCGGCGAGCCTCATGCCGAGATCCACGCCCTGCGGGAGGCCGGTGAGGCCGCCCGAGGGGCCACGGCCTATGTGACCCTGGAGCCGTGTTCCCATCAGGGTCGCACCGGCCCCTGTGCGGTAGCGCTGATCGAGGCCGGTGTGGCGCAGGTGAGGGTGGCCATGGCCGATCCCAACCCCGCCGTGGCCGGTCGAGGGATCGCCCTGCTGCGTGAGGCCGGCGTCGACGTCGACGTGGGCATCCTGGAGGATCAGGCGAGGGAGCTGAATCCGGGCTTTATCATGCGCATGGAGCATGGCCGGCCCTTCGTGCGCCTCAAGATGGCCATGAGTCTCGATGGCCGCACTGCCATGCGATCCGGCGAGTCGCAATGGATCACCGGCCCCCAGGCGCGCCGCGAGGTCCAGCGCCTCCGGGCGCGTTCCAGCGCTATCCTGACCGGGGTGGACTCGATCATCTTCGACAACTCACGCCTCACCGTGCGCCCCGAGCAGGCCGAGCTCGAGGGCATCGAGTGGCCCGCCGGCCGACAACCGCTGCGGGTGGTGGTCGATACCCAGCTGCGCCTGCCCCTGGCGGCGGCCTGCCTGCGTGAGCCGGGGCGGACGCTGGTGGCCACCGTCGAGGGCCATGAGACCGAGCGACGAGCGCGTCTCGAGAAGGCCGGTGCCGAGGTGTTGGTGATGCCCGCCGGCCGAGAGGGTCGTGTCGATCTGCCGGCCTTGCTGGGTCATCTCGCCGCGGTGGAGGAGGTCAATGAGGTACTGCTCGAGACCGGCGCCACCCTGGCCGGCGCCATGCTCGATGCCGCCCTGGTCGACGAGATGCAGCTGTTCATGGCCCCGATCCTGTTGGGTGGCGAGGCCCGGCCCTTGTTCGAACTGCCGGGCCTGGCGCGCATGGCCGAGCAGCGGCCCCTGGATATCCTCGATATCCGCGCCGTGGGTCGCGATTGGCGCATCACCGCTCGGCCGCGGCGGTGATCGAAGGGTCGGTAGGCACGATAAGCCGGAGGCGCATCGGGCGTGGTTGGTCTCGAGCGTTGGTGGTGGCCGCCATTGCCCGGTGCGCTGGCGCTTACCGTGCCTACTGGTTTGTCGCCATCGATCGAGGCGTGAAGCAATTCGCCCGGTGCGCTGGCGCTTACCGGGCCTACATGCTTCGAAACTGGCGCCCGACGCTGCGCCAAGGTACCCTGACGCGTTTCGAGGCGGGTGCCGAGCACCGCCGAGCTGAACCACCGGAGATCCCATGGTGCACTCCTCTTCCGGGGGCCTGGCCCCCATTGAAGACCTGATCGAGGACATCCGTCAGGGCAAGATGGTGATCCTCATGGATGATGAGGATCGCGAGAACGAAGGCGACATCATCATGGCGGCCGAACGGGTCGAGGCCGAGCACATCAACTTCATGGCGCGTCATGGCCGGGGGTTGATCTGTCTGCCGATGACCCGGGAACGCTGTGAGCGGCTGCAGCTGCCCTTGATGGTGCGCGACAATGGCTCGGGCTTCGGCACGAAGTTCACCCTCTCCATCGAGGCGGCGGAGGGCGTGACCACCGGTATCTCCGCCGCCGATCGTGCGCGTACCGTTCAGGCTGCCGTGGCGCGGGATGCCGTGGCTCAGGACATCGTCCAGCCCGGCCATATCTTTCCGCTGATGGCCGAGCCTGGCGGCGTGTTGCGTCGCGCCGGCCACACCGAGGCGTCCTGTGACCTTGCCGCCCTGGCGGGCTTCGAGCCCAGCGGCGTGATCTGTGAGATCATGAATGATGACGGCACCATGGCGCGTCGGCCCGAGCTGGAGCACTTCGCCGTCGAGCATGACCTCAAGATGGGCACCATCGCCGACCTCATCCATTACCGGATCCACAACGAACAGACCGTGGAGCCCGTGGAGGCCGCGCCGGTGCGTACCGCCTTCGGTGAGCTGACCCTGCATGTCTTCCGCGACCGCATCCAGGGGGCGCACCACCTGGCGCTGGTCAAGGGGCGGCCCAGCCCCGACGCCTTGACCACGGTGCGCGTGCACCTGGCCGATACCCTGCGTGACCTGCTCGGCCTGCAGAAGGGGGAGGCGGCCAACTGGACCACCTGCCGCGCCCTGGAAGAGGTGGCCAGTGCCGACCAGGGCGTCTTCGTGCTGCTCGATGACGGTCGCCCGCACCAGGATTTCCTCGACCAGCTAGAGGTGTTCCTGGACCGCCGTCGGCCGCCTCGCAGCAGTGCCTCCGATGGGGCGGGCAACTACCTGACCATCGGCACCGGCTCGCAGATACTGCGCCACCTGGGCGTGGGTCGGATGCGCCTGCTCAGCTCGCCCTGGAAGTTCTCGGCGCTTTCCGGTTTCGACCTGGAAGTGGTCGAGCGGCTGGGCCCCGAGGATGCCGTCGACCATTGAATTAGTCGATGACCATCAGATGACACTCGAGGGTGGCGTGGCAGAAATACCGGCGTCACCCATAGACCGGACTCACGAGGAACCCGTAACCATGCAACCGATTTCCCAAGTTGAAGGCGATTTCATCGACGTCGACGGCCGCTACGTCATCGTGGTCGGTCGCTTCAACCACCATGTGGTCGATAGCCTGGTGGAAGGCGCCGTGGACATCCTGGTGCGCCACGGGGTAGCGAGCGAGAACATCGATATCATCCATGTGCCGGGTGCCTGGGAGTTGCCCCTGGCGGTCAAGAAGGTGCTCAAGTTCGCCCGTCCCGATGCGGTGATCGCCCTGGGGGCGGTGATTCGCGGCGGCACGCCGCATTTCGAATATGTGGCCGGTAGCTGCAACACGGCGCTGGGCAGCCTCCAGCTGGAGTTCGAGACGCCCATTGCCAATGGCGTGCTCACCGTCAATTCCATCGAGCAGGCCATCGAACGTGCCGGTACCAAGGCCGGTAACAAGGGGGCCGAGGCCGCCATGGCGGCGATGGAAATGGTCTCGCTGCTGCGCTGCTTCGGTGATGACGATCTCGCCGAGGACCCGCAGGGAGGTGAGGCATGAGCGGCGAGCGATCCCGCGCGCCCTCGGCCGCCCAGCAGTCCCGGCGGGCCGCCCGTGAACTGGCGGTCCAGGGGCTTTATCAGTGGCAGATGACCGGCACGCCGATCGCCGAGGTGGAGGTACAGTTCCGTAGCCAGGTGGCCGACGACGACCTGGAGGACCACGAGAACTGGCTCAAGGTCATGGAGATCGCCGACCTGGCGCTCTTCCATGAGCTATTGCACAGCGTGGTGCGCCACAAGGCCGAGCTGGATGCCAGCCTGTCGCCCTTGCTCGACCGTCCCCTGACGGAGCTCGATCCCATCGAGCTCGCTATCCTGCGTCTGGGGGCCTACGAACTCTCTCGGCGCATGGAGGTGCCCTATCGCGCCGTGATCAATGAGGGCGTGGAACTGGCCAAGTCCTTCGGGGCCACCGACGGCCACAAGTACGTCAACAGCATCCTCGACAAGCTGGCCGGCAAGTTGCGTGGAGCCGAGGTCGCCGCCCGCCGCCGCTGAGGGCCCGATCCCATGCACAGCGAATACAGCGAATTCGATCTCATCACCCGCTTCTTCACGCCCGACCCCCCCGGTGAAGCGGCCGGTGTGACGCTGGGGGTGGGCGATGACTGTACCCTGCTGGCCCCGACCCCCGGGCAGCGGCTGGCGGTCAGCGTGGATACGTCGGTGGTCGATGTCCATTTTCCCGGTGATGCGCCGGCCGAGGCCATCGGCCATCGCGCCCTGGCGGTGAGTCTGAGCGACCTGGCCGCCATGGGCGCCCGGGCACGCTGGTGCCTGATGTCGCTGACCCTGCCCGAGGCCGATGAGGCCTGGTTGACGGGCTTTGCCCGGGGATTCCATGCGCTGTGCGCGGCCACCGGCACGGCCCTGGTGGGCGGGGACATTACCCGGGGAGAGCTGGCCATCGGCGTGACGGTGATGGGTGAGGTGCCCGCCGACGCTGCCTTGACCCGCGGCGGGGCCAGGCCCGGGGATCTGCTTGCCGTGACCGGGGCGCTGGGGGGCGGCGCCGGGGGGCTGGCACTCTGGCAGGCCGGCGAGCGAGACCCGTCCCACCCCCTGCTCAGGCGTTACCTGCATCCCCAGCCGCGGCTGGCCGCCGGCGAGGCGCTGCGCGACCTCGCGACCTCGGCCATCGATCTCTCCGACGGCCTCTTGGCCGATCTCGATCATCTCCTCGAGACATCCGGAGTGGGGGCCGCGCTCTCCCTGGATGACCTGCCCCTCGTCGATGGCCTCGTCGACGCCCTGGGTGAGCAGCAGGGCCGTCGAGCCGCGCTGTGCGGCGGCGATGACTATGAACTCCTGGTGACCCTGCCGCCCGGAAAATGGGACCAGGCACGGCAGCGATTGACCCGGCAGGGCCTTCCGCTCAGGATGATCGGTCAGATCACCACCGGATCGGGGGTTTCCGGGCTGGGTGATGAAGGGCGACGGGGCTGGCAGCACTTCCAGGGTCGGCCCGACACAGGAGGGATGCCATGAACCGAGCCCCCGCCAGCGTCTGGCATCGCCCGACCCATTTCCTCGCCTTCGGCCTGGGCAGTGGTGCCGTGCCCTTCGCACCGGGCACCTTCGGTACCTTCGCCGCCATCCCCTTCTACTGGTTGATGTCGGAACTGCCCCTGGACTGGTACCTGGCGGTCGTCGCGGTCACCTTCGTATGGGGCGTCTGGCTGTGCGATTCCACCTCCCGCGACCTGGGTGTGCATGACCACTCGGGTATCGTCTGGGACGAATTTGTCGGCTACTAGCTCACCATGACCGCCGTGCCCTTCTCGTGGGAGATGGCCCTCTGGGGCTTCGTGGTCTTTCGTGTCTTCGATGTGATCAAGCCCTGGCCGATCCGCTGGGCGGACCGGCATGTGGCAGGCGGTTTCGGCATCATGATCGATGATGTCCTCGCCGCCATCTATGCCTGGAGTACGATGCATCTTTGGTTCTGGTTATTTTGACGCGAGGATGGCGGGATGCCATCTGCTGACGTCGAGTGCCGGAACCCGGGGCCTGGAGTAGTGGGATGCGCAAGGAACGTTGGATCGTCCCGGTATTGGCGGGGGTGGCGGTGGTCTGGGCGGCGGCACAGTTCGTCGCCGGTCTGTTGTTCGAGCGTGAACTCGCCAGGGCCCTGATCGACCTCGAGGCGCGTGGCGAGCTGTTGGTGGAGCGCAGCGACGTGGAACGGGGCTGGCTGACCTCCAGCGGCACCATCCAGGTAGCGCCGGTGCTCGGCGAGGCCTGGCAGCTCGAGTTCTCCTATGTGGCCCGTCATGGCGCCCTGAGTACCCGTGTCGATGGTGAAATAATACCTCGTCTGGGCGCTCGTCAAGAGCGCGTTTTCGGTGATGTCCTGCCCTCCACCCCTCCCCATTGGACGGCTCGCTACCTGACCCTGAGCGGTACCCTGGATGGCAGCGTTCAACTGGCACCCTTCATCGTCAGCCAGGGACAGCGAGAACTCGATTTCCAGGGCGGGCACCTGGCCTTCGGTGGACAGTACGGTGACTGGCGGTTACGTGCCAGGCTTTCCCCCTGGCGATTGACCGATGGCGAGAATTCGGTGGCTTCCGGTCCCATCGGCCTGGAAAGCCGTTATACCTACATCGACGGGGCCTACCATTTCACCCAGTACGACGACCTGCATATCGAGCGCCTCGTCTGGCACCAGCCCGATCTCGACATCACCGCGCGGGATCTCGTCTACCGCAGCCTGATGGAGCTCGACGATAGGGAGCTCAGCATCGACGCCGAGTTGAAGATCACCGAGATCCTGGCGGCGGATCAGGTATTGCTGACCGGGTCGGTTTCGATGGAAGCGTCACGGATCAATGCCGATGCCGTGCGTGCCCTTCTGGCCCGTTTGCACGACGAGGCGGCGATGGGTGATCCAGCAGAGGAGGGGGGGGAGCTACTGGCGCGCATCGAGCCGGCGTTCATCGCCCTGCTGCAGGACTCGCCCAGGCTGGAGGTCACCCGGGTGGATCTGGAAAGCCCCATGTTGGGCTTGACGGCCAGGGGCGAGGGTGCACTCTTCTTCGACGCCCGTCGGCTCGATGCGCTCAGCCTTGTCGGACTCGGCGATGAGGCAGAGCAGGCGCGCTGGCTGTCCCGCCTGGATGGCGATTTCATCTGGCATGATGTCCCCGCCGTGGTTGCCCTCTGGTTGGGCCTGCGCCTGGGGACCGACGACCTGGAAATCGACGTGGCTCGCGGTCAGGTCCGGGTCAATGGTTGGCCGATGCCGCCCCTCTGGCGTCAATTCTGACTTGAAGTCGTCGCTGCTCGCCCGCATTCACTTGTCCAGTAGCCAATTTCGTCACACTGGATCAGGACAACAGGCCGATGAGCGACGACCAGGATCGACCCCGGGACCCGGAAGTCCCGGAATGGATTCACGACATCCACGATGAAGACGAGGCCCCCGCCTCCCTTGGCGATGCCGAGGGCAGTGGACGTTCCATGGTGCCTGCCCGGGACACCCTACCCGAGCGTATCTACCTGCTGCCGATCCACAATCGGCCCTTCTTCCCCGCTCAGGTGCAGCCGCTGGTGATCAACCGCGAGCGCTGGGAAGAGACCCTGCATCGCGTCGCCAAGACCACGCACCACACCGTGGGACTGGCCTTCGTCGGCGAGACGGCCGTCGAGGAACTCGGCCACGAGCAGTTTCCCGAGATCGGTACCGCGGTGAAGGTGCACAAGATCCAGGGCGAGGAAACCCAGTTCCAGTTCATCGCCCAGGGTATCCAGCGCTTTCGCATCACGCGCTGGCTGTCCAAGGAGCCTCCCTTCCTGGTGGAGGTCAGCTACCCACGCGAGCCGGTGGATGCCGAGGACGATGAGACCCGCGCCTACGCCATGGCGATGATCAACGGCATCAAGGAGCTGTTGCCGATCAATCCGCTCTATGGCGAGGAGCTCAAGCACTATCTCAATCGCTTCAGCCCCCATGAACCGGGGCCCTTGACCGACTTCGCCGCGGCGATTACCTCCGCCAAGGGCCAGGAACTCCAGGACGTGCTGGCGACCCTGCCGGTGATGGCGCGGATGCAGAAGGTCCTGCCGCTGCTGCGCAAGGAGATCGATGTCGCCCAGTTGCAGAGCGAGATCAGCGACCAGGTCAATGCCCAGATGCAGGATCGCCAGCGCGAGTTCTTCCTGCGCGAGCAGCTCAAGGTGATACAGCGCGAGCTGGGCATCTCCAAGGACGACCGCGAGAATGATGTCGATACCTTTCGTGACCGTCTCGAATCGCTGACCGTGCCGCCCAAGGTGCTGACACGCATCGAGGAGGAGCTCGACAAGCTCTCGGTACTGGAGACCGGTTCACCGGAGTATGGCACCACCCGCAACTACCTGGATTGGCTGACGTCCTTGCCCTGGGGCGTGCGCAGCGCCGACAACATGGACCTGCCGCATGCCCGCGAGACCCTCGATCGCGACCATGACGGCCTCAAGGACGTCAAGGAGCGGATCATCGAGTTCCTCGCCGAGGGCACCTTCAAGGGGGACGTGGGTGGCTCCATCCTGCTGCTGGTCGGCCCGCCCGGGGTGGGCAAGACCTCGGTGGGGCGCTCCATCGCCGAGGCGCTGGGTCGCGAGTTCTATCGCTTCTCGGTAGGGGGCATGCGCGACGAGGCCGAGATCAAGGGGCATCGGCGTACCTATATCGGCGCCATGCCGGGCAAGCTGGTGCAGGCCATCAAGGAGGTCGAGGTCGAGAATCCGGTCATCATGCTCGACGAGATCGACAAGATGGGGCAGTCCTTCCAGGGCGATCCGGCCTCGGCGTTGCTCGAGGTGCTCGACCCCGAGCAGAACGTCGAGTTCCTCGACCACTATCTGGATGTGCGACTCGACCTCTCCCGGGTGCTCTTCGTCTGCACGGCCAATACGCTGGACGCGATCCCCCCGGCGCTGCTGGATCGCATGGAGCAGATCCGCCTGTCCGGCTACATCGCCGAGGAGAAGGTCGCCATCGCCAAGCACCACCTCTGGCCCAAGCTGCTCAAGCGTGACCGCATCCCCAAGAAGCGCATCAACCTCACCGATGCGGCCCTGCGACAGGTGATCGAGGGCTATGCCCGGGAAGCCGGGGTGCGCCAGCTGGAGAAGCAGCTGCACCGCATCGTGCGCAAGGCGGCCGTGAAGCTGCTGGAGAACGACCAGAAATCGGTGCGGGTCTCGGTGAACAATCTCGAGGACTTCCTCGGCGCTCCGCTCTTCCGCAAGGAGCAGGTGCTCGAGGGTGAGGGCGTGGTCACGGGGCTGGCCTGGACCTCGATGGGTGGGGCGACCCTGCCCATCGAGGCGGGCAAGGTGCATGCCCTGGAGCGTGGCTTCAAGCTGACCGGCAAGCTCGGCGACGTCATGAAGGAATCGGCCAACATCGCCTACAGCTATGTGCTGGGGCATCTGAGCGAGTTCGGCGCCGATGCCGACTTCTTCGACTCGGCGTTCGTCCACCTGCATGTGCCGGAAGGGGCCACGCCCAAGGATGGTCCCTCGGCGGGGGTCACCATGGCCACGGCGCTGCTGTCCCTGGCGACACACCGGGCCATCGATCGGCCGCTGGCGATGACCGGCGAGTTGACCCTCACCGGCCAGGTGCTGCCGGTGGGCGGCATTCGCGAGAAGGTGATCGCCGCCCGCCGCAGCGACATCTTCGAGCTGATCCTGCCCGAGGCCAATCGGCGAGACTTCGATGAGTTGCCCGACTATCTTCGCGAGGGGATCAGGGTGCATTTTGCTTCCCGTTACCCGGATGTGGCCAGCGCCGCCTTCGGCTAGCGGAGCGCTCGGTTCAGCGTTATTTACTTCGACGTCGGCATCACGAACTCGGCTCCCTTGGCGATACTCTCGGGCCAGCGCTGCATGATCGACTTCTGCTTGGTGTAGAAGCGCACGCCCTCTTCGCCGTAGGCGTGCATGTCGCCGAACAAGCTCTTCTTCCAGCCGCCGAAGCCGTGCCAGGCCATGGGTACCGGGATCGGAACATTGATACCGACCATGCCAACCTCGATGCAACGGCCAAACTCGCGGGCAACGTTGCCGTCGCGGGTATAGCAGGCGACGCCGTTGCCGAACTCGTGGGCATTGACCAGGTCCACCGCCTCAGCGAAATCCTTCACCCGCACGCAGGCCAGCACCGGTCCGAAGATCTCCTCCTTGTAGATGCGCATCTCCGGGGTGACGTGATCGAACAGCGTGCCGCCGATCCAGAAGCCGCCCTCGTGGCCGGGCACCGTGAAGGGGTTGCCGTCGGCGTCGACGCGGCCGTCAACGAGCAGCTCGGCGCCGCTTTGTGCGCCGTCTTCGATGTAGTCCTGGATCCGCTCCAGCGCCTGACGGGTGACAATGGGACCCATCTCGGCGTCGAGTTCCATGCCGTTCTTGATCTTGAGCTGCTTCGTCCGTTCAGCCAGCTTGGGCATGATCTTGTCGGCGACATCACCTACCAGCACCGCCACCGAGATGGCCATGCAGCGTTCGCCGGCGGAGCCGTAGGCGGCGCCGATCAGACCGTCGACCGCCTGGTCGAGATCGGCGTCGGGCATCACCACCATGTGGTTCTTCGCGCCGCCCAACGCCTGCACGCGCTTACCCTGTTCGGCGCCGCGCCGGTAAATGTAGTGCGCGATCGGAGTGGAGCCGACGAAGCTCGCCGCCTTCACGTCCGGGTGGTCGATCAGTGCGTCCACGGCGACCTTATCACCTTGGACGACGTTGAAGACGCCGTCGGGCAGCCCGGCCTGCTTGAATAGCTCGGCCATGTACAGCGCGGCCGAGGGGTCGCGCTCGCTGGGCTTGAGCACGAAGGTGTTGCCGCAGGCGATGGCCACGGGGAACATCCAGCAGGGCACCATCACCGGGAAGTTGAACGGGGTGATGCCGGCGACCACACCCAGGGGCTGGCGCAGCGTCCAGTTGTCGATACCGGTGGAGACTTGGTCGGTGAAGTCGGTCTTGAGCAGTTGGGGGATGCCCAGGGCGAACTCCACGATATCGATACCGCGGGTCACCTCACCCTGGGCGTCGGTAAATACCTTGCCGTGCTCGTGGGTGAGGATCTCGGCCAACTGGTCGCGGTGCTCGTTGAGCAGGGCCAGGAAGTTGTTGAGGATGCGGCTGCGGCGAATCGGCGGAAGCTTTGCCCAGCCCGGCAGAGCAGCCTTGGCGCTGGCGACCGCGGCCTCGACGTCTTGTACGCTGCCCAGGGCCACCTTTCGGCTTACCTCGCCGGTGGCCGGGTTGAACACGTCTTGGGTGCGCTCACCGGTGCTTGGCGCCACATGGCCACCGATCCAATGCTGAGCGACGTCACTCTGTGCGATCTGCGAGGGGGTGTTGGAAACGCCCATGAATTCGACTCCGTTTGCGTGGGAACGGGCCCTAGCCTAGGCGGCGAGTGGTGGCTTTACAATCGCTAATAGCTAATTACACTGTTCATATATTTGAACAATCCATCTTTCGCCGTGAACGAGTTCTGCCATGTCCGCCCAACAAATTTCCCCCGTGCTCGCTGACCTGCATCTGCTGACCGTGCTGGGCCAGGCGCGCAGCTTTACCAAGGCGGCGCGCCGGCTGGGCGTCTCCAAGGCCTCGGTAAGCACCCGCATCGCCAACCTTGAGCGTGTCGTTGGCATGCCGCTGGTGCGCCGGACCACCCGCTCGGTGGTGCTCACCGACGCCGGGCTGCAACTGGTGGAGGACATTGAGCCCTCTTTCGTCCGCATCGAGCAGAGCCTCTCCAGCATCAAGGATCTGGCCGGGAACCCGCGCGGCCTGTTGCGGGTGAGCGCCCCGGTAGCGCTTGGGCGCCAGCGTATCGCCCCGATGCTGCCGGCCTTCCTGCAGCGCTACCCGGAGATCCGGTTGGAGCTCGATCTCTCGGATCGCTTCGTCAACCTTGCCCAGGAGGGCTTCGATCTGGCCATCCGCCACACCCAGTCAGCGCCGGAGACCCACGTGGCATGGGTCCTGAGGGAGTCGCGCTCGCTGCTTGTCGCCAGCCACGATTACCTGGAGCGCCACGGCGTACCCCGACACCCTGCAGACCTGAGTCGCCATGAGTGCTTGATGTATCTGCGTGACGGCAACACCCAGAGCTGGAGCTTCGAACGCGAGGCCGGCCGTAAGCGCGGCGAGCGGATCGGTGTGCCAGTCGGCGGGCGCTTCAAGGCCAACAACAGCGAGGTGCTACGGGAAGCGGTGCTGGGCGGGCTGGGCATTGGTCTGTTGCCGGACTTCACCGCCGTGGATGAGCTCCGGCCCGGTCGCTTGGCGCAGGTGCTGCCGGCCTGGAAGCCGGTGGGCTTCTTCGGCGAGCGGTTGTTTGCGATCAGGCCTTGGACGCGGCAAGTGCCGCGGGCGGTGCAGTGCCTGGTTGATCACTTGCGCCAGGGCTTCGCGGCAATAGCGTAGCCCTCTAGGTGTGATTTCTCGGTAGATACTGTCTCACGGCGCATGGGCGAGCCCTGCTGGTTTACCGAGTGCCGGTGGAGGCGCTGGAGCGAAGCAGGCAATTACCTGCCTGGCTTTATCAGTACAACTGGCATCGGCTGCATGCCAGCCTGGATTATCGTCCCCAGTTAGCCGGGTGGGAATTTGCGTGAACAACCCATCCACAGCCTCAAGTCGATCTGTTACGCAAGCGCGCCGACCTATTGCCATGCCTTCTTAGAGCCTTTTGAGAAGGCATGCTTGAATTTATCGACCGATTAACAGATCATTTGATCAATGCCAAGACAAGAGGCGTCCGCCTGGATGGAGCGTCCCAGAGGAGCGAGGGTAGACCTCTCGGCAATTCACTGCATTGCCAGATCAGCCAAGCCGGCGGTAGGTCCGCCGGGGCATAATCTCTCCTCCCTTGCCGAGGCAGAAGGTACCGTCCAGTGTGACGGTCGTCTGCAACTGTAGGAGAAAACAATGAAACTATTTAAAGCCGGCCTTGCCGGTGCTCTTGCCTTGGGTGTAGGTCTGGCAAGCACCAATGTCGTCGCAGCAGAACGCATCACCGTCAACATCGGTTCCAGCCATCCGGTTCAGAACATCTGGGTATGGGCGATGAAGAACGTCTTTCAGCCCGAGGTGAACCGCATCCTCGAAGAGCAGGGTGACGACTACAAAATCCGCTGGCGCGAGAATTATGGCGGAACCCTGTATAAGTTTTCCGAGACCCGCAAGGCGGTGAAAGAAGGCATCGTCGACGTCGGCATGATTGGTACCGTGTGGGAGGAGTCCGACCTGCCGCTGCAGAACGTCACGTACTACACCCCGTTCGCCACCGATGACCACAAGCTCATCATCAAGATTTTCGATGACCTTAACCAGAATCTTCCGGAACTTCGCGACAGCTGGCACAGGCAAAATCTGGTGCACCTTTCGACGCTGGTCACCGACAGCTACGACATCTACGCCACCAGCCAGATCAAGACGCTGGAGGACCTTCAGAATATACGCCTAAATGCTCCGGGTACTTCCGCGAACTGGCTTAAGGGTACCGGCGCCATTCCTGTCGACGGTGGCCTGACCACCTACTACACCAATATCCAGACTGGTGTCACCGAAGGCACCTTGTCATTCGCCAGCGGCATTGGCCCGGCTCGAGTGCATGAGGTCGCTCCGGAGCTGACCCGTGTAGGCTTTGGCTCAATGGCCTTCGGTGCCGTGGCAGCCAATAAGCGTTTTTTTGACAATCTTCCAGAGGAAGTCCAATCAGCGTTCCGTCAGGCTGGCAAGGTCATGTCGACGCGTCATGGTGAGCACGTCACCAAGACCGCCGAGGAGTGGCTGGCCGTTATGCAGGAAGAGGGATTGGAGATCCATGACTTGCCTGCCGCCGAGAAGCAGCGTTGGGTGAACAGCTTGCCGAACCTGGTCGGCCCATGGCTGGAGGCCAATGGTGAGGATGCTGAAGTGGTCCTGAAGGCTTACTTCGATAAGTTGCGCGAGAACGGCGTTGAGCCGTTGCGAGCCTGGGACGCAGTCGTCCGCTAAGCCGCATGGCCGCGCCCTTCGGCGCGGCCTATTCCAAGTCACGAAACGAGACTTGCCATGAGCATCACGAATAACGCAACTTCGTCTGCTGTCGGGTGGTTCGTACGTCTTGCCGACCTCCTCGCTGCCCTCGGCACATTCTGGATTTTCGTACTGATGAGCCTGGTAGTGGCGGATGTCGCCGGGCGCAACTTCTTCGACACACCGCTTACAGGTGTCGCCGAGTTTGCTGGTCTATCCGTGGCGGCCATCGTGTTCCTGCAGCTGGGAGCGGGAATCCTTGGTGGCCGCATGACTCGTGCCGGCTTCCTGATTGACTTAATCGATCGGCGCCTCCCGAGGCTGCGGTTGGCTCTGGATGTGCTGTATGCCCTGGTGGGCTGTTTCATCTTCGCGCTGCTTACATACAGTGCCTGGCCGGAGCTGATGCTGTCCTGGCAGAGCGACGAGTTTTATGGTGTACGCGGCCTCTACATGCTTCCGGGCTGGCCCTTCCGAGCCCTGGCAGTGATCGGGGCAACGATGGCGACCCTGGCCTACCTGTTTCTGATTCCGGTGCTGTTGCAGCGGGGGCCAACCGACACAACGAGGGCTTCCTGATGAGCGATCTAGGCTTCACCGCCCTGGTTATTGGCACACTTGTTATGCTGGTGCTGATGGGGATGCACATCGCTGTGGCGCTAATGACAGTGGCCTTCGTTGGGATGTGGGTAATCCGGGGCAATTTCGACTTGGCCCTCCAAATGATGTACATGTCCGCTTACGGTGGTATCTCCAGCTATATCTTCGCGACCATTCCATTATTCGTCCTGATGGGTTTATTGGTCAGTATTTCCAATATTGGAAAGGATACTTTCGACGTCGCTGAAACCTTTCTGCGGCGCGTAGCAGGCGGTCTGGGCGTGGCCACCGTGGCGGCGAATGCGGTCTTTGCGGCCGTAACCGGCGTGTCCATCGCCTCCGCAGCGGTGTTTACCAAGGTGGCAGTTCCTGAGATGGCCAATCATGGCTACCGTAAGGCATTCGCCGCTGGGACCGTGGCGGGCAGTTCGGTTCTGGGTATGCTGGTGCCGCCAAGTCTGCTTTTGATCGTCTATGGTGTGCTAGCGGAGGAGTCCATTGGCAAGCTCTTCATCGCCGGATTGATTCCGGGGGTAATCCTGGCGGTTGGTTTCGTGGCAATTATTGTGCTGTTGGCTATATTCGCTCCACGCTTTGTGTTCGATTTCGACCGCCTGAAGGAGCTCGGCGAAGCCCGGAGGATTCAGCCGGTGCTCACCGGTAAGCAGTTGGCGGGTAAGTCCCTGCCCATTGTCGCCTTGGTGCTGCTGGTTTTGGGCGGACTTTACGCTGGCTTCTTCACGCCGACTGAGGCGGGCGGCATGGGCGCCTTTGGTGCCTTCGTCATTGCTCTGATGCGTCGCTCGCTGACTCCACAGCGGATGTGGGAGGTGCTGCGGGAGACCGGAGGAGTATCCATCAGCATCCTGATTCTGTTGATCGCCGCGCTCTTCTATAGTCGCATGCTTGCCATGGCTGGTGTACCTATGGCCATTTCGGATATGGTGTTGGACGCGAACCTGGGGCCATATGGTTTTCTGGCGTTGTATGTTCTCATCGTGCTGTTGATGGGCATGATATTAGACTCTACTTCGATACTGCTGGTAATGGTCCCAATCGCGGCCCCGATTGCCACGGACTTCGGCTTCGATTTGATCCACTTTGGCATTATCACAGTGATCGCGGTGGAGATCGGCCTGCTGACACCGCCATTCGGCATCTCAATCTTCACTGTGAAATCCACGCTCAATGACGAGAGTGTTTCGGTGGAGTCCATTTTCGGTGGAGTCCTGCCCTACGTCGCAGTGATGCTTTTCGTTCTGGCGCTGATCGCGGCGTTCCCAGCGTTGACTCTGGTCCTGGTCTGAGCGTGTGCCGGTCGCGACAGCTGTCATCACGTCTATCCACCTGGGCGCCGCGGACAACGGGGCGCCGTGTTTTCCGGAGGCCATCGGCCAATGAAACAACCGGTTCCTCTGGACGATGTGGGACTGCCCGGCCGCGCCCTGGACTGGAGTCGCGAGCACCGCAATGGGGTGCTCCAGCGCCCTCGAGTCGCCGCCCTGGTGCTGGCGGCTGGTGGCTCGCGCCGGATGGGCCAGGCTAACAAGCTGCTACAGCCTTGGCGGGACGAGGCGTTGGTGCGGCATGCGGTGCGCGCGGTGGTGCAAAGCGGTGCAGCACCGGTCTATCTGGTGGTCGGCCACCAGGCCGAGGCCGTCACCCGGGCGACGGACGACCTGCCCGTGATGACTGTCTACAACCCCGATCACGCAGAGGGGCTGTCCAGCAGCCTGCGGGCGGGACTGCGCGCCTTGCCTGAAGAGGTCGACGGTGTACTGGTGGCCCTGGGCGACATGCCGCGAGTCAACCCGCGGGATCTACGTCGTCTACAGGCCGCCTTCAACCCAGCCGAAGGCCGGGCCATCTGTGTGCCGATCTATCAGGGCAAGCGCGGCAATCCGGTGTTGCTGGGTCGGCAGTTATTCGCCGAACTACTGCTCCTAGAGGGGGACCTGGGCGCGCGTTACCTGATCGGAGTCCATGAGGACCTGGTAACCGAAGTGGCAGTGGAGGGATCCGGGGTGCTCTTGGATGTGGACACCCCCGCCGCCCTGGAGCAGCTGCGTCGCGACGCAGGGGAGCCGGCTTCATGAGCGTCCTTCCTCCGCTACCTGCCACAGCGCACCCGGATGTCTGGTGCAAGGTGCGAGAGGTTTTCGGCATCGACAGTGAGCTGCGCGTGCCGGCCTCTCGCTAGCCAAGCGAGCATCTTCTGGTCAAGTCGTAGTGGACACTTTTTTCAGCAGATTTCGCTACAGCAATATAAAGGCACTGGCCGCGGCAGCGGCGAGAACGACGGCTGCGATGATCCAGCCGAGGCGGTTAATGCCGGCTGTCGGTTGTGCCGCCCCCGGCGCGGTGGACTTGCCGCCGCTGACCTGCTCGACGAAATTGCAGAAGAAATCATCTGCGGTCTTGCGGACTACGCCCTGGATGAGCCGGCTGCCTACGCTGGCCAGCTTGCCAGCCACCTCCGCATTGGCGGTGTAGCGCAGGACGGTTTCCTGCGGTCCGCTCTCCTCCAGTTCGACGCGGGCCGAGCCCTTGGCGGAGCCGGCCATGCCGCCTTGGCCCTGGCCGGAGATGGTGTAGCTGCGCGGGGCGTCGATATCGGAGAAGTCTACCTTGCCGTTAAACCGAGCCTTGATGGAGCCGATCTTGCTGACGATACGGGCGGTGAAGGTGGTGTCTGATACCTTGTCCAGGGCCTCACAACCGGGGATCGACTCCTGCAGCACCGCCGGATCATTGAGCGCCTCCCAGACCTGCTTTCGTGGTGCGGGGATACGATGCTCGCCTGAAATCTCCATAGTGCGTCCTCCTCGGTACGCTATTTATCTTTTGATAACTAAAATAGATGATAGCGGCTGGAGCGAAAAAATCAAGGGGAAGAATGCGCCGGGCGCGGGGGTCTCATGCGTTAGTCAAGCTGGCTCAGAGCGCAGAGAAGGCATCACACGGCTTTTCACCGTGACCCTGTGCCTCCCTATGGTACGTTTGATGAACGGAGCGCATGGGCTTCGCTGGGCTATGCCCATCCTGTGGGAGCTACCGCGGAGCCGGGCCCGCTAAACATCGTGCCTGGCGAAGTGCCAGCGCAAGGTCACGGGCGTGCCTTCGATGAAGCTGTGAACCACTCTTTCGATGTGACCATCGAGGTCCTCCGGGATGGGCAGGTTGTAGATCCACTTGCGGATGGCCAGGTAATAGATCCCGCCATGGAGGTTCCAGGCAAGCTCCAGCTCTTCGGGCTCAAGCGGCACCTCGTCGGTGGAAGGCAACCCTGCCACCTCACGCAGTTCGGTGCATACTGGTACGAACAGCTTGTCCTGGACGATACTCAGGTAACGCTCGGTGATGTTCCCGCCCTTCAGCCCGGAAAACATGAAGATGCGCACCCACTCATAGTTGAAGATCGCCCGGGTGTACTCCCGATACAGGGTAACCAGGCGCTCCTCCAGGGGCCGGCTACGGTCGATGATCAGCGCCTCCCAGTGCGGCTGCCAGCGTTTGATGTAGACCTCGTTATAGACCCGTTCGATCAAGCACTCTTTGCTCGGGAAATAGCGGTACAGTAATGGCTGGGTGATGCCTAAGCGCTTGGCCAGCTCCCGGGTTTGACCCTCGAAACCGACCTCGGCGAAGAAGCGGATCGCCCCGTCAACAATCTGGCGCTCCCGCTGCTCCGGGGTAAGCCGCCGCCGTTTGCCTGTTTCCGCTTTCACCGCTCTACTCCTTTCGCTAAGACTGCCACCATTCTTGCCGCCTGCGGATACGACTACAAGGGCATTGACATCGGCCCACCGGTCGCCGCATAGTTAATCGATTGATAAATTGCGGCGACGCTACCGGTTGCCGCCTATGAGCTGCCGGAGGAGACGAAGACGTGAAGTCGCCGCAATTCGACTATGTACGCCCGGGTTCGCTGGACCAAGTGCTGGACCTGTTGGCCGAGCACGGGGACGAGGCCCAGGTAATCGCGGGCGGCCAAAGCCTAGTGCCCACCATGAACATGCGCCTGGCAGCCCCGAGCGTGCTGGTGGATGTGAACCACGTCCCTGGTCTGGCCGGTGTCGAACTGTGCGGCAAGTGGCTGCGCATTGGTGCGCTGACTCGCCACGCAGAAATCGCGTGCTCCCCGGAGGTTGCTCGTCACGCCCCGCTGCTAGCCCGTGCAGCGCCTTACATCGCCCACGAGGCGATCCGCAATCGCGGCACCTTCGGCGGCAGCGTCGCTACCGCCGACCCCGCCTCGGAGTGGCCGGCCTGTTGCCTGACCCTTGGGGCGCGCATTCACCTGGCCAGCCGCAAAGGCACCCGAACCATCCCGGCGGAGGATTTTTTCGAGGGCGTCTACCAGACCGCCATCGAGCCCCACGAGCTGATCACCCACGTGGAGGTGCCGGCGGCCGCCGACGGCATGCTCTACGGCTTCGACGAACTAGCCCGGCGCAAGGGCGATTACGCCATCGTTGGACTAGCCGTCCAGGCTCGAATCGGCGCGAAGGGGCCCATGAAGCTGCTGCGGCGCAACGACCAGCGCCTGTCCGAGGTTAGGCTGGGCTTCTTCGGTGTGGCCGAAACTCCTGTGCTGGCCCAGCAAGCCGCCGCCGCACTGGAGGGCCGGCCCCTAGACGCCGAATCCATCCAGGCCGCTCAGTCAGCCCTGGCCGATGACCTCCAGCCCCTAAGCGATCTCTACACCTCAGCCGAGGCCAAGACCCACATGACTCGCGTGCTCCTTGGCCGAGTGCTGCACGCATTGAGCGGAGACCATAGCGCATGAGCGACATCAACTACGAGCTCAACCTGACCGTTAATGGCGAGCGCGGCAGCTTCCGTGTCAGTCCGCGACTTTCCTTGGCCGACTTTCTACGCGAGGAACTGCACTTGACCGGCACCCATGTCGGCTGCGAACAGGGTGCCTGCGGCGCTTGCACCGTGCGCTACAACGGCGACCAAGTGCGCGCCTGTCTGATGTATGCCGTGCAGGCCGAAGGGGCGGAGGTCGAGACCATCGAGGGTATCACCGAGAGCGGCGAACTGGCCGCCCTACAGGAGGCCTTCCACCGCAACAACGCCTTGCAGTGCGGCTTCTGCACGCCGGGCATGCTGATAGCCGCCGCCGACCTGCTCAAGCACAACCCCAGCCCGGATCGCGACCAGATTCGCGCCGGGATATCCGGCAACTACTGCCGCTGCACTGGCTACCATTCCATTGTCGACGCCGTGGCCGAGACCTGCAGCGGTGGCACCAAGGAGGCTACGCAATGAGCGAAAAACCTCACTTGAGCGTCCTAGACCGTCCGAACAGTTATATCGGCCGCAGCGTGCCGCGGCCCAACGCCCGCCGGCTGCTGGCGGGCCGCGGTCAGTATCCCTCCAACGTCAGCTTGCCGCGCATGGTTCACGTAGCCTTCGCCCGCAGCCCCTTTGCCCACGCCCGTATCGTCGGCGTCGACACCGAGGCAGCCCGTCAAGCGCCCGGAGTAGTGGGGGTGTTCGTCGGCGAGGACATTGCCAAGATCTGTCAGCCTTGGGTCGGCACCCTGGAACACTTCGCCGGCATGAAGTCCGCGCCGCAGTACCCGCTGGCCCACAACGTGGTTCGTTGGCAGGGCGAGCCGGTGGTAGCGGTGGTGGCCCAGACCCGCGCCCTGGCTGAGGACGCGCTGGAACTGCTGCTAATCGACTACGAAGAACTGCCCGCGGTAACCGACCCGGAGACCGCCCTGGACCCGGACACGCCATTGATCCACCCGGAGCTGGGCGACAACCTCGTTTTCGGCAGCAAGGTGGAGGCTGGCGACATTGAGCGAGCCTTCGCCGAGGCGGACCTGGTGGTGGAGGACGAGTTCCACTTCGGCCGCCACACCGGGGTGACCCTGGAGCCACGGGTGGTGGTGGCTGACTATGATCCCAGCGAGGAGCGGCTGACTGCCTACCATGGCACTCAAACGCCTTACCAGATGCAGGACGTCTATGCCCGCCACCTCGGCTTGGCCGAGGAGAACGTGCGGGTGGTCGTGAAGGACATCGGTGGTGCCTTCGGTATCAAGCTGCACGTTCACGGCGAGGAAATGACCACCTGCGCACTGAGCATGCTGCTCAAACGCCCGGTGAAGTGGTCGGCGGACCGGTTGGAGTCCTTCGTCAGCGACATTCACGCCCGCGATCACCGGGTGCGCGCTCGGCTGGCCCTGACCAAGGACGGCAGGATCCTTGGTTATGACGTGGACGATCTCACTGGCGTTGGGGCCTACTCCGTGTACCCGCGCACTAGCGCGGTGGAGGGTAACCAAGTCATCAAGCTGGTGGGTGCCCCGTACACCCAGCAGCACTACCGGGCGGTGCTCAAGGTAGTGCTGCAGAACAAGAACGTCATGAGCCAGTACCGGGCGGTGGGCCACCCAATCGCCTTCACCGTCACCGAGGCGTTGGTGGACAAGGCTGCTGCCGAGCTGGGGCTGGACCCGATGGAACTGCGCGCCCGCAACTATGTCCCCGACGACGCCTATCCCTACAAGAGCGCCAGCGGTTTCACCTACGAAGGGCTGTCCCTGCAGCGCTCGCTGGAGAAGCTCAAGGAGATGATCGGCTATCCGGAGTTGCGCGAAGAGCAGCGGGGGCTGCGGGACAAGGGGGTCTACCGTGGCATCGGCATTGCTACCTTTGTTGAAATTACCGCCCCTGGGCCGGCCTTCTACGGCGTCGGCGGCGCACGCATTTCCTCCCAGGACGGTTGCTCGATGAAGCTCGAGCCCTCGGGCAAGGTGCAACTCGCTATCAGCGTCAACGAACTCGGCCAGGGTACCGAGACCATAGTTGCCCAGATCGCTGCTACCGAACTCGGCATTGCCATGGAGGACATCCGCGTCGTCACCGGCGATACCGGCGCGACCCCCTACGGTGGCGCCGCCTGGGCTTCCCGGGGAGCAGCCATCGGCGGGGAAGTCACCGTGCGTGCCGCCCGGGCCCTGCGCGACAGCATTCTGGAGGTGGCTGGAGCTTCCCTGCAGACATCTCCGTCAGAGCTCGACCTGCGCGACAGTCTGGTGGTCAGCCGCGAGGATGGCGAGGAGCTGATCAGCCTCGCCGAGGTTGGCCGGATCGCCTACTTCCGCAGCGACACTCTGCCCCCAGGATTTCAGCCCCAGCTCTCGGTGGTGCGCCACTACTCGCCGCAGGGCCTACCCTTTGCCTTCACCAACGGCGTGCACGCTTCCTATGTGGAAGTGGACGTGGATACCGGCCTGGTGCGGTTGCTAAACCATTGGGTGGTGGAGGACTGCGGCCGGGTGTTGAACCCGAAGTTGGTGGACGAACAGGCCCGCGGCGGCGTCGCTCAGGGCATCGGCATGGCCTTGTTCGAGGAGTGCCTGTACAGCGCCGACGGCCAGCTCACAAACGGCAGCCTTGCGGATTACCTTGTGCCGCTGTCCTCTGAGCTGCCCGACATTGAAGTGGCTCATATAGAGACGCCCAGCCAGTACTCTGAGATCGGCGCCAAAGGCGCCGGCGAGGCGGGTACTGCCGCCTCACCGGCAGCGATCATGAATGCCGTTAACGACGCGATCGCCCCGTTGGGCGGGCGGGTTACCGCCATGCCCATGACTCCCGAGCGCATCCTGCGCAGCCTAAAACGCATCTAGCGATAACGCTGAGCGCCACCGGAAAGCGCAACCGGGACCTGCTCATTGGCAAACAGCTGGAGATCTGATCATGCAGCATCTGGACCTCCAGGTCATCGAACGCGCCCTGGCCTGGGCTCGCGAGGGCGAAACGCTGTGGCTGTGCACCGTACTCGCTACCTTCGGTTCCTCGCCCCGGGAACCCGGCTCCTGGCTGGTGGCGCGGCGGGACGGTCGGCATGTCGGATCGCTCTCCGGCGGCTGTGTCGAGGAGGATTTCCTCGCCCGCCTGCGTGACGGCGAGTTCGATCGTCCGGTGTCCACCTTGTGCTATGGAGACCCCGAGGGTCCTCGAGGCCCTCGGATCCGCCTACCCTGTGGAGGCATCCTTGAAGTACTGATCGAGCGACTCCCGCCGAATGCCGCCACCCTGGCGCACTTCGAAGCGCTATATGATGCATTGGTGGGTCGCCGCCATCTGGTTCGCTGCGTCGATCCGACCACCGGGGACGTACATTGTCTCGATGACCAGGGCGTGGGGCCGCGGGTTGTGCGGGATAGTAAGGGGGGCATGATACGGATGCGCGTCGGGCCGACGGCCCGGCTGATCGTCGCCGGGATTTCTCCGGCTTCTGTGGCCTGCGCCGAGTTCGCTCGCGCTCTGGGCTTTGAGGTGATCGTCTGCGACCCTCGCGAGGAGGCCCGCCTCGACTTCAACGTACCCGGCGTTGAGTTGCGCCCGGAACTGCCCTCGCTGCATATCGCATCGGGCGCCTGCCATGCTGCCACTGCCGTGGTGGCCCTGACCCACGACCCGCGCATCGACGACTTGGCCATGATCGAAGCGGTGCGAACGCCCGCCTTCTACATCGGGGTGATGGGCTCGCTGCGGACTTCCGAGGCGCGCGCCGAGCGGCTACGCCGTTCCGGCGGCCTGACCGACGACGACCTCGACCGCCTGCACATGCCGATCGGCCTGTCGCTTGGTAGCAAGACACCTGCCGAGATCGCTTTGGCAGTGATGGCCGATATCCTGCGCGTGCAGCGTGGTAGAGCCCGGGATACGCTCTAAGCGTCACGGCGCTGGCCGTCAGCTCAATGTCACCAGGTGAGTGAGGTGTCTTCCCGGTAGCGCTGACGCAGGGTGTCGCGGGCAATGAAAAGGGCCGCGATGGCCCGCGCCTCATGGAAATCCTCACGCAACAGCAGGGCCGGGAGTTCCTCAAGGGCATGAGTCTCGACCACCAATTGTTCCGGTTCGTCACCCGGCAAGCGCTTCGGGTAGAGGTCGCTGGCCAGCAGGACCTGCATGCGGTGGCGCATGTAGTTGGGGGCCAGGGACAGTTCCACGAGGGATTCGATGCGCCGGGCACCGAAGCCACATTCCTCCATCAGTTCCCGATTGGCGGCGGTGATGATGTCCTCGCCCGGGTCGACCAGCCCCTTGGGTAGGGTCAGCACATAGTCCTCGAAGCCCGCGGCGTATTCGCGGATCAGCAGCACATGCTCGGGGTCGGGCATGGCGACGATCATGACGGCGCCGTGGTCACTGCCGGTCAGCCGCTCGAAGGTGCGTTCCGCCCCGTTGGAGAAGCGCAGGTCCAGGGATTCGATATGGAAGAGGCGACTCCTGGCCACCGACTGGCGGGCGAGAACTTGAGGCTTCTTCGGCCACTGCGATTCGGACCTGGGGGCTTTGGACATAGAGGCTCCGTTTCTGGGTAAGGAGGACGCCTGATACAATACCATCCCTTGCCAGCCACCACCCGGGAGTCACGATGATCGACTGGCGCGCCATCGATACCGTCCTGCTGGACATGGACGGCACCCTGCTGGATCTCCACTTCGATAGTCACTTCTGGCTGGAGCATCTGCCCCGTCGCTATGTGGAGCTGCATCATCTGGACGAGGCCACCCAGGAGACGGTGCGCTCGCGCATCCTCCACGAGAAGGGCAGTCTCAACTGGTACAGCCTGGCCTACTGGAGCCGGGAACTCGATGTCGACATCCTGGCACTCAAGCGTGAGATCCAGCATCTGATCGGCCTGCGCAGTGACGCCCTGGATTTCCTTGAGTGGCTCAAGCAGGCCCATCCGCGGGTGGTACTGGCCACCAATGCCGATCGCGAGAGCCTCGAGCTCAAGCTGCCGATTACCGGCCTGGAGGCGTATCTCGATGCCATCGTCTCCTCGGCGGATCTGGGGGTGCCCAAGGAGGCCCAGGAATTCTGGTTTGCCCTACAGGATGTCGAGCCCTTCGACCCCGAGCGCACCCTCTTCATCGATGATAACCCCAGGGTCCTGGAAAGTGCCCGTGAGTACGGCATTCGCTACCTGTTGGGAATAAAACAACCCGACAGCACCCGGCCCGACAAGGCGATCAAGGAGTTCGTGGCCCTGGATCGCTTCGCTTCCATCTTCCCTGGCAACTCGCCGCCGGTCGGCAGGGAGGATCAGGCTCATGGATAGCGTAAGGCTAGACAAGTGGCTGTGGGCGGCACGCTTCTTCAAGACCCGGGCGCTGGCCAAGAAGGCCATCGAGGGCGGCAAGGTGCAGTACAACGGCACCCGCGCCAAAACCAGCAAGGCCG
>JAGXGN010000011.1 GCA_024636705.1 Halomonas sp.
CGATAGAGGTTCATGCTGGCGATCAGTTCGATGCTGTGACGATCCTGACTCTCGATGAGACCACTCTCGTTGTTGGTGCCGGTTCGACCGCGCAGGTCCAGTCGGGGATGGAAGGCCGACCGGGTGACATCCCGCTGGGCGGCTATGGCCTCGATATTCTCGATGGCGGCATGAAAATCGGGGTTACCGGCAAAGGCCATCTCCAGCGCCTGCGTGACCGAGGGTGGCAGGCGCTCATCCATGTCGGGAACGGGTACCAGGTTCTCGGCTGGGAGATCGCCGACGATGCGCTGATAGCGTGACGTGACGTCGTGAAGATTCGACGCCTCGGTCAAGAGGTTGGATTCGGCCAGGGACAAGCGACCGCTGATCTGCTCGAGATCGACCCCGCGACCGGCGCCGGACAAGGCACGTTCCTCGATCTGGTCGTAGACGCGCAGGTGCTGGGCATAGTTATCCTGGGCGAGACGCACCAGATCGCGATAGCGATTGACGTCCAGGTAGGCCCTGGCCGCCTCAAGGGCCACGTTCTGGCTGGCCCCCAGGAGCTCGTAGTAGCGCACCAGCTTGGCACTATCCAGGCGGCGGACGTCGTTACGCGTGGCGAAACCGTCATAGAGCATCTGGGTCAGGGTCAATTCGGCGAAGTCGGTGTCGTAGCTGCCTCGATCGTCACCTGAGCGGTCCTCGATACCCACACCCGCAGCAACATCGATACTGGGCAGGTAATTGCCGCGCGCCACGCCGACATCGTTACCGGCCGCCTTGAAACCGTTCCAGGCGGCCTGGACTTCCGGGTTGGTTTCAAGCGCACGCTGAACCACCTGCTGGAGGTCAGCCGAACCGGGGGAGGACAGGCCGGGCGGCAAGCTCTGGGCAATCGCGGATGCCAGGGGCAAGAGTGTCAGCGAGCTGCCTATTACCGCCGTTGCGGCCAGTTGGCGCAGGCCGCGGACGCGCGTGGAATCGTATGAAGTCATGAGGGTTCCCTTTCATGTGGACGGGCAAGCAGTCATTGCTGCCCAACCCGTGAGAGTTGCTGATGCTTTTATTTTTTTCGGGTCTCGTCCGAGGTGGCGGACGTCGCTTCCTTTCCCGTTTCCTTGATCCCGCACAACCAGCATCAATGTCTTCAGGGCCAGCCGTCACCATTAGCGTTGCCCCGCGACGACAGTACCTTGTCGGTATGTTATGTAATCCAGCGTAACCAATCCCCGGCATTTGTCCAATAACTAATACAATCGTACGGCGGTGATATCCCATACCATTGACGTAGGACATATCACATAAAGAAGACGTGGTCATTCAGGCATCGCGATTTCGGCCGGGAACAGGCGTGGTAAGGCGTGGTAAAAAGGACAACCGTGCTATCGTCGGGGAAAAGCCAGTCTCTCGACAAAACAAGGAGAACGCCATGTCCTCTTCGGAAATTCAGAAGACTCGCGTCATCAATGAATTGCGTGGGTTCATCAAGAAACTGCTCCAGGATCCGAAGATTCTCGAGCAATCCCTGGAGATCGCCCGTCGACAGCTCGCCGAGGGCAAAAAGGATGACGTCATGGCGCGGATCGCCAATGAGATATCCGACACCACCAGCGTCCACATCCCCGAGGATCCGGCGGATCACTCCGAGGCCGATCGGCTTTTTCTGGAGTTGCTCAAGGAAGCCAGCGACGAGGAACAGGCCCTCTACTGACCGCGGATTTCACCAGGCCCTCTCACTTTTCTTCATTTACCGCTAGACTACAAAAGGATACATAACGGAGTTCCGCCTCTCTGGAGGATGGCCAATGGACACTGATGGTGGATGGCCAAAGAAGACGCCCCTGGTGACCGAGCCCAGGCTGGTTCCCCTGTCGTCACCCCGGAAACAGAGGCCCCTGTGGCGGCACTGGGGGCTGTTGTTGCTGACCCTGACCGCCATCGGCCTGGCCACGCTGCTGATGGCGGAAACCCGGACGTCCCACCTGCAGTCGCGGGAGATCTCCCGTTATGCCGGGACCTTGACCCATGCGATGGCCCCTGGCCGTAGCGATCGAATCGTCTTTCCCCGGCAAGGCCCCTTCGACCAGCGGCTGGGGTACACCCGGTTACCCGACATCCAGACGCGCCTGCTGGCCAGTGATTACCGGATAGACGGCCAGGTGCGCCTCTCGCCGGCGCTGCTGGACTATCAACGGCGCGGCTTCTTCCCGCCCTATCCAGAGAAGACCCAGGCCGGCCTGACCCTCGAGGAGTGTCGGGGAGCGCCCCTCTACCGCTTCCGCCATCCGCAACGCCAATATCCGGACTTTGCGGCGATTCCACCGCTGGTCATCCAGAGCCTGCTGTTCATCGAGAACCGTGAACTCCTCGACGCGGCGGTGCCCAGAGCCAACCCGGCAGTGGATTGGCCTCGGTTCACCAGGGCGGCGCTGTCCCAGCTGGGCACTGCCCTCCACCTGTCCGACCAATCCAGCGGTGGAAGCACCCTGGCCACCCAGATAGAGAAATACCGCCACTCCCCGGGGGGCTTGACGGGGTCGCCCATGGAAAAGCTGCGCCAGATGGTGTCTGCCAGTGTGAGGGGCTATCAACAGGGCCCGCAGACGCTCTCGGCGCGACAGGAGGTGGCACTGGACTACCTCAATTCGGTCCCGCTGGCCGCCGCTCCCGGCTATGGGGAGATCCACGGCATCGCCGACGGCCTATGGGTCTGGTTCGGCACGGATTTCGATCGCTTCAATCGCCTGCTCGGACCGGGTGCCGATGAGACGACTGACCTGGCGGCCAGGGGCCTCGCCCAGCGCCAGGTGTTGGCCCTGATGATCGCCCAACGACGCCCTTCCTGGTATCTCAATGGAGGACGGTCATCCCTGGGCGCCTTGACCGATAGTTACCTGAGGTTGATGGGCGATGCCGGTGTGATAGAGGCGAGGCTGAGGGAAGCGGCCCTGGCGCAGGAACTGGTCTTTCGTGATGACGGAAATGACCGACTCCGCCCCCGACTGGAGAGCGACAAGGGTCGCTACATGGCGAGAAGCCGTCTCGGCCAGCTGGTCGGAGTCTCGCTCCATGAGCTCGATCGCCTGGACCTTCAGGCCCGCACCACGCTGCATGGTGATCTCCAGCGAGAAGTCACCGATTACCTCAAGCGTCTCGCCGACCCGAGCGTGGCCGACGCCATCGGGCTCTTGGGGGAACGGCTGCTGTCCCCGGATCAGACGGCGGAGGTACGCTACGGCTTTACCCTCTTCGAGCGCGGCGATGATGGCTTCCGTGTGCGGGTGCAGACCGACAATACCGACCAGCCCTTCGATATCAACTCGGGCAGCAAACTGGAACTGGGGTCCACGGCGAAGTTACGCGTCCTCGCCACCTACCTGGAAATCATCGCCGAACTCCACGCCCGTCATGCCGGCAGCGCGGCGAGCGTCCTGAGACAGATCGAGGTGGATCCTCAGGATGCGCTCAGCCGCTGGGTGATCGACCGCCTGCTGGCCGACCCCGACCTGAGGCTGGATGCCCTGCTCGATGCCGCCATGCAGCGACGGTATTCCGCCAGCCCCCACGAGGGCTTCTTCACCGGCGGTGGCCGTCACACCTTCAGCAACTTCAGTCCCCGTTCCGATAGCCGTCGCCCCACCCTCGCCGAAGCATTTCAGGAATCGATCAACCTGCCCTTCGTGCGCCTGATGCGCGACCTGGTCAACTACAGCATTCATCAGAACGAGAACCGCCGTCGCCTGCTGGAAGACGACCAGGATCCGCGTCGCCATGCGTACCTGGCCAGGTTCGCCGACCGCGAGGGCAGGGTCTTCCTGCTGCGCTTCTGGCGCAAGTATCAGGACATGGACAGTGCGCAGCGGCTGGACACCTTCCTGGAAGGCCTGGACACCACACCGATCCGCCTCGCCGCCGTGTATCGCTACCTCTTCCCCGAAGCCGATCGCGACAGCTTCGCTTCGTTCATCGCTGAGCGCCTGCCCGCAAAGACACCGAGCGAGGCACGACTCGATGCGCTCTATGCACAACTTACCCCCGGCACCCATTCCCTGTCCGACCAGGCCTACCTCGCCAGGGTGCATCCCCTGGACCTCTGGCTGCTGGGCTTTCTGCTCGACGACCCGACGGCCGACTACCAGGCGGCCATGATCGCCAGCCGGGACGAACGCCAGGACGTCTACGGCTGGTTGTTCAACACCCGGCACCGTAGCGCCCGGGACAGCCGAATCCGCACCCTGCTCGAGGTCGAGGCCTTCCTCGATATTCATCGGCGCTGGCAACGCCTGGGCTATCCCTTCGATCACCTGGTCCCTTCCCTGGCCACGGCCCTGGGCAGCTCCGGTGATCGCCCCTCCGCCCTGGCCGAACTGGTGGGGATCATCCTCAACGATGGCGTGCGCGTCCCCAGCCTGCGGATCGATGAGCTCCACTTCGCGGCTAACACCCCCTATGAGACCCGGTTCGTGCCCGGCCAGGGTCGATCCGAGCAGGTCATGCATCCAGCGGTGGCTACCACCCTGCGAAACGCTCTGGCCGGGGTGGTCGAGGGCGGTACCGCCAGACGCCTACAGGGCGGCTTTACCCTCGATGACGACACCCCCCTGGCGCTGGGCGGCAAGACCGGCACCGGCAACAACCGTTTCGAGACCGTCAGCGCCAGTGGCCAGGTCATTGATTCCCGAGCACGCAATCGCACGGCGACCTTCGTGTTCTATCTCGGCGACGACCATTTCGGTACCCTCACCGCCTATGTGGCGGGAAGCGAATCCGATGATTTCCGCTTCACCTCGGCCCTGCCGGTACAGGTGCTCAAGGGCATGGAGGCGATCCTGATGCCCCACCTCGAACCGGGCAACGGGCAGTGCCTGCCTCCCACCGAGTCGCCACGACTGATGGCGGAACAGGGACACCCCCTGGCTTCCCCCCTGTGACAAGGCCGGGTCGATTGTGCCAATCTGCCGGCATGCTGACCGCTGGGGCCAGCGGTTGAACCCCCTGTGCCGAGGAAACACCCGCCATGATCGATCTGTGGACCTGGACCACCCCCAACGGACGCAAGGTGTCCATTCTTCTGGAGGAGCTCGGGCTGCCCTATCAGGCCCATGCCGTTGATATCACCAACGGCGAGCAATATACCGACGAATTCCTCGCCGTCAGCCCCAACAACAAGATCCCGGCGATTCGCGACAACGACACCGGCATGGTGCTGATGGAATCCGGTGCGATCATGATCTACCTGGCCGAGAAGACCGGACGCTTCCTGCCCACGGATAGCGAAGGACGCTATCGCACCCTGGAGTGGCTGATGTGGCAGATGGGCGGTATCGGTCCCTTCCTCGGCCAGGCCCATCATTTCCTGCAGTTCAATCCCGGCAAGGCGCCCTATGCCGAGGAACGCTTCCATGGGGAGGCGCAGCGCCTCTATCGCGTACTCGATCGGCGCCTCGCTGACAACGCCTATCTCGCCGGTGACGACTACAGCATCGCCGACATGGCCACCTGGCCGTGGATCTCGCGTTACGAATGGCAGCGTATCGACCTCAACGACTACCCGAACGTCATGCGCTGGTACCTGGCGATCGCCGAGCGGCCCGCGGTCCAGCGGGGCTATCACAGCCCCAAGAAGGTCAACGAGATTCCGCTTCCCTGATTGAAGGGGATGGCACATCGCCCGGCGGATGCAGGCGATGGCGAAGATGGCTACAATCGGCGGTCTGATTTTCATGGGATTTTAACAACCGTCATGTCGAACACCGCACGCCAATCGCGCAAGATCCTGGTCACCAGCGCCCTGCCCTATGCCAACGGCGCCATCCACCTGGGCCACCTGCTGGAATACATCCAGACCGACATCTGGGTGCGTTTCCAGAAGAACCGGGGGCAGGAGTGCCACTATGTCTGTGCCGACGACGCCCACGGCACGGCCATCATGCTGCGTGCCGAACAGGAAGGCATCAGCTCGGAGGCCTTGATCGAGCGCGTCTCCCGCGAGCATCAGCAGGATTTCGCCACCTTCGGCGTGGCCTTCGACAATTATCACTCGACGCACTCCGCGGAGAATCGCTACTTCAGCGAGCTGATCTACACCCGCCTTCGCGACAAGGGGCACATCGCCACCCGCGACATCGAGCAGATGTACGACCCGGTCAAGGGGCTCTTCCTGGCCGACCGCTTCATCAAGGGCACCTGTCCCAAGTGCCGCACCGATGACCAGTACGGCGACATCTGCGAGGCCTGCGGGGCCACCTATACCCCGGCGGAGTTGATCGACCCGGTCTCGGCGATCTCCGGCGCCACCCCCGAGGTGCGCAGCTCCACCCACTTCTTCTTCAAGCTGCCCGATTTCGCCGACTTCATGCAGGGCTGGATCAACGAGGGCCATGTCCAGCCCCAGATCCGCAACAAGCTGATGGAGTGGTTCGAGTCGGGGTTCAACGAATGGGATATCTCCCGCGATGCGCCCTATTTCGGCTTCGAGATCCCCGATGCTCCGGGCAAGTACTTCTATGTCTGGCTGGATGCGCCCATCGGCTACCTCGCCAGCTTCAAGCAACTCTGCGAGCGAGAAGGCCTGGACTTCGACAGCTATTGGGCACCCGATTCCGACGCCGAGGTCTACCACTTCATCGGCAAGGATATCGTCTACTTCCATGCGCTCTTCTGGCCGGCAATGCTCTTCGGTGCCGATTTCCGCACGCCCACGGCGGTCAACTGCCACGGCTTCGTGACGGTGAACGGCGCCAAGATGTCCAAGTCCCGCGGCACCTTCATCAAGGCCGCCACTTACGCCGAGCACCTCAACCCGGAGTACCTGCGCTACTACTTCGCCGCCAAGCTGACTGCCGGCGTGGATGATCTCGACCTCAACCTCGAGGACTTCACCGCCCGGGTGAATGCCGACCTGGTGGGCAAGGTCGTCAACATCGCCAGCCGCTGCGCCGGCTTCGTCAAGAAGCTGGGTGACGGCCGTCTCGCCGGCCACTGCAGCGAGCCCGAAATGGTGGCACGCTTCATCGCCGCCGGGGACGAGATCGCCGAGGACTTCGAGCGACGCGAGTTCGGCCGGGCGATGCGCCGCGTGATGGAACTGGCCGACGACGCCAACGTCTATATTGCCGAGCAGGAACCCTGGGTGCTGGCCAAGCAGCAGGGCCGCGAGCAGGAGGTGCTGGAGATCTGCTCGGTGGGGATCAACCTCTTCCGTCAGTTGATGGTCTACCTGGCGCCGGTGGTACCCGCCATGGCCGAGGGTGCCAGGGACTTCCTGCAACTCGAGACGCTCGACTGGCACAGCCGCCATGAGGTGCTCATCGATCACCCCATTGCCAGGTTCAAACCCCTGATGACCCGCGTGGAACCCGACAGGATCGAGGCCATGATCGACGCCTCAAGGAGGATCTGGTGGAAGAGCAGAAACTCAAGGATTCCCCCAGGGGGCCCTTGACCGACGACCCCATCGCCCCCGAGATCGCCTTCGACGATTTCGCCAGGGTCGACCTGCGCATCGCACGCATCGCCAAGGCCGACTATGTCGAGGGTGCCGACAAGCTGTTGAAACTGACCCTCGATCTCGGCGGCGAAACGCGCACCGTCTTCGCCGGCATCCGCTCCGCCTACGCTCCCGAGGCCCTCGAAGGCCACTTGACGGTGATGGTCGCCAACCTGGCGCCACGCAAGATGCGCTTCGGTATTTCCGAGGGGATGGTGCTGGCCGCCGGCAATGACCAGGGCATTTACCTGCTCGAGCCCCATACCGGTGCCGAGCCGGGCCAGCGGATCAAGTAGGTGTCAGGAGAGCCGAGGTGACCGGCAACCCCAGCCTGATCGAGGCGGTCGATGCCGAGCTGCCCCAGACCCAATGCGGCAAGTGCGGGCATCCCGGGTGCCGGCCCTATGC
>JAGXGN010000165.1 GCA_024636705.1 Halomonas sp.
ATTGTGCGCAATCCGTTGATCCTTGCCGTCGTAGCCGCTCTTCCCTTCACGATGCTCGATATCGGACTGCCGGGCTGGTTGATGACCTCCGGGGAATATTTCGCTTCCTTGACCTTGCCCCTGGCACTGATCTGCATCGGCGCCACCCTCTCGGTCAGCGCATTGCGTGAATCGCACGGCACCACCATGGGAGCCAGCGCCCTGAAGATGATCATCCTGCCGGCACTGGCAACCCTGGGGGCCTGGCAAAGCGGCTTCGTTGACCGCGAGCTGGGGATACTCTTCCTGTTCTTTGCCAGCCCCACCGCCGCCGCGAGCTTCGTGATGGTCAAGGCGATGGGTGGCGATGCCAGGTTGTCGGCCAACATCATCGCCCTCACGACCCTGATGGCCAGCCTGACTATCACCCTGGGGGTGTTTGGCCTGCGCGTCATCGGGCTCATCTGACCCCTGGCTCAGGCGAGATCTGCCGGTGACGTGAGGCGGGTCATTCGCGCACATCCGGCAGCGAGAACATCTGCTTCCAGTTCGGCGATCGCGGCGGTGGGAAAGCCAGGGCCGCCAACGAGCCGACCCTCCACCAGCAAGCCGGTCAAGGCACCCACCAGCGGCATATGGCTGACCAGCAGCAAGAGCGCTCCACCGTCAAGTTCCAGCAGCCAGTCGACCACCGCCAGCGGCGAGTCGTCCGGGGTGATGATCGACAGGGTCTCGAGCTCGCAGTGCAAGGCCTTAGCGACCACTTCTGCGGTCTGCTGGGCGCGTCGATAGGGACTCGCCAGTAGACGCAGACGGGAGTGATCGAGATCGTCACGTCCCGCCAGCCAAGCGGCCATGCATGCCGCCTCTTCTTGCCCCTGAGCGGTCAGGGCCCGTGACGCATCGGGAGTCCCGGGACCTGCCTGTCCATGGCGCATGATCAACAACCGCTCAGTCATGTCGACCCTCCGACCCCCGGTGGGCCCGCTGCACATCCTCCCGGGGCAGGATGAACTCCACGTCGCTGCTCTGCTCACCCAGCATCAGCATCTTGGCCATTTCTCTGGCCGGCACGTCCTTGAACAGCACCTGGTAGAGGCCTTCGGCCAGCGGCATATAGACGCCGTCCGCGCGCGCCTTGTCGCATACCAGACGCACGGTGTTGACCCCCTCGGCCACCTGGTCCAGGGCCTCGACGGCCTCGTCCAGACTCCGTCCCTCGCCCAGGGCCTGGCCGACGCGGTAATTGCGAGAGAGCGCCGAGGAGCAGGTCACGATGAGATCACCGACACCAGCCAGCCCCAGGAAGGTCATGGGATTGGCGCCCTGATCCACCGCGAAGCGGCCCATCTCGGCCAGCGCACGGGTCATGAGCATGCTGCGCGTGTTCTCGCCCATGCCGAGAGCCGCCGCCATGCCTGCCGCAATGGCATAGATGTTCTTCAGGGCACCGCCCAGTTCCACCCCGAAGCGGTCATTGCTGGCATACACACGGAAGTAGTTGCAGCCGAGTGCCGTCTGCACCAGGGTGCGGGTCTCGGGGTCATCGCTGGCGATCACCGTGGCGGTGAGCTGCTTCTGGGCGATCTCCGAGGCCAGATTGGGGCCTGAGATCACGCCGATGTGGACGAAGCCGGTCTCCTCCTCGAGGATCTGGCTCATCAGCTTGAAGCCTTCCTCCTGGATCCCCTTGGTCGTGCTGACCAGGATCTGGTCGGCATGCAGCCAGGGCAGCGCCTGGCGCACCACTTCCCTGAAGGCCTTGGAGGGTATGGCCACCAGCACCAGCTGGGCACCCTCGAGCACCTGGGCCATCTCGGTGGAGGCCACCACGGCGGGGTTCATGGTGTAGTCGGGAAGGTAGCGGCCATTGCAGTGCTCGCGATTGATCTGTGCGGCCAGGTCGGGGTCGCGTAACCATTGCCGCACCCTGGCGCCGTTGTCGGCAGCGATGCTGGCCAGGGCGGTGCCGAAGCTGCCACCGCCCAGCACCGCCACTCGCATGGGTTCTTCAGACATGGTCACCTCTGAGGTTGGAAGGGTTCAGAGGAGTGTAGCGAAAAACGCCCCTGAAAAGGGGCGTTACGGGAATGAACCAGGAGGCACCCGACCCCATGATACCGGGGCCGGGCGCTTGGCGCTCAGTCGAGATTGGGCAGCAGGGAATCGATACTTACTCGGGCGTCACCGTAGAACATCCGAGTGTTCTCCTTGTAGAACAGCGGGTTCTCGATGCCCGAATAGCCAGTTCCCTGACCCCGCTTGCAGACGAAGACCTGCTTGGCCTCCCACACCTTGAGTACCGGCATGCCGGCGATGGGGCTGTTGGGGTCTTCCTCGGCGGCGGGATTGACGATGTCGTTGGAACCGATGACGATCACCACATCGGTCTCTGGGAAGTCATCGTTGATCTCGTCCATCTCCAGCACGATGTCATAGGGCACCTTGGCCTCGGCCAACAAGACGTTCATGTGACCCGGGAGGCGCCCGGCCACCGGGTGGATACCGAAGCGCACGTTCTTGCCCGCGGAACGCAGCTTGCGGACCAGCTCGCTGACGGCATTCTGCGCCTGGGCGACCGCCATGCCATATCCCGGCACGATGATCACGCTGTCGGCATCATTGAGGGCACTAGCCACACCACCCGCGTCGATGGCGACCTGCTCGCCTTCCATCGCGGCCGATTCCCCGGAACTCGCGTTACCGAAGCCGCCCAGGATGACGCTGATGAAATTGCGGTTCATCGCCTTGCACATGATGTAAGACAGGATGGCACCCGAGGAACCCACCAGTGCACCGGTAACGATCAGCAGGTCATTGGAGAGCGTGAAGCCGATGGCCGCCGCCGCCCAGCCCGAATAGCTGTTGAGCATCGACACTACCACCGGCATGTCGGCGCCGCCGATGCCCATGATCAGGTGATAGCCGATGAAGAAGGCGAGCGCCGCCAATATCAGAAGCGTCCAGAAGCCGGCGCCCGACAGATAGGCAATGGCCAGCAGGAGACAGAGCACGGCGGCACCGGCATTGAGCAGGTGCCCCCCGGGCAACTGACGAGACTTGCCATCGACCTAGCCCGCAAGCTTACCGAAGGCGATCACCGATCCGGTGAAGGTTATCGCACCGATGAAGATGGCGAACACCACCTCGATCTGGAGGACGGTCAGCTCATCCGGCGCCTTGGTCGCCACCAGAGCGGCAAAGGCCGAGAACTCCTCCATCGAGGCGTCGACCGCACGCGCCGCCATGACCCGGCGCCGCTCGAGGTCGGCGCTCCAGGCCACGAAGACGGCGGCCAGACCCACGAAGCTGTGCAGGGCGGCCACCAGCTGTGGCATCTCTGTCATGGCGACCCGTTTGGCCACATACCAACCCGCCACCGAGCCGATGATCATCATGGGAATCATCACCCAATAGCCACCGATACCTGGCCCGAGTGCCGTGAAGACGACCGCCACGGCCATGCCCACGATGCCATACCAGACCGCTCGCTTGGCCTTTTCCTGATTGCTCAAGCCCCCCAGGGAGAGGATGAACAGCACACTTGCCGCAATCGCCGCGGCAGATACGAATCCTTGACCCAACATGTCGTGTCTCCGCCGCTCAGGATTTCTGGAACATGGCCAGCATCCGGCGTGTCACCAGGAAGCCACCCACGATATTGATGGAAGCGATCAACACCGAGATCGCCGCGAGTATCAGCACGATCGCGCTACCGGACCCGATCTGCAGGACGGCCCCCAGGATAATGATGCCGGAGATCGCATTGGTGACCGACATCAGCGGGGTATGCAGCGAATGACTCACCCCCCAGATCACCTGGAAGCCGACGAAACAGGCAAGCACGAAGACGATGAAATGCTGCATGAAGGACACCGGTGCCACCTGGCCGAGCAGCAGCATCAGCAAGCCACCCACACCCAGCAGGGTGACCTGTCGCTTGGTCTGCGCCTTGAACGTCGCCAGTTCCGCCGCCTTGCGCTCTTCCGGCGTGGGTTCCTTGACCTTCTCCTTGGGCTTGGCCGCCGCGATGGCCTGCACCTTGGGCGGAGGTGGCGGAAAGGTCACTTCGCCCGCGTGGGTGACCGTGGACCCACGGATCACGTCATCCTCCATGTTGTGCACGATCGCGCCATCCTTCTCGGGCGTGAGATCGGTCAACATGTGGCGGATGTTGGTGGCATAGAGCAAGGAGGCCTGGGTGGCCATGCGTGACGGGAAGTCAGTATAGCCGACGATGGTCACACCGTTGTCGCTGACCACCTTCTCGTCGGCACGCGTCAGGTCACAGTTACCGCCCTTCTCGGCGGCCAGATCGACGACCACCGAGCCCGGCTTCATGGCCTTGACCATGTCCTCAAGCCACAGCTTGGGGGCCGGCTTGCCGGGAATCAGCGCCGTGGTAATGACGATGTCGATATCCGGCGCCTGCTCGCGGAAGCACTCGAGCTGCTTCTCCCGGAACTCGGGGCTCGAGGGTGCGGCATAGCCGCCACTGCCGGAACCATCCTGACTCTCGTCAAACTCCAGGAAGAGGAACTCGGCCCCCATGGATTCGATCTGTTCGGCCACCTCGGGACGCACGTCGAAAGCCCGCACGATGGCACCGAGGCTGGTGGCGGTACCGATGGCCGACAAGCCAGCCACACCCGCGCCGATGATCAACACCTTGGCCGGCGGCACCTTGCCGGCGGCTGTCACCTGCCCCGTGAAGAAGCGGCCGAAGTTGTTGCCGGCCTCGATCACCGAGCGGTAGCCGGCGATGTTCGCCATGCTGGACAGGGCATCCATCTTCTGTGCGCGGGAGATCCGCGGCACCATGTCCATGGCGATGACGGTAGCGCCTTGGGCCTTGCACAGCTCGAGCATTTCCTCGTTCTGGGCCGGCCAGAAGAAGGCGATGAGCGTCTGCCCCGGGCGCAGCCGATGGGCCTCCTCCTCGGTGGGCTCGCGAACCTTGATGACCACCTCGGCCTCGGTCCACAGCGCCTCCGTTCCATCGACGACGGTAACGCCGGCTTGGCGATAGGCCTCGTCATCGAAGCCGGCGGCCATGCCGGCTCCCGTCTCGACGAGACATTCGTGTCCCAGTTTCTGGATCTGTCCGGCGCTCTCTGGCGTCAGCGCAACGCGGGCCTCGCCCTTGAGCGTCTCTTTGGGTGCCCCGATCTTCACTATGTACCCCTCCTTAGTGGAAAGTGGCCAACATCACATCAGCATGGGTCAACTCGACCACTCTTGCCCAATTCACATATCGACACAAGCTATCAGACTGGACCCGATAACGCACCGGTACCCCCCCAACGCAGACGCCACCCCGAGGGTGGCGTCAAGCAAGTTGGCGACCGGCAGATCAGCAGCTACCGGCGGTACAGGGGTGCCTTCTGCGCGCGATTCAAGCCGTCAAGAGGGTGTTCAGACGACGCACATAGGAGGCTGGATCATCGAGATGACCGCCCTCGGCGATGATCGCCTGATCGAAGAGGACATGCGCCAGATCGGTGAAGTCATCCCCCTCTGTGGATTCCAGCCTCGCGACCAGGGCATGCTCGGGATTGAGTTCGAGGATCGGCCTGACCTCGGGGAGAGGCTGCCCGGCCGCCTCCATGATGCGACGCATCTGGAAGCCCATTTCATGTTCCGGCAGCACCACACAGGCCGGAGAGTCGGTCAGGCGATGGGTGACACGAATCTCCTGGGCCAGCTCGCCGAGGACCTCCTTGACCCGCTTGACCAGGCCTTCCTTGGACTTGGCCGTTTCCTCCTTGGCCTTCTTCTCTTCCTCGTTCTCGACCTCGCCCAGATCCAGGTCGCCCTTGGCAACGTCGGCGAAGGCCTTGCCATTGTATTCGTCGAGATGACTCATCAACCATTCATCGACACGGTCGTTAAGGAGCAGAACTTCGATACCCTTCTTGCGGAAGATTTCCAGATGGGGGCTGCTCTTCGCCGCATTGAAGCTGTCGGCGACGATGTAATAGATCTTCTCCTGACCTTCCTTCATGCGTCCGACATAGTCGGCCAGTGACTGGTCCTGGGTACTGCTGTCGGTATGGGTCGTCGCGAAGCGCAGCAGCCCGGCGATCTTCTCGCGATTGGCGACGTCTTCCGCCGGCCCTTCCTTGAGCACACTGCCGAAGGTATTCCAGAAGGTCTGGTAGGCCTCGGCGTTCTTGGCGAGCCTGGTGAGCATGTCGAGGCCGCGCTTGGTCAAGGCGCTCCTGATCTTCTCGACCTTGGGATCCTGCTGCAGGATTTCCCTGGAAACGTTCAACGACAACTCGCGGGTATCCAGAACACCCTTGATGAAGCGCAAGTAAAGCGGCAGAAACTGATCGGCATCGTCCATGATGAAGACACGCTGCACATAGAGCTTCACACCGCGGGCACCGTCCCGCTCATAGAGATCGAAGGGCGCGCGTCCCGGCACGTAGAGCAGGCTGGTATATTCGAGCTTGCCCTCGACCTTGTTGTGGCTCCAGGTCAGGGGATCGCTGAAGTCATGGGCCACATGCTTGTAGAAGCCCTTGTACTCCTCATCGGAAATATCGCTCTTGGGACGCACCCACAAGGCGGTAGCCTCGTTGACGGTCTCCCAAACAGTCTTCTCGCTGCCTTCGATCGGCTTGCCTTCCTCGTCCCTGTCGCTCTCGACGTTCGGCATGCGCACCGGCACCTCGATGTGGTCGGAGTACTTGCGCACCAGGCTCTTCAGGCGATAGTCATCGGCGAACTCCTTCGCATCCTTCTTGAGGTGAAGGATGATCTCGGTACCGTGGCGTTCGCTGTCGATATCCGCGACGGTGAACTCACCCTCGCCCTTCGAATGCCATTCGACGGCTTCATCCGTCGAGGTCCCGGCCTTACGGGTACGCACCGTCACCTCATCGGCGACGATGAAGCTGGAGTAGAAACCGACACCGAACTGGCCGATCAAGCGGGCATCCTTCTGCTGCTCACCCGAGAGCTGCTGCAGGAACTCGGCCGTGCCCGATCGGGCGATCGTCCCCAGGTTGCTGATGGCCTCGTCGCGGTTCATGCCGATCCCGTTGTCGCGCACGGTTACGGTACCGGCCTTGGCATCATGCTCGATCTCGATGCGCAGCTCACTGTCGCCCTCGTAGAGGGCATCATTGTCGAGCGCCTGGTAGCGAAGCTTGTCGCAGGCATCCGCGGCATTGGAAATCAGTTCGCGAAGGAAGATCTCCCTGTTGGAGTAAAGGGAATTGATCATCAGATGAAGCAGTTGCTTCACTTCGGTCTGGAAACCCAGCGTTTCTTCGTGAGTGGCAGTGGTCATCGGTTACGGACCCTCTATCGACGTGACAGCGGTGGCAAGGCCACCAGGATGGACTGACGCAGATATGGGGCTGGCGAACGATTTTTCAAGCACAAGTGGCGTGGCAACACCGGTGGCTGAATTCTTTGCAAAACACCCCTACTCAAGACGGCACCGATGGGCCAGGATACAGGGTGCACAACGCTTCGGCCGGAGGCCAATTCCATGCAACCTCGATGCCTTACCCGGCGCCTCGGCTTCCTGCTGACGGCCCTGACCCTCAGCCTGCAATTCGGTGCCACCCAGGCCCAGGCCAATGATCGCGCCCTGCAGGATGCCCTCCAGGCGGCCCGCCAGAAGGAATGGCACAAGATCGACCAGTCCACCATCGATGACCACATCCTCGTCGGCTATGTGGACTATCACCGATTACTCGACCAGTTGCCACAGGCGGAACCCGGAAGGATCAATGCCTTCATCGAACGTTACCGAGACTCTCCCCTGGCGGACTGGATGCGTGGTCAGGCGATTTCCCGTTACGGTGAGGCAGGCCGCTATCAAAGCCTGCTCAGGGTGGCCGATGGCCAACCCGACGGTGCCGAGCGACAGTGCCATTACTATACGGCGCTGCTTGGCCCGGACCCGCAACAGGCGGCCGCGGGGGGACGAGACCTCTGGCGTGTCGGCCAGTCGCAGCCCAGCGCCTGCGACACCCTCTTCAACAGCCTGCGCGCCCAGGGCGAAATCGGTGAAGTCGAGATCTGGGAAAGAACGATGCTGGCCTGGCAAGCGGGTGAAACCGGCCTAGCCAGCTATCTCGGTCGACTGCTGGGCAGCCGCTGGGAAAATGGCCGGGCCGCCATGGCACTTCTTCAGCGGGACTTTTCGGCCATCACTCGCATACCCCGCTGCCTCGGGCCGGAGTGTCGCGCTAGCAGCTCTCTGCTGGCGGCGGCCATGCATGGCTTCACGCGGGCCGATACCGAGGCCGCCCTGGAAGCCTGGAGGAAACTCGAACCCGGTCTCGTGATCGAACCCGACCACCGCAACGCCATCGAGTACGACCTGGCGTTCTACTCCATGGTGCGAGATATTCGCCAGAACCGTGGCTGGGTCGACCAGGCACTTCTTCGGCTCGCCGATGATGATCTCCTGGAATTGCGAACCCGTAACGCCCTTGCCAAGCGTGACTGGAAGTGGGTCATCCACTGGCTAGGGCAAATGTCGCCGGATAACCGTGACGACAGCCGCTGGCAATACTGGCTGGCCCGAGCCCGGGAACAGCTGGGCCAGGATGTCCAGGCGAACGAGGCCTATGTCAAGGCCGCCGCTGATCGCAGTTTCTTCGGCTTCGCCGCCGCCGATCGCCTGGGCCAGCCCTATGCCCTGAACCTGGAACGCTACGCCATCGACGATCAGACGCGTGCACGAGTCGCACGCTGGCCGGTGGTAGAGCGGACCGAGGCCTTGCTTCGCATCGGCGAACCGGGTCTCGCCGCCAGCGAATGGTATGCCGCGGTCAGGCGTGCTGAACCACAGGATGCCCGTGCCCTGGCCGACTATGCCAAACGGCGGCGCTGGCATGCCAAGCTGGTCCAGACCACCATCGCCGGCCGCATGTGGAATGCCCTGGACTGGCGTTTCCCCGAGGCCTACCGTGAACGCTTCCTCCACTGGGGCGAGCAGACCAATGTCGATCCCTACCTGCTGATGGGCATCGCCAGGCGCGAGAGTGCCTACAATCCGCAGGCACTGTCACCCGCCGGCGCCCGCGGCTTGATGCAGTTGATGCCGGCAACCGCGTCTCAGCTCGGCCAGCGCCTGGGTATCGGTGACCCGGGGCCCTATGGCGTGCTCGACCCCGAACTGAATATTCGGCTGGGCAGTACCTATATCCGCGAAATGCTCGACCGCTACAGTGGCAACCGCCTTGCCGCCGCGGCTGCCTACAATGCCGGCCCGGGCAGGGTCGACCGCTGGCTGCGAGACGCCCCGAACGAGTTCGACCTCTTCGTGGAGAGCATCCCCTTCCGCGAGACGCGTGACTATGTGCAAGCCGTACTGAGCTATCAAGTGATCTTCGAGAGCCTCGCCAAGGGCGGCAACAGCGAAGGCATCTCGATGCTCAGCCCCATGGAGAAATCGGTTCGCTACGACCGCTCCTTGCTGGCCAGCAACTAACCCTCAGCCTGGCTGCTGCTCAAGGGCCAGGCTGACTTGAGCAAGATCAGAGAGATACCCATTGCCAATAGGGTGGCATGCACGAATAGCCCGCAGCAGATCGCCAGGCTGGTGACGATACCGTCACGCACACCACCCCGGGCGGTATTGCGGATCACCAGCAGGGTATCGACCCCCGGACTCATCGACAGCAGGCTGATGGCGATCAGGAAGGGCCAGAATTGTGCATCGACAAACATGAAAGCACTCGAGAAGAGGGGCTGGAAAAGGCGACGAGTCGGTGCTGGACGCCCGGAAAAATTCCAACTAAAGTAGTTTTGCGAAGGGTCGGCCCTTCGCTGTGCGGGTCAACCAATGAAAAGCGAAACGCCACTGCTATGTCGAGGACTTCGACAACCTGGTACGTACTGCTTTCTTGTCCTGCCCGCGCAGTAGGGATGCTCGGAAGACACGAGTATCCAGTATGATCATTACAGTAAGGTAAGGAAATCAACAATGGCAACTGGCACTGTCAAGTGGTTCAACGACACCAAGGGCTACGGCTTCATCTCTCCGGACGACGGGGGTGATGACCTCTTCGCGCATTTCTCTGAAATTCAGGCTGAAGGTTTCAAGAGCCTGCAGGATGGCCAGAAGGTCACCTTCGAGGTCACCCAAGGCAAGAAGGGCCTTCAGGCCTCCAATATCCGGCTCGCCTGAGACAAGCGACCCGGCGTGGCAGCGACTTGCCGACACCGTCACTGCACGCGTTCGACTCTCGTTTGCTGCCACATGATACGGGAAGACCCACCTCCAATGGTGGGCCTTTTTCGTAGGGCTCCTGTCGCAGGAGCTTTCCTCAGGGCACCGTGTCGTTCTCGATCGGCTCGAGCTCCATGTTGCCCTGCTCCATTTCTTCGAACTGCTGCTCCAGGCGACGCTCTGCCTCCTCGAAGCGACGCTCCTGTTCCTCGAGGAAGGCATCGACATCGGTGGGGCCATCGGGCAGGGACTCGTCGTCCAGGGTGGAAGCATCCCCGATCTCGTCCATCGGATCCTCCGAGGGCATCAGATCGGTCGGGGAGTCCATGGGTTCGAGTTCCATCGGCGCCTGTTCGGCCGCCTCGAACTGTTCGTCGATGCGTCGACTGGCTTCCTCGAAACGGCGCTCGGTTTCCTTGATCAGGGAATCGACATCGTTGCGGGTCGTTTCACCGGGAAGC
>JAGXGN010000166.1 GCA_024636705.1 Halomonas sp.
CCATGGAAGACACCTCCGCGATCGTAGTCGTCGACGACGAGACCCGAGAGCTGAAGCATGTGATCAAGGATGAGCGCCTGGTCACTCCGACCGGCAAGTTCAACGTGATCAACACCCAGCACGACATCTACTGATCGGGACCGGCGGCGGGCCCATGTCCGCCGCCATTTGCCGCAAGCAAGTGAGCTGTGCCGATGCATTGCCAAATTCAAGACCTCGATGCGCTGGATCGTCGCCTGATCGACAGCTACCAGCGTGGCCTGCCGGTCTGCCCCCGTCCCTTCCTCAGAGTGGCCGAGCGCCTGGACACCTCCGAGGCCGAGGTGATCGCGCGGCTGGAGCGGTTGCAGTCGCTGGGCGTGCTCAGTCGGGTGGGGCCGGTGTTCGACCACGCACGGGCCGGCGCCAGCCTGCTCGCCGCCGTGGCCGTACCCAAGGTCGAGCGCGATGCCTTCGCAGAGCTCATCAACGCCGCCCCCGGCGTCAACCATAACTATGCAAGGGAACATGACTACAACCTCTGGTTCGTGATGACCGCCCCCGACGCGCCCGAGCTCGAGGCGCGGCTGGGGGCCCTGGAAGCCCGCCTGGGTGTGCCGCTCCTGCGCCTGCCGATGCTGGAGAGCTTCCATATCGACCTGTCGTTTCCCATTCCCTGGGCCGAACTGGAGAGCACATGACCCTCACGCCGATAGCCCTAGACACCCGGCCCGCATCGGGCAACCCCGATGCCCACCGGCATCTGCGGGCGCTTCTCGAGCAGGGGCTGCCGCTCACCCCAAGACCTTGGCGTACTCTGGCCGAACAGGTCGGCATGGCCGAGGAGGGGGTGATGGCCTGCGTGCGCCGCTGGCAGGCCGAGGGGCTGATCAAGCGTCTGGGCCTGGTGGTGCGTCATCGCCGCCTGGGGATCCAGGCCAATGCCATGGTGGTGTGGGACGTACCGGACGAGGGGGTCGCCCTGGTCGGCCGTCGGCTCGCCCGGGAGACCGCGGTCACACTCTGCTACCGACGTCCACGGCGCCTGCCCGACTGGCCCTACAATCTCTTCTGCATGATCCATGGCACCCGTCGCGAGCGGGTGCTGGCGGATCTCGCGGCCATCGTCGAGCGTCTGGGCCTGGATGACCTGGAGCACCGGGTGCTGTTCAGTACCCACGCCTATCGCCAGTGCGGTGGCCGCTACGTGCGGGAGGGCGCGGCATGACCCTCGACGACCTGGACGCTGCTGACCGTCGCCTGATCAATCGCCTGCAGGATGGCCTGCCGCTGGTGGCACGCCCCTATGCGGCGGTGGCCGAGGAGCTGGGCATCGCCGAGGGCGACCTGCTCGGGCGCCTGGCGCGCCTGCGCGAGGGCGGCGTGCTGAGCCGCTTCGGGCCCATGTATCACGCCGAACGGCTGGGCGGTGGCCTGACCCTGGCGGCGCTGGCGGTGCCCGAGTCCGACTTTGATCGCGTCAGCGAGGCGGTCAACGCCTTTCCCGAGGTGGCCCACAACTACCGTCGCGAGCACGAACTCAACATGTGGTTCGTGCTGGCCACCGAGACCCCGGACCGCATCGCCGAGACCATCGCCGGGATCGAGGCGGCCACCGGCCTGACCGTCTTCAACATGCCCAAGGAGGAGGAGTTCCATGTCCGTCTCCACCTACCCGTCTAGGCCGGCCCTGAATGGCGATGTACCGGATCGCGATGCCCGGGGGCTAGACGCCGCCGACCGCGCCATCGTGCTGGCCACCCAGGCCGGCCTGCCGCTGGTGCCTGACCCGTGGGGCGCGGTGGGTCGCGAAGTGGGCATGAGCGGCGAGGCGGTGCTCGAGCGCATGCAGGCGATGCTGGCGCGCGGGGTGATCCGCCGCGTCGCGGCGGTACCCAACCACTATCGGCTCGGCTACGTGGCCAACGGCATGACGGTGTGGGACGTGGACGACGCCCATATCGCCCGCCTGGGTCGCGAGGTGGCCGCCATCGAGGGCGTCAGCCACTGCTATCGACGCCCGCGCCACCTGCCCCACTGGCCCTACAACCTGTTCGCCATGCTCCATGGACGCAGCGTCGATGAGGTCGAGCGCCAGGTGGCGGTGCTGAGCGAGCGCCTGGGCGAGGCGTGTCGCGACCACCGCATCCTCTACAGCTCGCGCATCCTCAAGAAGACCGGGCTGCGCCTGGCCGGCGCCCGGCCGGGCGCAGCCTCGACGGACACCGAACCGCGCAGCTGAGTCGCGCCCGCGGGTACGACGCAGCTCAGCACCACCCAGCAGGAGAACGCCATGTTCCGCGTCACCCGCTACATCAAGTCGCTGCTCGAGCCGGGTCCTATCCCTCCCGCTCGCAAGCCGCCCGGTCCGGTGGTGATCTGGAACCTGATCCGCCGCTGCAACCTGACCTGCAAGCACTGCTACACCACCTCGGCCGACATCGACTTCGCCGGCGAGCTCTCCACCGCCGAGGCCCACGCAGTGCTCGATGACCTGCATGCCTTTCGGGTGCCGGCGCTGATCCTCTCCGGCGGTGAGCCGCTGATGCGTCCCGACATCTTCGAACTCTCGCACCACGCCCGGGCGCTGGGTATCTACACCGGCCTCTCCACCAACGGCACCCTGATCACCGAGGCGAATATCGATCGGATCGCCGAGGTCGGCTACGACTACGTGGGCATCAGCATCGATGGCCTGGAGGCCACTCACGACGTCATCCGCCAGCGCCAGGGCGCCTTCCGCGAGTCGATGCACGCGGTGAAGCTGTGCAAGGAACGCGGCATCAAGGTCGGCCTGCGCTTCACCCTGACCCGCGAGAACTACGAGCAGCTGGGCGACATCCTGGCACTGCTCGACGAACACGATGTCGACAAGTTCTACCTCTCGCACCTCAACTACGGCGGCCGCGGCCGGCGCCACAGCAAGCAGGACGCCTGGCATCAGATGACCCGTGACGCCATGACCCGCCTGTTTGACCACTGCCGAGACGAGCTTTCGCGGGGCGTGGAACGGGAATACGTCACCGGCAACAACGACGCCGATGGCCCCTTCCTGCTGATGTGGGCCCGCGAGCACTTCCCCGAGCAGGCCGAGGCCCTGGAACAGCGGCTGATCAACTGGGGCGGCAATGCTTCCGGCGAGCATATCGCCAACATCGACAACCTGGGCAACGTCCACCCCGACACCTTCTGGTGGGACCACGACCTGGGCAACGTTCGTGAGCGTCCCTTCTCCGCGATCTGGCGCGATACCCGGGACCCGCTGATGGTCGGCTTCCGCCAACGCCCGCGGCCGCTCAAGGGCCGCTGTGCCGAGTGCCGCTATCTGTCGATCTGCAACGGCAACACCCGAGTGCGCGCCTGGAAGGTCACCGGCGATCCCTGGGAAGAGGATCCCGGCTGCTACCTGACCAACCGCGAGATCGGGGTCGCCGACGCGGCCGAGCGCCGTATCTCTGCCCCCTATGAGGCCATCCAGGCCGTCGAACTCCCGTAAGGCTGACGAGGAATTCCGCCATGCCGTCACGTCGCGTTTCCTATGACCTCGCCGAGGCGCCGCTGGCACCCGGCGAGGTGGCCATCGTCGGCGCCGGGCCCGGCGACCCCGGGCTGCTGACCCTGCGGGCCCTGTCGCTGCTCGAGCAGGCCGACTGCCTGGTCTTCGATCGCCTGGTCTCCCGGGAGGTGCTGGCCCTGGCCAGCCCCCGGGCCCGGCGCTTCTACGTCGGCAAGGCCTCGCGCTGTCATGTCCTGACCCAGGACGAGACCAATGCCCTGCTGGTGCGCCTGGCCGAGGAGGGCAAGCGGGTCGTACGGCTCAAGGGCGGTGATCCCTACATCTTCGGTCGCGGTGGCGAAGAAGCCGAGGTGCTGATCGGCCACGGCATCCATTTCCGGGTGGTGCCGGGCATCACCTCCGCTCAAGGCTGTGCCGCCTATGGCGGCTTCCCGCTGACCCATCGCGACTACGCCCAGAGCGTCACCTTCGTCACCGGTCACTGCAAGGGCGACGGCGATCTGGCCCTGGACTGGACCTCCCTGGCGGCGCCCCACCACACGGCGGTCTTCTACATGGGGTTGGCCAATGCCGAGCTGATCAGCCGGCAGCTGCAGGACCACGGCCTGCCCGCGAACCATCCGGTGGCCCTGGTGGAGCGGAGTACCACTCCCGAGCAGCGCCAGGTGATCACTTGCCTGGGTGAGCTGGTCGAGACCATCGCGCGGGAAGGGCTGAAGCCGCCGACCCTGATCGTGGTCGGAGAGGTGGTGCGCCTGGCTAACATCCTGGCTCAGCCGGCCCCCAAGGAGGCGACCTTCGCCGAGGGCGAGACCTTGGAACTGGTGCGGGAGCGGATTGCCCTGTGAACCGCGTCGTTTCCCTCCCCACGTCCCCAACGTTCCTGAAGGCACTAGCCGTGGCGGTGCTGGTCACGGCCATGATGCCGGCGGGTGCCGACGACACCCAGGCGCTTTACCAGGCCCAGTGCGCGTCCTGCCATGGCGAGGATCGCCTGGGCGGCATCGGCCCGGCGCTGCTGCCGGGCAACCTCTCGCGGCTCAAGCCGCAGGCCGCCGAGGCGGTGATCCGCGACGGGCGAGCGGCCAGCCAGATGCCGGGCTTCTCGGCCCAACTCGAGGACACAGAGATCGCCTCGCTGGCCGAGTGGATCTATCGCGCGCCCGAGGGGGAGCCCAACTGGGGACGCGATGAGATCCTCGCCAGCCAGGAGGTTACCCACCCGGATGGCAGCCTGCCCGACGTGCCGCGCTTCGATGCCGACCCGCTCAACCTGTTCATCGTAGTGGAGACCGGCGACCACCACGCCACCCTGCTCGACGGCGACACCTTCGAGCCGATTCACCGTTTCAAGACCCGCTACGCCCTGCACGGTGGCCCCAAGTACACCCCCGACGGGCGCTACGTCTTCTTCGGCTCACGCGACGGCTGGATCACCAAGTACGATATCTACAACATGAAGGTAGTAGCGGAGGTGCGCGCCGGCATCAACATGCGCAACATCGCCGTCTCCGCCGATGGCCGCTACGTGATGGCCGCCAACTATCTGCCCCACAGCCTGGTGCTGTTCGACGCCCACAACCTCGACCTGATGAAGGTCTACCCGGCGGTGGGCGAGGATGGCGAGAGCTCGCGGGTCAGCGCCGTCTATGCCGCGCCGCCGCGAGGCGGCTTCATCGCCGCCCTCAAGGACATCAAGGAAGTGTGGGAGATTCCCTGGCCGCTGCTCACCGAGCCGGTGGTCGCCACCGGCCACATGGCGACACCGCTGGCGCCGCAACGCAGCCACGCGACGCCCAACTTTCGGGTGCGGCGCATTCCGGTTCCCGACTACCTGGACGACTTCTTTTTCGACCTCGAGTATGAGCACGTCATCGGCGCCTCGCGGGGCGGCCAGGGCGGCATGGTGGTCAACCTGGACAGCGGCGAGAAGGTGGCCGATCTGCCGTTGCAAGGAATGCCGCATCTCGGCTCGGGCATCACCTGGGAGTATCAGGGGCGCCGTGTCATGGCCACGCCTCACCTGAACAAGGCGGCGGTGTCGATCATCGACATGACGGACTGGACGGTGATCAAGACCCTCGAGACCGACGGCCCCGGCTTCTTCATGCGCAGCCACGCCAACTCGCCCTATGCCTGGGTCGACGTCTTCTTCGGCCCCAACCGCGACCGGGTTCATGTGATCGACAAGTCGACCCTGGAGATCGTCGAGACGCTGATTCCCGAGCCCGGCAAGACCGCCGCCCACGGGGAGTTCGACCGCTATGGCGAGAAGCTGCTGCTGAGCCTCTGGGAGGAGGACGGCGCGGTGATCGTCTATGACGGCGAGACGCTCGAGGAGGAGAAGCGCATTCCCATGAACAAGCCCTCCGGCAAGTACAACGTCTGGAACAAGACGAGGTATGAGGAAGGCACCAGCCATTAATAGGCCAGAAGAAGTATTCTTGATACTTGTCATGGAAGGTGCGTTAGGAGTGGGGCACAATGGCCATAACCAAGCGATTTAGTCGGGTATGACGCCATGCAATCGACCTCCTCCTCTTCCGTCCGCTTCTCCACGCTGACGCGCCTGCCGGTGGCGCGCCTGGCTTTCCGGCCCTTCTTCCTGTTGGCCGCGCTGTTCAGCGTGCTTTCCATGGGAATATGGTTCGCCTTCTGGCATGGCGTCATCCTGCTGCGTCCCTATGGCGGCCTGATGTTCTGGCACCAGCACGAGATGCTGTTCGGCTTCGCCGCCGCCGTGGTGGCGGGGTTCCTGCTCACCGCGGTGCAGAACTGGACCGGGCTGCCCAGCCTCAAGGGGGGGCGGCTGCTGGCGCTGGTCGGGCTCTGGCTGGCGGGGCGCTTGTTGATGGCCTTTCCCATGGGGCTGCCGGCCTGGCTGCCGATGCTGGTCGACCTGGCCTTCCTGCCACTGGTGGCCATCGTCATGGCCCGGCGTGTGATAGCAGCAAAACGCTGGCGTAACCTGGTATTCCTCCCAGTGCTGACGCTGTTCGCCATCGCCAACCTGGCCATGCACCTGGGGGTGTTGACCGACGACGCCGAGCTGATCCGTCAGGCGGCCTACCTGGCGGTATTGCTGATCGCCTTGCTGATGGTGGTGGTAGGCGGCCGGGTGATCGCCATGTTTACCGCCAATAGCCTGGGGCGGCCGCGCAAGGCACCGATTCCGATGCTGGAGTACACGAGCCTCGGCAGCGTCGTGCTGGTGGTGCTGGGCCAACTGCTGGTGATGCTCGGCTTTGCGGTCCCCGGCGAACTGCTGGCGGGCCTGATGGGGCTGGCCGCCGTGGCCAACGCCGTGCGGCTGTCGCGCTGGGGAGGCCTTCACAGCTGGCGCGAGCCGCTGCTGTGGGGGCTTCATCTGAGTTATGCCTTCATCCCCGTGGGCCTGGCCATGTGGACCCTGGCGCTGCTGGGCACCTTCCGGGCCGAACTGGCGGTACACGCCGTGACCGTCGGCGGCATGGGCACCATGATGCTGGCGATGATGTCGCGGGTCGCGCTGGGCCATACAGGCCGCGAAATCCGCACCCTGCCGGGCATCGGCGTGGCCCTGGGGCTGATGGTGGCCGCGGCCCTGCTGCGCTCGCCAGTGCTGGCGCTCTTTCCGCAGATCACCCACTGGACCTACAACCTGGGCATCATCTTCTGGTGCCTGGCCTACGTCATCTTCCTGCTCCACTATACGGGGTCGCTGCTCTCGGCCCGGCCCGACGGCAAGGATGGCTAGGCCTCGTCCAGGGAGCGCGCCATGATCGAACACTATGTCCTGATCAAGCACCTGCATATCACCGCCGCCACCCTGAGCATCCTCTTCTTCATGCTGAGGGCCTGGTGGTCGGTGCGTGAGGTGCCCCTATTGCAGCATCGCTGGGTGAAGGTGGTGCCCCACCTCATCGATACCGCCCTGCTGGTGCTGGGGGTCATGCTGATGGTGATGCTCTCGCTGTGGCCACACCAGCACCCCTGGCTGGCCGCCAAGCTGATCGCCCTGCTTGCCTACATCGGACTGGGCACGGTGGCGATCAAGCGTGGCAGCACCCCGGCGATTCGAGGTGTTGCGGCGATAGCCGCCATCCTGGCCTTCCTCTATATGCTGGGGGCGGTGATTCGACACAGCCCGCTTTCCTGGCTGGCATAAGCACAATACCGAAAATCCATTCTCAGGGAATCCAAGGAGGACCCGAAGGGGCGCTCCTTCTAGTACGCCCAGACAATCGCCATCAACAGGCCCCAGACCAGGATGGTATAGGTGGCCGACATGGTGACAACATCGTTGTCTCGTCGCTCGCAGAGTCCCTGCAGGCCAAGCACCATGGGACCGTGATGCTGATCTGCGATGAACCTAAATTTGACCTGCGTCATGGCTTCCCACCTCCACATGGCCATTCCCCTCAAGGCCTGGTAAATTTAAGATTCATGTTATATATATCTTAATGCCAGCCTGGCCGTCGTCCTTCCACGCAGACGGCATCACTCAACCAGCAAAGGGGTATGGTTCATGGCCGACGGTCTCACCAAGTCGGCGGCCCGCAACATCTTCTACGGCGGGTCGCTGTTCTTCTTTCTGCTGTTTGCCGCGCTGACGGCCCACAGCCACTGGTACATGGTCAACACGTCCACCGACAGCGAGGGGCTCACCGAGTCCGTCAAGCACGGCAAGGAAGTGTGGGAAAAGAACATGTGCATCAACTGCCACAGCATCCTGGGCGAGGGGGCCTACTTCGCGCCGGAGCTGGGCAACGTCTGGGAGCGCTATGGGGGGCACGATAATCCTGAGGCGGCGCGCGCCGGCCTGGCCGCGTGGATCCGCGCCCAGCCGCTGGGCGCCCAGGGACGCCGCCAGATGCCGGCCTACGACTTCAGCGAGGAGGAGATGCAGGCGCTGATCGACTTCCTGGAGTGGACCGACGGTATCAATACTCAGGACTGGCCGCCTAACACCGCCGGCTGAGCCAATGCCTGCCTCTTTCCCTGAGCCCCGGCGAATGAATCAAGGAGAACGACACCGATGAAATACGAAACCCAGAAGGTGGCGCTGCCATTCTTCATGGTGGCCATGGCGCTCTTCGCCCTGCAGGTCGTCTTCGGGCTGCTGGCCGCCACCGTCTATGTCTGGCCCAACTTCTTGGCCGAGCTGATGCCCTTCAACATCATGCGCGTCAGCCATACCAATCTGCTGATCGTCTGGCTGCTGCTCGGCTTCATGGGCTGCACCTATTACCTGATGCCGGAAGAGGCCGAGCGCGAGATCCACAGCCCGGGCCTGGCCTACCTGCAACTGGCGATCTTCGCCTTCGCCGGCGCCGCCGCCCTGGTCGGCTACCAGTTCGGGATCCATGAAGGCCGCGAGTTCCTGGAGCAGCCGTTCTGGGTCAAGTTGCTGATCACCATCTCGTTTTTGATGTTCCTGTTCAACACCAGCATGACCCTGCTCAAGGGGCGCCGAACCGCCATCAATCTGGTGCTGATGCTGGGCCTGTGGCTGGCCGCGGTGTTCTGGCTGTTCGCCTTCTACAACCCCACCAACCTCGCCGTGGACAAGCTCTACTGGTGGTGGGTGGTGCACCTCTGGGTCGAGGGCGTCTGGGAGCTGATCATGGCGGCGCTGCTGGGCTACCTGCTGATCAAGATGACCGGCGTCGACCGCGAGGTGATCGAGAAGTGGCTGTATATCATCGTCGGCCTGTCGCTTTTCTCGGGTCTGCTGGGCACCGGTCACCACTACTACTGGATCGGTGCGCCGAGCTACTGGCAGCCCATCGGCAGCATCTTCTCCACGCTGGAGGTGATCCCCTTCTTCGCCATGGTGGTGTTCGCCTTCACCATGTTCTGGAAGGGCAGCCGTAACCACCCCAACAAGGCCGCCATGCTCTGAGCCCTGGGTTGCCCGACCGTGGCCTTCTTCGGCGCCGGCGTGTGGGGCTTCATGCACACCCTGCACTGGGTCAATTACTACAGCCATGGCACCCAGGTCACCGCCGCCCACGCCCACCTGGCCTTCTACGGGGCCTACGTGATGCTGATCCTCGGCGTGATCACCTTCGCCATGCCGCAGTTGCGCCGCGTCCAGCCCTACAACCAGGTGCTGAACATGTGGGGCTTCTGGGTCATGACCAGTGCCATGTGCTTCATGACCTTCACGCTGACCTTCGCCGGTGTGGTGCAGACCCACCTGCAACGCGTGCTGGGCATGAACTACATGGAGGTGCAGGACCAGCTCGGCCTCTTCTACATGATGCGCCTGGGCGCCGGGGTGGCCGTGGCGGTGGGGGCTGTGATGCTGCTCTACGCCTTCTTCGGTCCGGCCCGCGAACAAGTACCCGCCGGTGGCACCCAACTGACTGCAGGCCCCGATCGCGCCTGACCACCGAGGGCCCCGGTCGGGGCCCTCTTCCGTTCAGTTCTTCGTAAATCACCCTGACAGGAGTGATCTTCATGCCCCTTTCCTCCGTGGCCGCCAACGCCAGCGAGCAAGAGATTCCCTACTACCAGAGCGTCGGCAATGAGTGCGCCATGTTCGAGCAGGCGTTCCAGCAGCGCCTGCCGCTGCTGCTCAAGGGGCCGACCGGCTGCGGCAAGACCCGCTTCGTTAGCCACATGGCGGCGAAGCTCGGCAAGCCGCTGTTCACCGTTTCCTGCCACGACGACCTGACCGCCGCCGACCTCACCGGGCGCTACCTGCTGCAAGGCGGGGAGACCCGCTGGGTCGACGGCCCCCTGACGCGCGCCGTGCGCGAGGGCGGCATCTGCTACCTCGACGAGGTGGTGGAGGCCCGCAAGGACGTCACCGTGGTGATGCACCCCCTGACCGACGACCGGCGAATGCTGCCGCTGGAGCGCACCGGCGAGCTGCTCGAGGCGCCGGACGACTTCATGCTGGTGGTCTCCTACAACCCCGGCTACCAGCACATCCTCAAGTCCCTGAAGCCGAGCACCCGCCAGCGCTTCGTGGCGATGTCCTTCGACTTCCCGCCCCCCCACGTAGAGCGCGACATCGTGGCCCGTGAGAGCGGCCTGCCGGCCGATCAGTGCGCTGCGCTGGTCAACCTGGCGGCGAGCCTGCGCGACATGAAGGGCCAGGACCTGGAGGAAGGGGTCTCCACCCGCCTGCTGGTCTACTGTGCCACCCTGATCCAGGCCGGCATGCCGATCCTCGATGCCGCCCGCGCCACCCTGGTGGAGCCGCTCTCCGACGATGCGGACGTCCAGGAGGGGTTGATGGAAGCCATCAGGGCCACCTTCGGCTGATGGTGCGTTTCGTAAAGGGAGGGGCGCCGGGGGCAGGCCGAAGAGGAGGTCCTACGCCATGGATGGCGTCGGTAGCGTACAAGGATGTATTCACAGCGCCTCCTCGCAGGCCAGCCGCCGGATCAGCCCCGTGTCGTCACGGGTCAGTTTCTCCTTACTCTGGAGCTTGAAAATGCTGGACTTTCTTGAGGTCGAGGAGACCGTCGGCCGCTTCTGGCACCGCTGGGCCTCCGGCGCGGCGAGCTATCCGGACCATCCCGAGGCGGCGGTCAGCCTCGAGAGCCTGCGCCCCATGCTCGGCGTTTTCTTCCGCGCCGGCGGCGGCGAGGCGGGCCTCGAGGTGGCTGCCATTGCCCGGCGTGGATCCGCCCACCGGCTGAGCCTGCGCCAGCGCCTGGGGCTCGATGAGGAAGACCTCGACCAGTCTCGCCGCGACGAGGAGAACCTGCTGCTACCGCCGCGCCTGGCGCTCTTCCCCGAGGCCGCCCTCAACCGCGATCTCTATCTGTGGCTCACTGCCTTCCTGGCCGAGGCCCAGCCGGTGACGCTTCCCGCGGACCCGCTGCAGGCCGATCTGGCGCGTCTGCGCGAGGCGCGCCGAACGACAAGGGCCGCCCTGGCCCGCTTCCCGGGGCTGACGGATCGCTACGTGCGCCTGTGCGGCGAACTGTTCGCCATCCGCCCGCGGCGCAAGCGCCTGCCGCCCATGGAGGCGGCCCTGGAGTCGGCGCTATGCGCCGAGCTGGGCGCCCCCGACCCCGACGAGGCCTGGGCCGCGGCCATGCAGCGCGCCATCCGCGACTCGGACTTCCCGCTCGATGCGTTCCGCGCCCCGCGCGGTTACCGCCCGCCTCTGCCGGTGCCGTTGTGGGGCCAGGCCGTGACCCTCGGGACCCGCGACGGAGCCCGCGAAGCCACCGTCGACGACGATGAAGACATGGCGTCTGCCGGCGACTCGCCCGAGGACGACAAGGGCAAGCGCAAGGCCGACCGCCGTGAGCAGGACCAGGCCGACCGCGATGACCCGCTGATGCTCAATAACATGGAGAAGATGCTCTCCTGGGCCGAGATGGTGAACCTCAACCGCCTCGTGGACGACGATGAAGAGGAAGAGGCCAGGAAGGCCGCCGACCAGATCGATGAGATCGTGCTGACGCCCAACCGCAAGAAGGCGGCCTCCCGGCTCAAGCTCGATCTCGACCTGGCCCCGGACGAGGTCGCTGGCGGCCGACTGAAGGGGCGCCATAGCTATCCCGAGTGGAATCACCGCCGGCAGGCCTACCTTCCCGATCACTGCGTGGTGTTAAGCGAGGTGCAGAGCGAGGATGGGGAGTGCTGGGCGCCCGATGAGGCGACTCGTCGGCGCATCCGCCGGGTGCGCCGCGAGTTCGAGGCCCTGCGCCCGCGGCGCGAGATCCTGCGCGGCCAGCTGGACGGCAGCGAGCTCGACATGGACGCGGTGATCCGCTCGCACTGCGACCTGGCCGCCACTGGCGAGTCCAGCGACCGGCTCTACCTGGATAGCCGCACCCAGGCCCGCGACCTGGCGGTGTCGATCCTGGTAGACGTCTCGCTCTCCACCGAGGCCTGGCTGGAGGATCGTCGGGTGCTGGACGTGGCCAAGGAGGCACTACTGGTGCTGGGCCATGGCCTGGCCGGCTGCGGCGACGATTATTCGATCCACAGC
>JAGXGN010000167.1 GCA_024636705.1 Halomonas sp.
ATGTGTATAAGAGACAGGAGGGGGTCCTATGCCATGGATGGCATCGGTAGCGTACAGGGAGGTATTCACAGCGCCCCCTCGAAGGCCTGTCGCCGGGTAAGCCGCGAGTTTGGCTCCGTCTTGAATATGGATAAGCGTCGAGCCAGGCCGCCGGCGCTGAAATTGAGCCATTGGTCGTATTCTGCTAGTCTGTCGTCCCATCCAGACGCGGCTTCCTGCCGTGTCTACTGATCACGTTTCGACAGGTTCCCCATGACACGATATATCTTCGTGACCGGTGGCGTTGTGTCCTCTCTCGGCAAGGGCATTGCGTCGGCCTCGCTGGCGGCGATACTGGAGGCGCGCGGCCTCAAGGTCACCATGCTCAAGCTCGATCCCTACATCAACGTGGATCCCGGTACCATGAGTCCCTTCCAGCACGGCGAGGTGTTCGTCACCGAGGATGGCGCCGAGACAGATCTGGACCTGGGGCACTACGAACGCTTCATCCGCACCAAGATGACGCAAGGCAACAACTTCACCACCGGGCGCGTCTATGAGCATGTGCTGCGCAAGGAGCGCCGCGGCGACTATCTGGGGGGGACCGTGCAGGTCATTCCTCACATCACCGACGAGATCAAGCGTCGTGTCTACGCCGGCGGTGAGGGCTTCGACGTGACGCTGGTCGAGATCGGCGGCACCGTGGGTGACATCGAATCGCTGCCCTTTCTCGAATCCATCCGCCAGATCCGCAGCGAACTGGGCGCGAGCCGGGCGATCTTCATGCACCTGACGCTGGTGCCCTACATCAAGACGGCGGGGGAGACCAAGACCAAGCCGACCCAGCACAGCGTCAAGGAACTGCGCTCCATCGGCATCCAGCCGGACATCCTGATCTGTCGCAGCGAGGTGGAGCTCCAGGAGAGCGAGCGGCGTAAGATCGCGCTGTTCACCAACGTGGAAGAGCGCGCGGTCATTCCGTTGCAGGATGCCGATACCATCTACCGCATCCCGCTCATGCTCCACGAGCATGGCCTCGACGAGATCGTCTGCGACAAGCTGCGCCTCGAGGCCGATGAGGCCGACCTCGGCGAGTGGGTGCATGTGCTCGACGCCAAGCTCAATCCCTTGAAGTCGATCAACATTGCCATGGTGGGCAAGTACATGGAGTTGCTCGATGCCTACAAGTCCCTCAATGAGGCGCTGATCCACGCGGGTATCCAGACCCGGGTGAAGGTCAACGTCGATTACATCGATTCCGAGGACATCGAGCACCATGGTGCCGAGCGTCTCGTCGGCAAGGATGCCATCCTGGTGCCTGGTGGCTTCGGCGAGCGCGGCGTGGAAGGCAAGATCGCCACGGCCCGCTTTGCCCGCGAGAACGGCATTCCCTATCTCGGCATCTGCCTCGGCATGCAGGTGGCGGTGATCGAGTTCGCCCGCCACCTGGCCGGCTGGGAGGATGCCAACTCGACAGAATTCACCCACGACACCCAGCACCCGGTCGTCAGCCTGATCACCGAGTGGCTCAGCCCCGAGGGCAAGGTCGAGCTGCGTGACGAGGCTTCCGACCTGGGGGGGACCATGCGCCTGGGCGGCCAGGTATGCCGGCTCAAGGCCGGCAGCAAGGCCCGTGAGGCTTACGGCAGCGACGAGATCGTCGAGAGACACCGGCATCGCTACGAGGTCAACAACCAGTTCATCGATTCGCTGGAGCAGGCCGGCCTGGTGGTCTGTGGCAAGAGTGTCGATGGCTCACTGGTCGAGATGATCGAGCTGCCGGATCATCCCTGGTTCGTCGCCTGCCAGTTCCATCCGGAATTCACCTCCACTCCTCGCGATGGCCATCCGCTGTTTACCGGCTTCGTCAATGCGGCGCTGGAGCACAAGTCGGCGCGCTTCCGCGCCCAGTCCTCCCATCAGGAGTGAGCTCATGTCCGACCCTCAAGGTCATGCCCCGGAGCGTCATATCAAGGTTGCCGGCCTGAAGGCTGGCAATTCGTTACCGCTGATGCTGCTTGGTGGCATGAATGTCCTGGAATCGCGAGAGTTGGCCTTCGAGGTCGCTGCCGCCTATGTCGAGGTGACCAGCCGGCTCGGCATGCCCTATGTGTTCAAGGCCAGCTTCGACAAGGCAAACCGCAGTTCCATCCACTCCTTTCGCGGTCCCGGCCTGGACAAGGGCCTGGAGATCCTGGCCGAGGTGAAGTCGCGGTTCGGTGTGCCGATCATTACCGACGTCCACGAGCCCTGGCAGGCGGCGCGGGTCGCCGAGGTCGCCGACATCATCCAGTTGCCTGCCTTCCTGGCCCGTCAGACCGACCTGGTGGTGGCCATGGCCGAGACCGGGGCGGTGATCAATATCAAGAAGCCGCAATTCCTGGCGCCTCAGGAGATGCGTCATATCATCCGCAAGTGTCAGGAAGCGGGCAATGGAGAATTGTTGCTTTGTGAGCGCGGATCCAGCTTCGGGTATAATAATCTAGTGGTTGATATGCTCGGTTTTGGTGACATGAAGCAGACGGGTTATCCCCTGTTTTTCGATGTCACGCATTCGTTGCAGCGCCCCGGCGGTCGTGCCGACAGTGCCGATGGGCGTCGCGCCCAGGTGGCCGAACTGGCCAGGGCGGGTGTCGCCGTGGGACTGGCAGGGATCTTTCTGGAGGCACATCCCGATCCCGATTCGGCGCTCTGTGATGGCCCCTGCGCCTTGCCACTGGACCGTCTGGAACCCTTCCTGGCCCAGGTCAAGGCACTCGATGACCTGGTCAAGGGGTTTGCTCCCCTCGAGATATCCTGAGCGTTCACGAGGCGCACACCGAGACGTCACGACGCTCACACCAACAAGAAGGATCGATTGACATGACCAAGATCGTCGACATTCACGCCCTTGAAGTTCTCGACTCCCGCGGCAATCCCACCGTGCAGGCCGAGGTGCGGCTGAAAAGCGGCGCCGTGGGTGTGGCCTGCGCGCCCAGCGGCGCCTCCACCGGCTCCCGCGAGGCCCTGGAGCGGCGGGATGGCGACACGTCGCGCTACCTGGGCAAGGGCGTGCTCAAGGCCGTGGAATCCGTCAACACCGCTATCCGTGAACGGCTGCTCGGAATGGATGCCCGCGACCAGCGTGGCCTGGATGACGCCATGCTCGAACTCGATGGCACCGACAACAAGGCCACGCTGGGTGCCAATGCCATCCTCGCCGTGTCGCTGGCGGCCGCCAAGGCCGCGGCCAATGCCGAGGGGGTGCCGCTCTACGCCCATATTGCCGAGCTTTTCGGCAAACCCGGCGAGTACCTGATGCCGGTACCGATGATGAATATCCTCAATGGCGGTGAGCATGCCGACAACAACATCGATATCCAGGAATTCATGGTGCAGCCGGTTGGTGCGCCGAATTTCCGTGAAGCCCTGCGCATGGGGGCCGAGATCTTTCACGCCCTGAAGAAGGTGCTTTCCTCGCGAGGCCTGGCGACGTCGGTGGGTGACGAGGGTGGCTTCGCCCCCAACCTGGCCTCCAATGCCGAGGCACTGGCGGTGATCAAGCAGGCGGTGAGCGATGCCGGTTACGTCCTTGGCCGTGACGTGACCCTAGCGTTGGACTGTGCCTCCTCGGAGTTCTACCGCGATGGCAAGTATGACCTTTCCGGCGAGGGCAAGGCGTTCGATGCCGCCGGTTTCGTCGATTACCTGGCCGAGCTGTGTGACCAGTATCCCATCGTTTCCATCGAGGACGGCATGGACGAGTCCGACTGGGATGGCTGGAAGCTGTTGACCGACAGGCTGGGTGACAAGGTTCAACTGGTGGGCGACGACCTCTTCGTGACCAACACCCGGATTCTCAGGCGGGGCATCGAGGAGAAGATCGGCAATTCCATCCTCATCAAGTTCAATCAGATCGGCTCGCTTTCCGAGACACTGGATGCCATCAGGATGGCCCAGGACGCCGGTTTCACCGCGGTGATCTCTCACCGCAGCGGGGAGACCGAGGACACCACCATCGCCGATCTGGCGGTGGGCACCCGTGCCGGCCAGATCAAGACGGGATCCTTGAGCCGCAGCGACCGGGTGGCCAAGTACAACCGCCTGCTGGTGATCGAGCAGGAACTCGGCGATTCGGCCGCCTATCCGGGACTGGCCGCGATCAAGGGACAGTAATCGAACACTGTTGCCTATATCGGGACTTCTTGTAGGAAATCGGCTACATCTACCCGAATACATTGACCTTTTGTCGATGAAGAGACCGCTGCCTCCCGGGTGGTGGTCTTTTTTATTTCGTTGATATAAAAGGATATTCTGGGTTACTGACGGCGATGATGGCGCGATGGCATGCCGGACGAGGCGCCGGGAGGGACGGTTGTGCCGCGATGCAGCCCTGCCACAATGCCCACAGGGACGAGAAGGAACAAGGCGGTTCTTTCGGCAGGACGCAACGGGGTGCTTTGCTGGTGTGCGCGGTGTGGCAGGACGCCGCCTCCGGGCAGGGACAGGCACCAGAGGAGTCGGGCGGAGGGAGCCGCCCAAGGGATCTGCTGGGAGCGGGCGACCTTCGGGTCGCCTTTTTCGATTCAGTGCGGTGAGATGGGCTATTCGCGTTCGAGGTACTCGAGCTTGCCGGGCTTTCCGTCCCACTCTTCGGCATCGGCGGGCGGGTCCTTCTTCTCGCTGATATTGGGCCAGACCTCCGCCAGCTCGGCGTTGATCTCGATGAAGGCTTGCTGATCCTCGGGTAACTCGTCTTCCGAGAAGATCGCCTCCGCGGGACACTCCGGCTCACACAGGGCGCAGTCGATGCACTCGTCGGGGTGTATCACCAGGAAGTTGGGGCCTTCATAGAAGCAGTCCACCGGGCAGACCTCGACACAGTCGGTGTACTTGCACTTGATGCAGTTTTCGGTGACGACAAATGTCATGTCAGTCTCCCTCCCTCGGTTCGGTAGACCGCGGCCGGTCACTAATGTCTAAAAACGGGTATAAAAACCAAGGCCATTATAATTATAAAGCGGCAGGGCGATCATTCTAGTCGTGCCGCCGGGCGTTCCGCAAGCACCGCCAAGGGCCGGTCACCGACGATCATCTGGCCGCCTTCCAGCGGTAGAGCAACTCCAGTGCCTGCCGTGGTGTCAGGTCATCCAGGGCGAGGGCCTCGAGTTCCTCCACCAGGGGATGCGGGGTGCGGGCGAAGAGGTCGGTCTGCAAGGGTGCCGTCTGTCCGTCCTGTTGCTGTCGCGAAGACGGGTTTCCCTGATCCACTTCCTGCTGCTCGAGCAAGGCCAGCTTCTCGCGGGCTCGAGCGATCACGGGGGACGGGACCCCGGCCAGTTGGGCGACCTGAAGGCCATAGCTCTGACTGGCGGGGCCTTCCTCGACACGATGCATGAAGACGATGCCGTCCTTGTGCTCGGTCGCCGTCAGGTGCACGTTGGCGACACCTTCCGCCTGGTCCGCCAGGGCCGTCATCTCGAAGTAATGAGTGGCGAAGAGGGTGAAGGCACGGCTGTGGGTCAGGTGCTCGGCGCTGGCCCAGGCCAGCGAGAGGCCGTCGAAGGTGCTGGTTCCCCGTCCGATCTCGTCCATCAACACCAGGCTCTGGTCCGTGGCGTTGTGCAGGATGCTGGCGGTCTCGGTCATTTCCACCATGAAGGTGGAGCGACCGCCGGCGAGATCGTCCGAGGAGCCGATGCGGGTGAAGATCCGATCCACCGGGCCGATGTCCGCCGAGTCCGCCGGCACGAAGCTCCCGGTATGAGCGAGCAGGGTGATCAGGGCGGCCTGTCGCATGTAGGTCGACTTCCCGCCCATGTTGGGGCCGGTGATGATGAGCATGCGCCGGTCATCATCGAGCACCAGGTCATTGGGGACGAAGGGGGTCTCGCTGACGGCTTCGACCACCGGGTGGCGGCCACCGCGGATGGTCAGGCCCGGCGTTTCCAGGAGTCGCGGGCGGGCGAGATCCAGTGACTGCGCCCGCTCGGCGAGGCAACACAGCACGTCCAGGGTGGCCAGGCTGCGGCCGGTGGCCTGCAGGGGACCGAGATCGGCATTGAGGGTGTCGAGCAGGCCGTCGTAGAGCAGCTTCTCACGGGCCAGGGCGCGGGACCTCGCCGACAGTGCCTTGTCCTCGAATTCCTTGAGCTCGGGGATGATGAAGCGTTCGGCGTTCTTCAGCGTCTGGCGGCGAAGGTAGTCGACGGGTACCTCCCGCGCCTGGGCGCGAGGGATCTCGATGAAATACCCATGGACCCGGTTGTAGCCTACCTTCAGGCCGGGCAAGCCGGTGCGTTCCCGTTCGCGAGTCTCCAGCTGCACCAGGTAGTCGCCGGCATGCTCGGCCAGGCCGCGATGCTCGTCCAGTTCGCTATCGAAGCCTTCGGCGATCACCCCGCCGTCACGGATCACCACCGGAGGATTGTCCACCAGTGCCCGGGTCAGGGTGTCGGCGAGGTCGGGATAGGGTCGGATATGACGCCGCAACTCGTCCAGTGACGAGCCTTCGGGGTAGGCGTCCAGTTCCCGCTCGAGCGACGGGAGGGTTTCCAGGGCGTCACGAAGCCGGGCGAGATCGCGTGGGCGGGCACTGTAGAGGGCCACCCGCGCCAGGATCCGTTCGACATCGCCGATCGCCTTGAGGGCTTCGGCCAGGCCCAGATGGCCCTCGTCATCGAGCAGCAGGCCGACCGCCGCTTGTCGGGCCTGCACCTGGTCGCGGTCGCGCAGGGGGCGATTCAGCCAGCGCTTGAGCAATCTCGATCCCATGGCCGTGGCGGTGGTGTCGAGCACGCTGGCCAGGGTGTTGTCGCTGCCGCCACCCAGGCTGGTGTCGATCTCGAGATTGCGGCGGCTGGCGGCATCGATGACCACGGCATCCTCGCGGTTTTCCACGCCGATGGCGGTGACGTGGGGCAGCCGCGAGCGCTGGGTATCCCGGGCATAGTCGATCAGCACGCCCGCGGCGGTCAGGGCGGCCTCCAGGTGGGCACAGCCGAAGCCTCTCAGGTCCTGAACTCCGAACTGGTCACGCAGGGTCCGGTTCGCCGCCTCGAGGTCGAACAGCCAGTCATCCTGGCGGCGCAACCCCGGGCGGGACACCAGGGTCGGCGGCAGGTCGACGGCGTCCGATACCAGCAGTTCGGCCGGGTCGAGGCGCTGCAGCTCGGCGAGCATTTCACTTTCGCTTGCGACCTCCAGCAGGCTGAAGCGCCCACTGGACAGCTCGAGCCAGGCGATGCCCCAGTCGGTTCCCCGGCTGTGCAGGGCGACCAGGAGGTTGTCACGACGGGCATCGAGCAGCGCCTCGTCGTAGAGGGTGCCCGGCGTGATGATCCGCACCACCTTGCGCTCGACGGGTCCTTTGCTGGTTGCCGGGTCGCCGATCTGCTCGCAGATGGCCACCGACTCACCCGCCTTCACCAGTCGGGCCAAGTAGCCCTCGGCGCTGTGGTAGGGTACCCCGGCCATGGGGATCGGCTTGCCCGCCGACTGGCCGCGCTGGGTCAGGGTGATGTCGAGCAGGGCCGCGGCGCGTCGCGCATCCTCATGGAAGAGCTCATAGAAATCGCCCATGCGGTAGAAGAGCAGCACATCCGGGTGGTCGCGCTTGATCTTCAGGTACTGGGCCATCATCGGCGTGTGCTGGTCGCTGGCCTGTGACATGGGGTTCCTGTAAGGCTCCATCGGAGGGCGGGGCGGATTCGTCGCCAGGTTTTCCTGCGCCTGCATCTCATGATCAAAGCCGGTATTGTACGCAAAAGTCCGGGCAGACGCGCGGCCAGTACCGGCTGGCGTTGCCCCGTTTTTCGGGAGAACGATGATGCCATCAGCCGACGCCGACCCCAGGGCCCTCGACCTCCTGGCGCTTGCCGAGCGCCTGGGGCATCTCTGTCAGGCGCAGGGCATCCGCGTGACCACGGCGGAGTCCTGCACCGGCGGCGGTGTCGCCAGCGCCATCACCGCCGTGGCCGGGAGCTCCAACTGGTTCGAGACCGGCTATGTCACCTATTCCAATGCGGCCAAGAGGCGCCTGCTGGGGGTATCCGATGCACTCCTGACTTCACAGGGGGCGGTGAGTCGCGAAGTGGTGGAGGCCATGGTGGCCGGCGCCTGCCGTGAGAGTGGTGCGCAATGGGGGGTGGCGATCAGTGGCGTGGCCGGCCCCGGCGGAGGCAGCGCCGAGAAGCCCGTGGGCATGGTCTGGCTGGCATGGGGAAGTGCCGATGCCTGCCATGCCGAGTGTCGTCATTTCACCGGTGATCGTCAGGCGGTACGGGAGCAGGCCGTGCGTGAGGCCCTGATCGGGCTGATTCGATATCTGGCACCCTCGGAAGGGTGACTGGCGATGATTTCTTCGTCATACTACTGTGTAGTCATACAGTACCGGTATGCCCTGTTCCGGGTAACGCCGTTTTCACTTGTCATTGCGTAGGAGGCCCTCCATGGCTCAGGACGACAACCGCTCCAAGGCGCTGAATGCCGCGCTCTCGCAGATCGACCGCCAGTTCGGCAAGGGGACCGTGATGCGTCTCGGCGATGCCCCGCGGGTGGTGATGCCATCGGTATCGACCGGTTCCCTGGGGCTGGATATCGCCCTGGGCATTGGCGGGCTCCCCTATGGACGCGTGGTCGAGATCTTCGGCCCCGAGTCCTCGGGCAAGACGACCCTGACCCTGTCGGTGATCGCCCAGGCGCAGAAGCAGGGCAAGACCTGTGCCTTCATCGATGCCGAGCATGCGCTCGACCCCAGCTATGCCGAGAAGCTGGGCGTCAATCTCGACGACCTGCTGGTCTCCCAGCCCGACAACGGCGAGCAGGCCCTGGAAATCTGCGACATGCTGGTG
>JAGXGN010000168.1 GCA_024636705.1 Halomonas sp.
CCTCTGATCCCCTCGGTGGTCCGGCCGGTAGCTGAAGGCTGGGCATGCCGTAATTCCAGGCGCCCTTCGGGGCGCCTTTGACGTTGAGGCGGTCCTTCCGCCGATTGATCCGCGACTCTTGCACCCGGCCGATACCATGATGGATAACGCTTCACGCACTTCCCTGGCCTGTGGCAGGCACCGGCTCGACCTCTCCTTTCCCCGGGTCATGGGAATCCTCAATGTCACACCGGATTCCTTCTCCGATGGCGGCCGCCACCTGGTGCTGGATGATGCCCTTCGCCATGCCGGCCAGATGCTGGCCGAAGGCGCGGCCATCATCGATATCGGTGGCGAGTCCACCCGCCCCGGTGCCGACCCCGTCAGTCCCCAGCAGGAACTCGACAGAGTGGCGCCGGTGGTCGAGGCCCTGGTGAGGGAACTCGATGCCCTGGTGTCGGTGGATACCAGCAACCCTGATGTCATGCGGGAGGTCGCGTCGCTCGGGGCCGGCATGATCAATGACGTGCGTGCCCTCGAACGAGAGTGTGCCATGGAGGCGGCCCTGGGCACTGGCTTGCCGGTCTGCCTGATGCATCGCCAGGGGGAGCCACGCGACATGCAGCAGGCCCCCCGCTATGATGAGCCTGTGGAAGAGGCGGTGGTCGAATTCCTCGAGTCCCGGTTGGCGGCATGCGCCGCCGCCGGCTTGCGTCGCGAGCGGCTGCTGCTGGATCCGGGTTTCGGCTTCGGCAAGACTGTCGAGCATAATCTGCGTCTGCTCAATCGCATGGATCGCCTGGAGGGCTTCGGTTTGCCGCTGCTGGTGGGGATGTCGCGCAAGAGCATGATCGGCAAGGTGCTGGCCAGGCCCGTGGAGGAGCGGCTCTGGGGTGGTCTGGCAATGACGGCCCTTGCCGTGGATCGCGGAGCGCGTATCCTGCGCGTCCACGATGTGGGGCCCAATGTAGATGCCGTGAACATGACATGGGCCGTACTCAAGGAAGGCTGCTGATGACGAGACGCTATTTCGGTACCGACGGGATTCGCGGCACCGTGGGTGAGGCGCCCATTACCGCTGATTTCATGCTCAAGCTGGGCTGGGCCGCGGGTCGGGCGCTGGTGCGTGAGAACGATGGCCGCCGGGCCAAGGTATTGATTGGCAAGGACACGCGAATCTCGGGCTATATGTTCGAATCGGCTCTGGAGGCGGGGCTCTCCGCCGCGGGCGTGGATGTGGTGCTGCTGGGACCGATGCCCACCCCGGGCATCGCTTACCTGACGCGCACCTTCCGTGCCGATGCCGGTATCGTGATTTCGGCCTCCCATAATCCCTTTGCCGACAACGGCATCAAGTTTTTCTCGGCAGAGGGTGTCAAGCTTGCCGACGAGGTCGAGTTGCGTATCGAGGACATGCTCGACGCGCCGCTGGCCACCGTGGCCGCCGACCGTCTCGGCAAGGCCGTGAGGGTCGACGATGCCGCCGGGCGTTATATCGAGTTCTGCAAGTCCACGGTGCCCGACCGCGTCAGTCTCCATGGCCTGAGGATGGTGGTCGATTGTGCCCATGGTGCCACCTACCACATTGCCCCCAGCGTCTTCCGTGAGCTGGGCGCCGAGGTGACGCTGATCGGTGCCAACCCGGATGGGTTCAACATCAACAAGGAGGTCGGGTCGACCTATCCGGCGGCCTTGCGTGCCGCCGTGATCCAGCAGGGGGCAGACCTGGGTGTGGCCTTCGATGGTGACGGTGACCGTGTGCTGATGGTCGACGCCGAGGGTCGCGAGATCGATGGCGACGACATCCTCTACCTGATCGCTCGCGACCGCCAGGCTCGAGGGGAGCTGGGGGGTGGCGTGGTCGGTACCCTGATGTCCAACTTCGGCCTGGCCATGGCCCTGGAGGCACTCGGCATTCCCTTCAGGCGTGCCAAGGTCGGGGACCGCTACGTCATGGAAATGATGTCGACAGAGGGGTGGCGCCTGGGTGGCGAGTCTTCCGGACACATCGTCTGCGGCCATGTGCAGACCACCGGGGACGGCATCGTCGCGGCGCTGCAGGTACTGGCGATCATGGTGCGCGAGGAGAAGCCACTCCAGCGCCTCCTGGCCGGCCTGGAAAAGGCCCCGCAGGTGCTGGTCAATGTCCGGCTAACGCCGGGTGCCGATGCCAGGGGTCTGATGGAATTGCCGGCCTTGAAGGAGGCCGTGGTGGCGGTAGAGCAGGAGCTTGGTGACGAGGGCAGGATCCTGCTTCGGCCATCTGGCACCGAGCCGCTGATCCGGGTCATGGTGGAGGGACGCCCCCATCTGGATGTCGATGGCCTGGCCCGCCGACTGGCCGCTGAGGTGGAGTCGCTTCTCGCTTGAAGGGCCGGCCGGAGGACGTTACTCGGCAAAGGTTGTCTTGACAGGGTGGCTCCTATACTATTTCGCACCACCTTGAAAGAGGATCCTCGATGCGCATGCCACTGATCGCCGGCAACTGGAAGATGAACGGTTCCCTGGCGCTGGTCGATACCTTCGGCCGTGCCTTTGCCGACGCCTCCCTGCCCGAGAAGGTCGAAGTGGCGTTGATGGTGCCCTTCCCCTACCTGGGTGCCGCGACTCAGGCGCTGAAGGATGGCGGTGTCGCCGTGGGTGCCCAGACGCTCAATGATCACCTGTCCGGCGCCTTCACGGGTGAGGTGAGCGGTGCCATGCTGACGGATCTCTCGGTTCGTTACGTGCTGGTCGGCCATTCCGAACGGCGCAGCCTATTCGGCGAGGACGATGCCGCCGTGGTCGCGCGGGTCAAGGCAGCGCTCGTGTCGGGGCTTGCGCCCCTGCTGTGTCTCGGCGAGACCCTCGAGGAACACGATGCCGAGCGCACCGAGGCGGTGGTATTGGGCCAGCTCGGCGCCGTGCTCGATGCACTCGAGCCCGCCGAGCGGGGCTGCCTGGTGATTGCCTATGAGCCGGTCTGGGCCATCGGTACCGGACGCACGGCATCGCCGGCGCAGGCCCAGGCGGTTCATGCCGCCATTCGTGATTGCCTGCGCCGTTATGACAACGCCCTCGCCGAGGGCATGAGACTCCTGTACGGGGGCAGCATGAAGGCGGGTAATGCCGCCGAGCTGCTTGCCCAGCCAGATATCGACGGCGGCCTGGTGGGCGGTGCTTCGCTCCAGGTCGACGATTTCCTAGCCATTTGCCAGTCAGCAGGTTGAATACATGCAAGTTGCCATTCTCATGATCCATGTGGCGATCGCCATTGCCCTTGTCGTCCTCATCCTGCTGCAGCAGGGCAAGGGTGCCGAAGCCGGCGCCGCCTTCGGTGGCGGTGCCTCCCAGACGGTCTTCGGCTCGAAGGGCAGCGGCAGTTTCCTCGCCAAGTTCACGGCCTTTCTCGCCGCCTCCTTCTTTGCCACTTCCCTGGCTCTGGCCTGGTTTGCGACCCAGGCGAGTCAGGCGCCGGAAGCCGGGATTCCCGATTCTCGCCTGATCGAGCAGCAGCAGGGCATCCCCAGCCTTGACGATGGGGCCGATGACGGGGATAATACCGCGCCAGTGCTGGAGGAAAGCGGCGGCTGATATTGTCGCCAGATCCAGACACTGAATTGCCGAAGTGGTGGAATTGGTAGACACGCTATCTTGAGGGGGTAGTGACCTTACGGTCGTGCGGGTTCAAGTCCCGCCTTCGGCACCAGCTGATTAGTCGGCGATCTGCCTGTTCGAGAAGCATCGTACGGTGGGTTGCCTAGTGGCAGCATCGATAATACGACGTTGGCCAGTTACTTGACGCCAATGCGAAGTGGGCGTATTATTTTCGACCTAGATTGATGCGGGGTGGAGCAGTCTGGTAGCTCGTCGGGCTCATAACCCGAAGGTCATCGGTTCAAATCCGGTCCCCGCTACCATCTTCCAGGCAGGCGCCTTTCGAGAGTCGATTCTCGATGACACAGGGGACGCCGAGCGGAAGAGGTACTACAGGTTTCTTGTAAAAGCCCCTTCCTGCGAAGGGGCTTTTTGTTAGCAGCTTGCCTGGCGATGCCCTGAGTCGAGGGAGCTGTTCCGGCGAAATGCCAATCAGCGACCTGACGTTTCTGTTTGCTCCGGCCAGGTATCTGATCCAACGATGGCAGGAGTGTTTCGTGGCAATCAAGGACGCTGCGCTCTATGCGCTGATCGAGCCAGTGGTCACGGCGATGGGGTTCGAGCTCTGGGGGATCGATCTGATGTCCCAGGGGCGGCATTCCCGTCTGGTCATCTATGTCGATCATCCGGACGGTGTCAATGTTGACGACTGTGCCGATGTTAGTAGGCAGGTCGGAGCGGTTCTCGATGTTGAGGATCCGATACGTACCGAGTTTCGTCTCGAGGTGTCATCGCCGGGTCTGGATCGACCGCTCTACACCCTCGACCATTTTCAGCGGTTCCAGGGGCATCTGATCGACCTCAAGCTGCGTCTACCCTTCGAGGGCAAGCGCAAGTTCCGGGGGTTGCTGGCGGGTGTCGAGGAGGATGATGTCTTGCTGCAGATGGATGGCGAGGAATATTGCTTTCCCATCGACGGCATCGACCAGGCACGTGTCGTGCCGCAGTTCGATGATTGATGGGCACGATGACCGAGGGCGGTGCATCTGCCTGAGGCTCAAGGACAGGTTTTCTGGCGAGGCAAAGGCATGAGTAAAGAGATTCTGACGGTCGTTGACGCGATCTCCAACGAGAAGGGTGTGCCCCGCGATGTGATCTTCGAGGCCGTCGAAGCGGCGCTCGCCAGCGCATCTCGCAAGCGCTTCGAGGGCGAGGAAGCCAGTGTCCGGGTGCATATCGATCGTGGGACCGGCGAATACGAGACCTTCCGTCGCTGGGAGGTGGTCGAGGACGATGACTTCGATGGGCCCGATAACCAGATCAAGCTCTCCTATGCGGAGCGTCGTGATCCGCCCTTGAGCCTGGGCGATGTGGTCGAGGAGCGCATCGAGAATGCCTCCTTCGGGCGTATCGCTGCCCAGACGGCAAAGCAGGTCATCGTGCAGAAGGTCCGCGAGGCCGAGCGTGCCGAGGTGGTACGCCTCTACTCGCAGCGCGAGGGAGAGCTGGTCGCCGGTATCGTCAAGAAGACCACACGGGATGGCCTGATCATCGACCTGGGTGACAATGCCGAGGCATTCCTGCCGCGCAGCGAGATGATCCCGGGCGAGCGCTACCGCATGAATGAGCGAGTGCGGGCCTTGCTGGTCAAGGTCGACCCCGAGGCTCGGGGTGCCCAGCTGATCCTCTCGCGTACCTGCCCGGAATTGATCATCGAGCTGTTCAGTATCGAGGTGCCGGAAATTGCCGAGGAGCTCATCGAGATCAAGGGCGCCGCCCGGGATCCCGGCTCGCGAGCCAAGATCGCGGTCAAGACCAATGATCGGCGCATCGATCCGGTGGGTGCCTGTGTGGGGATGCGCGGGTCGCGCGTTCAGGCGGTTTCCTCGGAGCTCGAGAACGAGCGAGTGGATATCATCCTTTGGGACGACAATCCCGCTCAACTGGTCATCAACGCCATGGCGCCGGCGGATGTCGCCTCCATCATCGTCGACGAGGAGACCCATTCCATGGATGTGGCCGTTGCCGAGGATAACCTGGCTCAGGCGATCGGACGCAGTGGGCAGAACGTGCGCCTGGCCTCTGAGCTCACCGGTTGGCGACTCAATGTCATGACCGAGTCAGAGGCGGAGGACAAGCGTGACCAGGAGCTCGATACCCTGGTCGAAGATTTCATCCAGCACCTGGACATCGATGAGGATGTGGCACGCCTGCTGGTCGAGGAGGGTTTTACCTCGATCGAGGAAGTCGCCTATGTGCCTCTGGAAGAGATGCTCGAGATCGAGGAACTCGACGAAGAGGTTATCGAGGAGTTGCGTGCGCGAGCCAAGGACGAGTTGCTCAACCTGGCCATCGCCTCCGAGGAGGCGCTCGATGGTGCCCAGCCTGCCAATGACCTGCTGGACATGGAGGGTGTGGAGCGTCATCTGGCCTTCATCCTGGCCAGTCGAGGGATCGTCACCATGGAGGATCTTGCCGAGCAGGCGGTAGATGATCTGCTTGACATCGACGGGATGGACGGAGAGCGCGCCGCGGCACTGATCATGACTGCCCGTGCTCCATGGTTCGAGAGCGAATAACGCGAAACGAATGGATCGTCGTCGAATCATTCGATAGCGAACAGAATTAGGGTCACGGGCTGAGGAGGGTCGTAATGTCAGAGATGACCGTTAAGGATTTTGCAGCGAAGGTGGGGCGCGATGTGCCTCGTCTGCTGGAACAGATGAAGGAAGCCGGACTCGAGCAGACGTCCGAGAGCGATGCCGTGTCCGAGGAGGACAAGCGGCAACTGCTCGATTTCCTGACGAAGAGCCACGGTGGCGCCGCCAGCGCCGGGGGCAGGAACCGTATTACCCTGACCCGCAAGACCCGCAGCCGCATCAATACCGGCGAGCGCGGCAAGAGCATCGAGGTGCAGGTCCGCAAGAAGCGCACCTACGTCAAGCGCGCCGAGGAAGAGGCGCCGCCTGCCGAGCCGACGCCGGATAACGGTCCGCGTCAGTTGGTCGGTGATATGGCCGACTCCCGACAGGCTCAGGTCGACCAGGAGACTCGCGACGCCGAGGAAACCAGGGCGCGTGAGGCCGAGGACGCGGCCCGTGAGGCTGCCGAGAAGCTCGAGGCCACCAAGGCGGAACCCGTGCCCGAGGTTCCGGTGCCGCAGCTCGAGGAAGAGCCGGTGCCAGCCGAGCCACCCGCCCCGCCCAAGGAGGGTCGCGAGGTTCGTCGCGTGCCCAAGAAGGCGGTCGCCAAGAAGGAGCGTCACGAACGTGATGATGGCGATCGCGAAGAGCGTCGTCGTGGCGGTGCCAAGAAGGCCAAGCGCTCGGAGCGCCGGGGCAATCGTCGGGGAGGCACCCCGGGGGGTGGAAAGCATGGTTTCCAGAAGCCCACCCAACCCATCGTTCGCGAGGTCTCTATCCCGGAGTCGATCAGTGTCGCCGACCTGGCCGACAGGATGTCGATCAAGGCCAACGAAGTCATCAAGGCCATGTTCACCATGGGCGCGGCGGTGACCATCAACCAGACCATCGATCAGGATACCGCGGCCATCGTGGTCGAGGAGATGGGCCACAAGGTCAAGCTGGTCAAGGACGATGCCCTGGAGACCGAAGTCCTCGAAGGCATTTCCTACGAGGGTGAAGAGATCACCCGTTCGCCGGTGGTCACGGTCATGGGTCACGTCGACCATGGCAAGACCTCGCTGCTCGACTACATTCGCAAGGCCAAGGTGGCGACCGGGGAAGCCGGTGGCATCACCCAGCATATCGGCGCCTATCACGTGGAAGACGATCACGGTGGCGTGACCTTTCTGGATACGCCCGGTCACGCAGCCTTTACCGCCATGCGTGCCCGCGGTGCCAAGGCGACCGACGTTGTCGTGCTGGTGGTGGCCGCCGACGACGGCGTGATGCCGCAGACCATCGAGGCCATCGAGCACTCGCGCGCGGCCGAGGTGCCGATCGTGGTGGCGGTCAACAAGATCGACAAGCCGGGCATCGACCTGGACCGAATCAAGAACGAGCTGTCCCAGCACGGCGTGATCTCCGAGGAGTGGGGCGGCGATACCCAGTTCGTGTACGTCTCCGCGCACACCGGCGAAGGTATCGATGACCTGCTGGAGTCTATCCTGCTGGCTTCCGAGGTCCTCGAGCTCAAGGCCGTGCCCGAAGCGCCCGGCAAGGGCGTGGTCGTGGAGTCGCGTCTCGACAAGGGTCGCGGCCCTGTGGCAACCGTCCTGGTACAGAACGGCACCCTGAGGCGGGGCGATATCGTGCTCGCCGGCCTGCACTATGGCCGGGTCCGTGCCCTGACCAACGAGCTGGGCAAACAGGTCGAAGAAGTCGGTCCGTCCATGCCGGTGGAGATCCAGGGCCTGGGGGGAACGCCGGGTGCCGGTGACGACTTCATGGTCCTGGCCGACGAGAAGAAGGCACGGGAAGTCGCCAACTTCCGTCAGGGCAAGTATCGCGAGGTCCGCCTGGCACGCCAGCAGAAGGCCAAGCTGGAGAACATGTTCAGCCAGATGGGTCAGGACGAAGTGGCCAAGGTCAATGTGGTGCTCAAGGCCGACGTCCAGGGCTCACTGGAAGCCATCAAGGGCGCCCTGGAAGAACTCTCTACGGAAGAGGTCGAGGTGGCCGTGGTGTCCTCCGGTGTGGGCGGCATCACAGGAACCGATGCCAACCTGGCATTGGCCAGCGACGCCATCGTGGTCGGTTTCAACGTGCGTGCCGATGTGGCCGCCCGGGAAATCATCGAGCGCGAAGGATTGGACCTGCGCTACTACAGCGTCATCTACCAGCTGATCGACGAGGTCAAGCAGGCCATGAGCGGCATGCTGGCGCCGGAGTGGAAGGAAGAGATCGTCGGCGTGGCCGAGGTCCGCGACGTCTTCCGCGCGCCCAAGATCGGCGCCGTGGCGGGCTGCATGGTCGTCGAAGGCAGTGTCTTCCGTAACAAGAAGATCCGTGTGCTGCGCGACAACGTGGTCATCTACGAGGGTGAGCTCGAGTCGCTGCGCCGCTTCAAGGACGACGTCCATGAAGTGCGCAATGGCATGGAATGCGGCATCGGCGTGAAGAACTACAACGATGTCCAGGTCGGCGACAAGATAGAGGTCTTCGACCAGATCAAAGTGGAGCGTAGCCTCTAGAGGCTCTGGGAAGGGATCATGCGCGAGTTCAAGCGAACCGACCGGGTGGCCGAACAGCTCCAGAAGGAGCTGGCGGTGCTCATCCAGCGTGAGGTCAAGGACCCGCGATTGGGAATGGTCACGGTCAGCGGTGTCGAGGTCAGCCGTGATCTCGGCTATGCCGATGTCCACGTGACCCTGCTGGGGGATGATGCGCCGGAGCGGATCAAGGAAAACCTCAAGGTGCTGAAGCAGGCCTCGGGGTTCCTGCGTAGCCAGATCGCTCGCCGCATCAAGCTGCGTCATGTGCCGGAACTGCGCTTCCACTATGACGAGAGCGTGGTGCGCGGGCAGCGGTTGTCGTCGTTGATCGACGAGGCCGTCGCCAGCGACCAGGCCCAGCAAGACGAGGCAGCGGATGACGACGGCGATCCGGTCGACGGGAATGGGCTGGACTGATGGCACGACGGCGTCGCGGCTTGCCGGTGAACGGCGTACTGCTGCTCGACAAGCCCGGAGGGCTTTCGAGCAACCAGGCGCTGCAGCGCGTGCGACACCTGTTCCAGGCCCAGAAGGCTGGCCATACGGGAACGCTGGACCCCATGGCGACAGGGCTCTTGCCGGTCTGCTTCGGCGAGGCGACCAAGTTCTCCGCCCACCTGCTGGAGGCCGACAAGGTCTATCGGACCCGGATCGTGCTGGGCGTCGTCACCGACACCGGCGATGCCCAGGGCGAGGTGCTCGAGCGTCGGGACGCGCCTCGGTTGACCGAGGCACAAGTCGAGGCTGTTCTCGAGGGTTTTCGTGGCGAGATCGACCAGGTGCCGCCGATGGTGTCGGCCCTCAAGCATCAGGGTCGCAGGCTCTACGAGCTGGCTCGGGAAGGCAAGACGGTGGCGCGTGCAGCGCGCCGCGTGACGGTGTATGATGCGCGCCTGCTCGGCCTGGATGAGGGATGCTTCGACCTTGAGGTGAGGTGCAGCAAGGGGACCTATATCCGCACCCTGGCCGAGGATATCGGTAAGGTGCTGGGATGTGGGGCGCATATCAGTGCCTTGCGGCGGCTGGCAACCGGGCCCTTCGGGGCCGCAGCGGGGATGCACGATCTCGAGACCCTCGAGGCCCTGCCCGGACAGTTCGAGCGCGAGGCACAACTGCTGCCCGTGGACGTACTGGTCGATCATCTGCCTCGGCTGGAGGTCGACGACGAGGCGGCAGGGCGCTTGACCCATGGCCAGTCTGCGCGGGTCGAATCCGGTGCGCTGGGCGAAGGCGAGACGACAAGACTCTACCTTGACGCCACCTTTCTCGGGCTCGGCAAGGTGACGGGGTCACAGGAAGTGGCGCCGCGGCGGCTGTTGAATACGGCCACCGACTAGAAGGAAAGACGTTAGAGACTGCAAATATGCGTGGTCTCACACACTCATTACTCAGGCATATTGCTTAGGAGAGACAGATGGCACTGACAGCCGAACAGAAGTCCTTGATCGTCAATGACTACGGCCGTGGCGACAATGATACCGGTTCCCCGGAGGTCCAGGTGGCCCTGCTGAGCGCCAATATCGATGGCCTCCAGGATCACTTCAAGACCAACAAGCAGGATCACCACTCGCGTCGTGGCTTGATCCGCATGGTCAACCAGCGCCGCAAGCTGCTGGATTACCTGAAGCGCAAGGACTTCGAGCGCTATCAGGCGCTTATTCAGCGTCTGGGCCTGCGTCGTTAAGGGATGCACCCCAAGCGGTAGAGAAACGGGCAGCCTTCGGGCTGCCCGTTTCGCGTCTACAGGGTGAAAATATCGCTATCTGGTGGCCCCGACGGCCGTCAACCCCTAAAATAGTCGCCGAGTCGAAAACGATCCAAACACAGAAAAGTTGAAGGAAGCCGCCGTGAATCCGGTCAAGAAAACGTTTCAGTACGGTCGCAGCACCGTCACCCTGGAAACCGGGCGCATCGCCCGCCAGGCTACTGGTGCCGTCATGGTCACCATGGACGATACCGTGGTGCTCTGCACCGTGGTGGCCAGGAAGGAAGCCAACCCCGCCCAGCCGTTCTTCCCCCTGGCGGTGTTCTACCAGGAAAAGACCTACGCCGTCGGCAAGATCCCCGGCGGTTTCTTCAAGCGCGAGGGGCGTCCTACCGAGAAGGAAACCCTGACCTCGCGGCTGATCGACCGCCCGATCCGCCCCTTGTTTCCCAAGGGCTTCATGAATGAGGTACAAGTGATCTGTACCGTGCTTTCCACCGACCGCAACCATGATCCGGACGTCGCGGCCCTGATCGGGACATCCGCGGCCCTGGGCATCGCCGGTGTCCCCTTCAACGGCCCCATCGGTGCGGCGCGTGTCGGTTTCACCGAGGACCATGGGTATTTCCTCAATCCCACCGTGCAGGAACTCACCACCTCCGATCTCGACATGGTGGTCGCCGGTACCGAGAAGGCCGTCCTGATGGTCGAGTCCGAGGCCAAAGAGCTGCTCGAGGACGAGATGCTGGGGGCCGTGCTCTTCGCCCACCAGGAAATGCAGGTCGCCATCTCGGCGATCAACGAGCTGGTCGCCGAGGCCGGCAAGCCCCGTTGGGACTGGCAGCCCGTCGTCGAGAATGGGGATCTCAAGCAGTCACTGGCCTCCACCTTCGAGACCCGGATCGGCGAGGCCTACCGCATCACCGACAAGATGGAACGCCAGGATGCCCTGGCCGCCCTGAAGGCCGAGGCCACCGAGCAACTGGCCGGTGAGGACGCGGGTGCATTCACTGCCGATGACGTCAAGTCCGCCTTCGCCAGCCTCGAGAAGCGAGTGGTTCGCTCTCGGGTCATCAAGGGCGAGCCGCGCATCGATGGGCGTGATAACCGTACCGTGCGTCCCTTGACCATCGAGGTTGGCGCCCTGCCCAAGACCCATGGCTCGGCGATCTTCACCCGTGGAGAGACCCAGGCCATCGTGGTTTCCACCCTGGGTACCCTGCGCGACTCCCAGCTGATCGAGTCGCTGGAAGGCGAGCGCAAGGACCGCTTCATGCTGCACTACAACTTCCCTCCCTACTGCGTGGGTGAGTCCGGTTTCATGGGCGGGCCCAAGCGTCGCGAGATCGGCCATGGCCGTCTGGCGCGTCGTGGTGTGGCGGCGATGCTGCCCTCCGAGGCGGACTTCCCCTACACCATCCGTGTCGTGTCCGAGATTACCGAGTCCAATGGGTCGAGTTCCATGGCCTCGGTATGCGGTACCTCATTGGCACTGATGGATGCCGGTGTTCCCATGAAGTCGCCGGTGGCGGGTATCGCCATGGGCCTGGTCAAGGACGCCGACGGTTTCGCCGTGCTGACCGATATCCTCGGCGACGAAGACCACCTGGGCGACATGGACTTCAAGGTGGCCGGGAGTGCCGATGGGGTGACCGCCCTGCAGATGGACATCAAGATCGAGGGCATCAACGAGGAGATCATGGAACAGGCCCTGCAGCAGGCCAATGAGGCGCGTCTGCATATCCTCGAGCAGATGAATACCGTGATCGGCCAGAGCCGCGCAGAGGTGTCCGTGAACGCCCCGTCCATGGCCACCATCAAGATCGATCCGGACAAGATCCGTGATGTCATCGGCAAGGGTGGCGCGACCATCCGCAAGATCTGTGAGGATACCGGCGCCTCCATCGACCTCGATGATGGCGGTATCGTACGCATCTATGCCGAGGACAAGGCCGCGGCCAAGCGGGCCATCGACACAGTACTTGCGATCACCGCCGAGGCGGAGATCGGCAAGCTCTATCGCGGCAAGGTCGTACGCATCGCCGATTTCGGTGCCTTCGTCAACATCATGCCCGGCACCGACGGCCTGGTGCATATCTCCCAGATCATGCCGGAGCGCGTCAATGACGTGCGTGACTTCCTCAACGAGGGTGACGAGCCCATCGTTAAGGTACTCGACATCGACAACCGCAACCGGGTGAAACTCACCATCAAGGAGATTACCCCGGAAGAGAAGGCGGCGTTCGAGGCCGAGGAGGCCGCCGAACCCCAGCTGTAAGTACAACTGAAAGCGCCGAGCGGCCAGCGCCGAGCTGCAAGAGAAACCGCCGCCAGGGTTCTGCCCTGGCGGCGGTTTGCTTTTGGCGACCCAAAAAAACATGCCCCCGGGCGATAAATCCTGGGGCACGCTATCCGCTATCCGCTGGGCGCTTGTCAGCGTTCGATCGCGAGCGCTACACCCTGACCGCCGCCGATGCACAGGGTCGCCAGGCCCTTCTTGGCATCCCGGGCGATCATTTCATGCACCAGGGTGACGAAGATACGACACCCGGAAGCCCCGATGGGATGGCCCAACGCAATGGCGCCGCCGTTGACGTTGATCTTCGCGGTATCCCAGCCCAGTTCCTTGTTGACGGAAATCGCCTGGGCGGCGAAGGCCTCGTTGGCTTCGACCAGGTCCAGGTCGTCCAGGCTCCAGCCGGCCTTCTTCAGGCAGAGGCGGGTCGCCGGTGCCGGCCCGATGCCCATGATCGCCGGGTCGACACCGGCATTGCTGTAGGCCGCAATCCTGGCCAGGGGTTCGAGGCCGAGGGCCTTGGCCTTCTCGGCAGAACAGATCATGACCACGGCGGCACCGTCGTTCAGCGAAGAGGCATTACCGGCGGTCACCTTGCCGTCTTTCTTGAAGGCGGGCTTCATGCCGCCGAGTTTCTCGGCGCTGACCTCGCGGGGGTTCTCGTCGGTGTCGAACACCACCGGGTCACCCTTGCGCTGGGGAATCTCCACCGGGACGATCTGCCCCTTGAACTTGCCTTCCTTGATGGCGGTAGAGGCCTTCTGCTGGGAGGCCGCGGCGAACTCGTCCATCTCCTCGCGGGAGATGTCGTACTTCTCGCCCAGGTTCTCGGCCGTGATGCCCATGTGATAGCCGTTGAAGGCATCCCAGAGGCCGTCGTGAACCATGGTATCGATGGCCTTCCAGTCACCCATGCGCTGGCCATTGCGCGAATTGGGCAACACGTGAGGGGAGGCGGACATGTTTTCCTGGCCCCCGGCCAGGATGAGTTCGGCATCCCCGCAGCGAATGGCCTGGGTCGCCAGGTGGATCGCCTTGAGACCCGACCCGCAGACCTTGTTGATGGTCATGGCGGGAACCGTGTCCGGCAGCCCGCCCTTGATGGCGGCCTGGCGAGCCGGGTTCTGGCCGACGCCGGCGGTCAGGACCTGACCGAGCAGCACCTCATCGACCTGATCTCCCGACACGCCGGTGCCGGACAGGATATCCTTGATGACATGAGCGCCCAGATCACTGGCAGGAATGCCGGCGAGGGAACCACAGAAGGCGCCAACGGCGGTACGGCGTGCGGCAACGATCACCACTTCTTGCATGAGGGATTGCTCCTTGAGGCTGGCTGACAAGAGATCCTGACGGTAAACCGACGGAAATATCGAGGTTACCGACAGATTGTTGACTTGTCAGCATAGGGGAGGTGCGCCCTGCACGGCAATGCGCCAATAGCAGGAGCCGGCGATGCCGGGCAGGGCTGGGACAGGATCAGGATCGGGTATCGTCATCCCCCTGCCGAGGCAGCGTCAGGGGGATGTTGTCGATCAGGCGAGTCGACCCGAGACGCACGGCAGCGAGCAGAACGGCCCTGTCGGTGGTCTCGCTGACAGGGCCGAGGTCGGTGGCACGAAGTTCGAGGTAGTCCGGGTCGAGTCCGCTCTCGGCGAGCCTCGCCAGGCCCTGGGCCAGGATGTCGTCCCGGCCTGCTCCGGCCTCCAGGCGGTCGGCCAGCTCACGAAGGGTCCGGTAGAGTGCCGGGGCCCTGGCGCGTTGGTCGTCATCCAGGTAACCGTTGCGGGAGGAGAGCGCCAGGCCATCCTCGGCGCGCACGATGGGTATACCGACGATCTCGATGGGGAAGTGCAGGTCTTCGACCAGCCGGCGAATCACCGCCAATTGCTGGTAGTCCTTCTGTCCGAAGAAGGCCAGATCCGGCTGCACGAGGTTGAACAGCATGGTGACCACGGTGGCCACGCCGTCGAAGTGTCCCGGCCGGTTGCCGCCGCAGAGCCCCTCGCTGACGCCGGGGACGCTGACCCGGGTCTGCGCCTCGAGCTGGCGTGGATAGACCGTCGCCGTGGTCGGCGTGAACAGCAGGTCACAGCCTGACGCCTCGAGTTTCTGCTGATCATCCGCCAGGGTTCGTGGATAGGCGTCGAGGTCCTCGTTGGGACCGAACTGCATGGGATTGACGAAGATGGTCGCTACCACCACCTCCGCCCGATCGCGGGCCGCGGCCACCAGGGCCAGGTGACCGTCGTGCAGGTTACCCATGGTCGGCACCAGGGCGATGCGCTGGCCACGACGATGACTGTCGTCGAGCGTCGCACGCATCTCGGGGATATCTCTCAGGGTGCGCATCTCGGAAGGACTCCTAGAAGCAGTGCGTTTCTGACGGGAAACGGCGCGCCTTGACGTCTTCATGGTAGCGACGGAAGGCACCCTGGATGTCGTCTGCCTCTGCCATGAAATTCTTGACGAAGCGTGGGGGGCGACCCGGGGTGATCCCCAGGATATCGTGCATTACCAGGATCTGGCCGTCGGTGTCGGACCCTGCGCCGATGCCGATGACGGGCACATCCAGTGCCTCGCTCACCGCCCGCCCCAGGCTGGCGGGTACGCACTCAAGCAAGATTATCGAGGCCCCGGCGGCGGCCAGGGTTCGGGCGTCCTCGAGGATCTGTGCCGCCCGGTCGGCCTCTCGGCCCTGCACCTTGTAACCGCCCAACTGATAGACCGACTGGGGTGTCAGGCCCAGGTGGGCGCAAACCGGTACGCCTCGTCGTGTCAGCTCGCCGATACCCTCGGCCATCCAGGCCTCGCCTTCCACCTTGACCATCTCGGCGCCGGCACGCATCAACTGGCCGGCATCCTGCAACAGGCGTTCGGTGCTCGAATTGCTCATGAAGGGCAGGTCGACCATCAGCAGGCTGGCGACCTTGCCCCGGGCAGCGCAGCGGGTGTGATAGCAGATATCCTCGACGGTGACCGGCAGGGTGCTGACGTGTCCCTGGAGCACCATGCCCAGGGAGTCACCCACCAGCAGGACCTCGATCCCCGCTTCGCCGGCGGCCCGTGCGAAGGAGGCATCGTAGGCGGTCAGGCAGCTGAAGGGCTCGCCGGCTTGCTTGAGGGCTTGCAGGGTGCTCAGGGTGACGGTTTTCATGGCATCGTCTCTTCGTTGTCGCTGGGCATGCGCGGGCCGTGTTCCCGTTCTCCGCTTAGGATTGTTACTTGAATGGGAGCCGAGTGTCGATAGGTAACACTTCCCGTGCCGGCTATCATCGGTTCGGTAACACCATCAGGCTTCCCCAGTCCCCCAGTGCCTGGGCCAGCGTCGCGACGTCATCGCCATCCGGGAGCCTGAGGTCGGGCGCCACTTCGGCCAAGGGAACCAGCACGAAAGCGCGTTGCGCCATCTCGGGATGGGGCAGGGTCAGGCGCGGCATGGACAGGCATTGCTGGTCGAAGAGTAACAGATCCAGATCCAGGGTGCGGGGGCCCCAGTGGCGGTCTCTGACTCGCCTGTGGCGCTGTTCGAGCGCCTGCAGCTGGTCGAGCAGCGCCAGCGGTGACAGACGGGTCTCGAGCTCCGCTACGGCATTGATGAAATCCGGTTGGTCACTGGGGCCCAGCGGTCGGCTGCTGTAGAGGCGCGAGGCGATGCAAAGCCGCGTCAGGGGGAGCCGGTCGAGTTCCTCGAGGGCACGCACGAGCTGTGAGCGTGGATCCGCGAGGTTGCTGCCCAGGCCGACCCAGGCCCGATGGAGCTTCATGCGTTGTCCGTGGGGCCCTTGGGCTTGCGGCGCCGACGGCGACGCTTACGGGCCGTGCCGGGTCCGGCCGGGCCGGCATCGGCCTTGTCCAGAAGATGGCGCTGCTCGTGCTCATCGGCCTGCTGGAAGGCCGTCCACCAGTCGCCTAGGCCGGGTTCGAGCTCGGCGGCTTCCTCGCGCAGCAACAGCAGATCATAGGCTGCGCGGAACCTGGGGTGCTCGCGCGTCTGGAAGACGCGTCGCCCACGCCTGAGGGGCAGGCGTTGCTGGAGATCCCAGATGTCGCGCATCGGCATGCTGAACCGCTTGGGAATGGAAACATGCTGCAGCTGCCGCGTGATGACTTGCTGGGCGGCGGCCTGCAAGGCCGGGATGGGTGGCATGCCTTCCGCTTCCCGCTCCGCGAGGCGGAGCTTGACCGGCCCCCACAGCAGGGCGGCAAACAGGAAGGCCGGTGTCACCGGACGTTCTTCGGCGATACGCCGATCGGTGCTGGCCAGTGCCAGTTCGACGAGTCTCTCGGCCCAGGGCAGTTCGACCATAGCCTCATCGGCCTCGGGGAAGAGCATGGCGAAGAGACCGTAGTCGCGCAGCAGGTGGAAGGTGTCGACCCCATGGCCGGCCATGAAGAGCTTCAGCACCTCATCGAAGAGTCGCGCGGGGGGAATCTGAAGCAGCAGGGCGGCGTGCTCATGAATCGGCGCTTCGGTGCTCGGGGCGAGATGAAAATCTAGTTTGGCGGCGAAGCGAACAGCCCGCAGCATCCGGACAGGATCCTCGCGGTAGCGGGTAGCGGGGTCACCGATCAGCCTCAGGGTGCGCGCCTCGATGTCTTCGATGCCGCTGGCGAAATCGTGGAGGGAGAAGTCGGCGATGCTGTAGTAGAGCGCATTGACGGTGAAGTCACGGCGCAGCGCATCCTCCTGGAGGTTGCCCCAGACGTTGTCGCGCAGCAGCAGGCCGTCGTCGGACTGCTGGGCGATATGGTCGGCGTGGTCGTCGCGGGGCTTGCCCCGGAAGGTAGTCACCTCGATGACTTCACGGCCGAAGCGAACGTGCACGATGCGAAACCGCCGGCCGATGATCCGGGAGTTGCGGAATAGCTGCCTGATCTCTTCAGGCGTGGCATCCGTGGCCACGTCGAAATCCTTGGGCATTCGTCCTAGCAGCGAATCTCGGATACAGCCCCCTACCAGGAAGGCCTCGAAACCGGCATTGTGCAGACGATACAGGACCTTGAGGGCGGCATCACTGAAATGCTGGCGCGATACCGGGTGTTCATTGCGGGGGATTACGCGAAGCGTCAGACGCCTGTCCGGCGCCTCCTGGGAACCGAACATCGATCTGATGTGCTCGCTTGGACTCTGAAGAAAGCGGGTAAATCCTTTTAACATGCGGCGAAATCGACTCGCGGTTCAGGAAAGGGAGTGAGTGTAGCCGACACCCGACACCTTGCAAAGCGTCGTGCGCGTCCCGGGAATATAAAGGGGGAGGCCAATGGCCTCCCCCGTCAAGCGAATCTGCAGCATCCGTACTGCTTGGTTCTTCTTCGTGATGGCACATCGCCTTGAATACGCACCACAGTCACCAAGGAGGATTCAGGCAAGCAATGTTGTTGTCATTGTGGGTGCTCCCTGGGGGGACCGCCTCGTATTCAAAACAATAATCCGACCACGACGGCATGGAATCATGCCTCCCCACGGCGTCTTGGACTTGTTTCCGTGGGTGCACCCTGACGACCCTTGTTGTTGTTCCCGGTCGTTTTCTGGTGCGTCGTTTCCTTAATGGATCCGGCACTTCGAGTCGCTTGTCATTGTTGTCTCGAAGGACTCGCTCAGGTTGCCCTTGTTGTTGTGTTCGGCCCTGGCGGCTGAAGGATCTCGGGCTCGAGGATCTTGTCGTTGTGCTATCGAGCCTGCCACGCCTGTCTGCCTCTTGTTGTTGTTGGCAGGGGGTGGCCACGGACTTGTTCTTCTTGCCCTTAAGGGTAGCAGGCGGCGTGCCATCCCTGTTTTCCTGCTTTTCAATCAGTGCATTGGAAAGATCGTCCGGGCTGGTGGCGGTGAAGGGGTACTGGAGTGTTACCCCGGGAGCGCCTTCCGGCCGCCCAGGCTGTGTGAAAAGGTAACAACTTCGATTGGGTGCGTCGATTGGGTGCGACGCGGCATCATCCGGTGTGGCGCTTGGGGCCCTTCTTGCGCGGGATGCCGAGTCGCTGACGGCGTTCCCAGAGGTTCTTGCGGCTGATGCCCAGCTTCTGGGCCAGTTCCGTCTCACTGAGGCTGTCCTGGTGCTCGAGAACGAAGTGCTGGAA
>JAGXGN010000169.1 GCA_024636705.1 Halomonas sp.
CGAGACCCGCGCGATTGTTGGGATTGTAGGAGGGCTGGTTGGCCATCGCCAGGACCTCGCCGGTGCGGGCGTCCATCATCACCACGACGCCGCCATCGGCCTTATGCTCGGACACGGCGGTACTGAGTTCCCGGTAGGCCATGTATTGAAGGCGTTGGTCGATGGACAGGATAAGTTCGCCGCCGGGTCGGGCCTCGCGCAACAGCTCGAGTTCACGAACCAACCGTCCGCGCCGGTCCTTGAGCACCCTGCGCTGGCCGGGCTCACCGGCGAGATAGGGCTGGTAGGCGAGCTCCAGGCCCTCCTGGCCGGCATCATCGACGTTGGTCACCCCGATCAACTGGGCCGCGACAGCCCCCGTCGGGTAGTAGCGCTTGTACTCATCCTGGGCATAGACACCGGGAATACGCAGATCCAGGACCCGTTGTGCCGCCTGCGGCGTCATCTGGCGACGCAGGTACATGAATTCACGCTCACTGAAGCGCGCCAACCGAGACTCGAGCGAAGCGAGATCCATGCCCAGGGCCTGGGCGAGCATCAACTGCTGGATGCGGTCCTCCGGGAGATCCTGGGGATTCACCCATAGGGTCACCACCGGGGTGGAAATGGCCAGGGGCTCGCCATTGCGATCGGTAATCATCCCGCGGTGGGCCGGAATGGTATCGGTGCGCAGGGTACGGGCATCGCCCTGGCCCTGCAGGAAGGTCCAGTCGACCACATGCAGGATGACGATGCGTCCAGCCAGGAGCCCCAGACCAAGCACGACCAGCAGCAGCATCAGCCTGTATCGCAGCCCACCCATGGGCGCCATGGGCGAGGGACGGCGTGGTGTCACGCCACTGCGAACCTCGGTACTCATGGGCGAATCACCTCGACCTCGTCGACATCGGGCAACCGCATTTCCAGCCGCTCGACCGCCAGACGCTCGATACGCGCCGGGGATGACCAGGCACTCTCCTCAAGCAGCAGCTGCCCCCACTCGGTCTGCAACTGGTTCTGTTCACGCTCGAGTTGCTGCAGCCGCGCATACTGATCACGAGTCAGGTGGCTGGCAGTGATGACGGCCAGGGCACTGGTCAGGCAGACCACCACCAGGGAGACATTGACCGCCAACAGCAGGGTCGGCCTCATGGCCAGAGGCCAGCCGGAAATGGATGACTGGATGGATCCTTCCCGGGGCATGCCCCCTCCTCAGAAACGCTTGCGTGCCATGCGCATCACGGCGCTACGAGCACGGGGGTTGTCCTGCACTTCGCCGGCGGAAGCCCGCTGTGCCTTGCCCAGCGATTCCAGACGACGCTGGAGCTGATCATCGCGAATCGGCATCCCGCGGGGCAGGTCGCTATCGCCGCGCACATGATCACGGATGAAGCGTTTCACGCGGCGATCCTCCAGCGAATGGAAGCTGATGACCACCAGGTGGCCGCCGGGGGCCAGGGCATCCAGGGCCGCCACCAGGCCGGCATCCAGCTGTTCCAGCTCGCCGTTGACCTGGATGCGCAGTGCCTGAAAGACCCGGGTCGCCGGATGCTTGCCCTTCTCCCAGGCGGGATGGGCAGCCTTGACCACCTCGGCGAGGTCTGCGGTGCGCTCGAAGGGCCACTCGGTACGGCGCGCGACCACTGCCCGGGCCAGGCGCCGCGCGAAGCGCTCCTCGCCGTAGGCCTTGAAGACCCGGGCGATCTCGACCTCGCCACACCGGGCGATGAAGTCAGCGGCACTCTCGCCGCGGGTCGGATCCATCCGCATGTCCAGGGGCCCGTCACGCAGGAAACTGAAACCCCGTTCCGGATCATCGAGCTGCGGTGAAGAGACCCCGACGTCGAGCAGTATCCCGGCCAGGCGACCATGCAGGCCATGACATTCGGCGATCGCATCGAGGCGGGCAAACTCGCCCTGCTCGATGGTGAAGCGCGGGTCGTCGATGGCCGAGGCCTCGGCGATGGCCTGGGGATCGCGATCGATGGCCAGCAGGCGTCCGGCGGGTGCCAAACGCGCGAGGATGGCGCGAGAATGGCCGCCACGGCCGAAGGTGCCGTCCAGATAATATCCTTCTGGGTCATGGACCAGTGCCTCGACGGCACCCTCGAGGAGCACACTGGCATGACGGAAGCCGCTAGCGGTGGTTTCTGAAGCGGATGGCGTCATGGGTCTCTCGAAGAACGGGCCGGGGAAACGGGGGCGACATGAGAATCGCGAGGCGGGAGTCGGCCGATAAGCCGGGTTTTGTCGAGAACAGTCATTCATCTAGGAGCCGCGTCACCACGGCTCTCGAGCGACCTACCCGAACCCGACGCGGGCCACGTCTTGGGGTTCCTATTTGGTCTTGCTCCGAGTGGGGTTTACCTTGCCACGCACTGTTACCAGGCGCGCGGTGCGCTCTTACCGCACCCTTTCACCCTTGCCGGCCTCCCGGAGGAGACGTAGGCGGTCTACTCTCTGCTGCACTTTCCGTCGGCTCGCGCCGCCCAGGCGTTACCTGGCACTCTGCCCTGTGGAGCCCGGACTTTCCTCCCCCGGATCGCTCCGGCGGCGACTGTCTGGCCAACTCCCGGGGGGAGCATAACAGTGCACCGCCCCGGCCTCAATCGCGTTGCGCGTCCTTGAGGGTCTGGGCACGGGCATACCAGGCCTTCTTCGATCCCCCCAGTACACGACTGGTGACGGCCGCTGCCTGCTTGATGCCCACCGCTTCGGCCAGCAACGCCCCCAGCAGCGCATCGGCCTCCACGGTGGCGCCATCCGGGGCATCCGCCTTGGGGATACCGGCCACCATGATCACGAATTCGCCGCGGGCCTGGTCGGGGTCCTCCTCCATGCGGGCCAGGAGCTGAGCCGCGGTGCCTTCCAGGAAGGTCTCGAAGGTCTTGGTCAACTCGCGCCCCAGCACCAGGTCACGATCCCCCAGGGTGGTGCCGAGATCCTTCAGGGTGGCGAGAATACGGTGTGGTGATTCATAGAAGACCAGGGTCTCCGCATGATCGGCCAGTGCCTCGAGACGGGCCCGCCGGGCCGAGCCCTTGGCCGGCAGGAAGCCGCTGAACAGGAAGCGGTCCGTCGGGAGCCCGCCTGCCGACAATGCCGCCACCAGGGCACAGGGACCGGGCACCGGCACGATGCGATGACCACGCCGTCGCAACTCGCGCACCAACACGAACCCCGGATCACTGATCAGGGGGGTACCGGCATCGCTGATCAGGGCGATGTCAACACCGGCAGCAAGCCGCTCCGCGAGCTGGTCGACACGCGCCGACTCATTGTGCTCATGCAGGGAAAGCATGGGCACCGAAAGCCCCAGATGACGCAACAGGCGCGCGCTGTGGCGGGTATCCTCGGCGGCGATCAAGGCCACCTCGCCCAGCAGACGGATCGCCCGGGCGCTCAGATCCTCAAGATTCCCAATCGGTGTGGCAACGACGTACAATATGCCCATACTGGCGTCAGACATGTCGGCTCCCGGAAGCTCCACGGACGAGGAAGGATTCATGCAGATATTGCCCCGCGGCCTGTTGGTCAGCGCGCTGATGGCGCTGCTGCTGGCTGGCTGTGCCTCACAGCCCGGCCTCGTTGATCGACTCCCGGGCGATGATCCCGGAGAGCTGCTGTCACGCGCCGAACGGCAGGCGCCCGAGCAGGCCGCGCTGACACGGCTGGAAGCGGCCGATATTCTAGCACGCCAGGGGGATCGCACCCAGGCACTGGAGATCGCCGGCGACATCGAGGACGACCTCCTGCCGACCCCGTCACGGGCTCGCTGGGCCCTGCTGCTGTCGTCACTGGGTGAGGAGCTGAATGATCCCTGGTCAGTGATACGCGCCGGCCAGAACCTGGACGAGCTGGACCTGTCCGGGGATCAGGACATCACCCTGCGCCAACGACTGGGCCTCGCCCTGCTCGAGGTCGACGAGCCTGCAGCCGCCGCCGATGAACTCCTGAGCGTCCAGGCGAGGACCGACAGCGAGCGGCTCAACGATCCCATCTGGAAGGCCCTGTCGCGTCTCGACGGCCGCGAGCTCAACGACCTGCGCGAGGACGCCGATGACCTGACCCGCGGCTGGCTGGCCCTCGCCGAACTGTCGAGGTCCAGTGGTGGCGACATCCAGAACCTGTTCGCCCGCCTCGATACCTGGCGCGATCGACACCCACGACACCCGGCCTCACGCCAGTTGCCCGCCGATCTGCTGGCGCTGCGTGACCTGCGTGGCCAGGAGGTCAACCATATTGCCGTCTTCCTCCCGGAGTCCGGGGCCCTTTCCGGGGTCGCCGGCGCGATCCGCAACGGCATGCGCACCCATCACCTCAATGTGGTCAATGCCGGAACCGCTAGCGTTCGCTTGAGCTTCCTCGACAGCAGTCATGGCAATCTTGAGGCCCTGTACCGCGAGGCCGAAAACCTCGGGGCCCAGGTCGTGGTCGGCCCTCTGGACAAAGACATGGTCACCCGACTCGAGAATCAGCAGAGCGTACCGCTGCCCACACTGGCGTTGAACTATGGGCATGGCCAGCGCAACCAGGCCTCCGGCCTCTTCCAGTATGGCCTCTCGGCGGAGGATGAGGCACGGCAGGCCGCACGTCGAGCCTGGCAGGACGGACATCGCAGTGCCGCCGTATTGGTCCCCGACAACGGCTGGGGACAGCGTGTCGGCGAGGCTTTCTGGGACGAATGGCAGGCCCGTGGCGGCAGTATCACCAATGCCGTCCGCTACAACCCCCAGGCATCGGCCACCGAAAGCACCCGACGCGCGGTCGCAAGCCCTCGTCCCGATATGCTGTTCCTCCTCGCGCTGCCCGAATATGCCCGCCAGGTACCGCCGACACTGGACTACTACAATGCCGGCGACCTGCCCATCTACGCCACCTCCCATCTTCACGAGGGCCGCCCTCAACCACGTCTGAACCATGATCTGGATGGCGTCCAGTTCGTCGATATTCCCTGGCAGATCCCCGAGGCCTCGGTCGGCGGGGTCGAGGCCCTACCCTTCAGTGAAAGTTATCGGCAGTTGCGCGATGAATCCGACTCTGCGCTATTCAGACTGATGGCCATGGGCGTCGACGCCTATGAGTTGGCACGTCGTCTGCCGCAGTTCCAGGCCATGGCGGACAGCGAGCTGTTCGGTGCGACCGGAACGCTTCGCCAGGCCAGTGATGGACGAATCCAACGCCAGCTGCCCTGGGCTCGCTTCGAGAATGGCATGCCCGCGCCGATCCTGATGCCGGGGCTCTTCGACCGACAATGGGATGATAGGCAAGGTGATGGCCGGACCCCGTGACGCCCGACAGCGTGGCAATGCCATCGAGCAGATCGCGGCTCGATGGCTCTGTGAAAGGGGACTGCGCCTGGTGGCCAGTAACCAGCACGCCAAGGGTGGGGAAATCGACCTGGTAATGCGCCATGGCGAGGTACTCGTCTTCATCGAAGTGCGACACCGGGCCGATACCCGCCACGGCCACCCCCTAGAAACCGTTACCGTTACCAAGCAACGCCGACTGATCCGCGCCGCGCGTTTTTATCTTCAGCGCAACCGGCTATCATGCCCCTGTCGCTTCGACGTGCTGGCCGTCACCGGCCACTCCCCGGAACTGGAATTCGAGTGGATCCAGGGAGCCTTCGACGCGTTCTGAACGGTTATATGACTTCGCCAATGGACCAGGAACCCAGCATGGACTTCCAGCAGCGCATACTCGGCCATTTCAACGCCAGCATCGACACCAAGACCTACGCCAGCGAGGTACTGCCGCCCTTCATCGAGGTCGCCAGCCAGATGATGGTGCAGTGCCTGGTCAGCGAGGGCAAGATACTGGCCTGCGGCAATGGGGGCAGTGCCGGCGATAGCCAGCATTTCTCGTCGGAACTGCTCAATCGTTTCGAACGCGAACGGCCCAGCCTTCCCGCCCTGGCATTGACCACCGACACCTCGACCCTGACCTCCATCGCCAACGACTATAGCTACAACGAGGTGTTCTCCAAGCAGATCCGTGCCCTGGGCCAACCCGGCGACATCCTGCTGGCCATCTCCACCAGTGGCAATTCCGCCAATGTCATTCAGGCGATCCAGGCCGCCCATGACCGTGACATGGCCGTGGTGGCGCTCACGGGACGTGATGGTGGCAACATGGCCTCCCTGCTCAGCCAGGACGACTGTGAAATACGCGTGCCAGCCACCTCCACCGCGCGCATCCAGGAGGTTCACCTGCTGGTGATCCACTGCCTGTGTGACCTGATCGACGAACAACTCTTCGGCGCAACCGAGTAATTCACCATGAAGAAGCTTTCCCTGTTCACTCCCCTGCTGCTGTCCGCAGTGCTCATCATCGGTGGCTGCACCGCCGTGACCGGCGTCACCAATCCCGGCACCATCGACGAGAATTATGGCAAGAGAACGGTTGGGACCCAGGTCGAAGACCAGAGCATCGAGACCAAGATCAGTCACAACCTTGGTCGCACGGATGCCCGTCTCGATGATGCCCGCATCAATGTGGACAGCTACAACGGCGTGGTGCTGCTGACCGGCCAGGTCCCGAGCCAGGAACTGAAAACCCTGGCCACCGAGGTCGCCACCGACGTGCGTAACGTCCGCAATGTCCACAATGAACTGACCATTGCCGCCAACCTGCCGGCCAGCCAGCGTCTCTCGGACACCTGGCTGAATACCCGCATCCGCACCAGCCTCGCGGGCAACGAAACCATCGACTCCAGCCGCATCCTTGTGGTCACCGAGAATGCCAGTGTCTACCTGATGGGCATCGTCAATCGCCGCGAGGCGGACCGTATCGTCGATGCCGTATCACGCGTCGGTGGCGTCCAACGCATCGTCAAGGTGTTTGATTACCTGAATTGACACCGACAGTCCTGACACCGACAGTCTTTACCTCTTCACACAGAACGGCAGGCCCAAAGCCTGCCGTTCTGTGTTTTACCTTTACCTTAGTTTTCTTTCTACCTTCTCATCGTCATCACTTGATGACGCGAAGCGAGGGTTTCTTCTTACGGGGCTTCTGAGGCGATGACGTATCTTCGGACGCGTCCTCGCCAGGGGTCTCGGTATCATCGTCCGGGCTATCGACACTCGACAGGTGAGAATCATCCTCCTGCGTCGCTGCCACCGGCAGCACGGGTTCGTGACCAAACACCATGCCGACACCGTTCTCACGCGCATAGATCGCCACCAGTGCCGTCATGGGCACCAGGATACGCATGGGCTGTCCACCGAAACGGGCACTGAAGCCCAGGGACTCGTTCTCCATGAAGAAATCACGCACGGCGGTCGGCGCCATGTTGAGCACGATCTGCCCGTTCTGGACGAACTGGCGTGGCACCTCGACACCGGGCTGTTCGGCATCGACGACGACATAGGGCGTGAGCTCATTATCCAGCAACCATTGGTAGAGCGCCCTGGCCAGATAGGGGCGACTAGAATACATCTCTTGCCCTCCTCTCTGTTGGGACATCCGGTCGGGACATCCCGGAGACGGGATTCAGGAACGCATCTCGCGTTCACTTTCACTGAGCGCCGTCTTGAAGCCCTCTCGGTCGAAGACCCGCTCCATGTAGCCGAGCAATGGCTTGACCTGCTTGTCGGCGAGATCGATCCCCAGAACGGGCAGACGCCAGAGGATCGGTGCCAGGCAGCAATCCACTAGGGTGAATTCCTCACTCATGAAGAAGGGGACATCCTCGAAGATGGGAGAAATCCCGATCAGGCTCTCGCGCAATTCCTTGCGTGCCTTGTCCGCCTCTTTCTTGGGACCATTCAGGACCTGATCGACGAGCGGACACCATTCACGCTCGATGCGATGCATCCACAGGCGGCTCTGGGCACGCGCCACCGGGTAGACAGGCAGCAACGGCGGGTGCGGAAAACGTTCGTCCAGGTACTCCATCATCACCTTGGATTCGTAGAGCACCAGGTCCCGGTCCAGCAGCGTGGGTACGCTGTTGTAGGGATTGAGGTCGGCGAGTTCCTCGGGGTGATGCTCGTCGGTGACCTCGACGATATCGACCGCCACCCCTTTCTCGGCAAGCACGATTCGCACGCGATGACTGAAATGATCATCCCCACCGGAATAGAAGATCATCGACGACCGTTTGGCCACTACACCCATGAAACAATCCTCGCATCAATTCGAAATGTCATGATAACACGTCACCCCGGCGCTTGAGGGACCATCGCCACGGCAGAAGGAAACTCGGCAGACCTCATCAAGCACAGGGGGCGCATGGCCTAAGGCCATGCGCCCCCTGGCGTCCTCGACAGGGTGTCAGTGAATGTCGCGCCAGTACTCGCGCTTGAGCAGGTAGGCGATGACACCGAAGATGACGATGAAGATCAGCACCCTCGGCCCAATCGCCTGCGCCTGCAGCTTGGAAGGCTCGCCGACATAGGCCAGGAAGTTGGTCAAATCATAGACCGCTTCCTGGAACTCATCGGGCTCCATACTACCCGGGCTGGTCACTTTCAACACATCGCAGGACTGGTACTTGCCTGTCAGCGGATCCAGCTCGGCACCCTCCATGGGGCGGTCCGTCTCGGCACACACCTTCTCCTGCACCCCCTGGAGCGGCTCGAGCACATTGGGCATGGCCACCAGCGGGAAGACCTCGTTGTTGACGCCTGTGGTTGTGCTGGGATCCTTGTAGAAGGTCAGCAGGTAGGAGTAGATCCAGTCGGGACCGCGCAGGCGAGCCTCGAGACTAAGGTCGGGCGGCGGGGCACCGAACCAGTTCTCGGCATCGCCACTGTTCATGGCGATCTGCATCTGGTCATTGAAGGCCAACTCGGGGGAGAAGATCAGGTTCTCCTCCACCAGATCCTTAGGCATGCCGAAGTCTTCCGCCACACGGGCGAAGCGCTGGAACTCCAGGGAGTGGCAGCCCATGCAGTAATTGGTGAAGAGCCGCATGCCACGCTGGATGGATGCCTCGTCTTCAAGATCCGGCGTCATCGAGTAGGGCAGACCCGCTCCCGGCGCCGCCAACACCGAGAAAGGCACCAGCGCAAAGAGCAGTGCGAACAGTTGCTTTTTCATTAGCCAGTCACCCTTTCCGGAACGGGTTTGGTCTTCTCCAGCCGGGTATAGAACGGCATCAGCAGGAAGAAGGCGAAGTAGATGACGGTACACAACTGGGACAGTAGGGTGCGTCCCTCGGTAACCGGTAGCACCCCGAGCACGCCCAGGATCACGAAGCTGATCGCGAACAGCGCGAGCATCAGCTTGGACATCCAGCCCTTGTAGCGCATGGAGCGCACCGGGCTGCGATCGAGCCACGGCAGCACGAACAGGACGGCAATCGCCCCACCCATCGCAATGACACCGAGGAACTTGGCATTGAGGCCGAACAGCGAGAAGGTGATGGCCCGGAGGATCGCGTAGAAGGGCGTGAAGTACCAGACAGGCGCGATGTGATTGGGCGTCTTCAGCGCGTTGGCCGGCTCGAAGTTGGGATTCTCAAGGAAATAGCCGCCGCCCTCGGGGAAGTAGAAGATCACCACCGCGAAGACAAACAGGAACACCGCCACGCCGACGAGGTCCTTCACCGTGTAGTAGGGATGAAAGGGAATGCCGTCCAGCGGCTTGCCGGCCTCGTCCTTCTTCTTCTTGATGTCGATGCCGTCGGGGTTGTTGGACCCGACCTCGTGCAGGGCGATGATGTGCAGCACCACTAGCCCCAGGATCACGATCGGCAGCGCCACCACGTGCAGGGCGAAGAAGCGGTTGAGGGTGATACCCGAGATCAGGAAGTCGCCGCGTATCCACTGAGTCAGGTCGGGCCCGATCACCGGAATTGCCGAGAACAGCGAGATGATGACCTGGGCGCCCCAGTAGGACATCTGCCCCCAGGGCAGCAGGTAGCCCATGAAGGCCTCGGCCATCAGCGCCAGGTAGATGGCCATGCCGAAGATCCACACCAGCTCGCGAGGCGCCTTGTAGGAGCCGTAGAGCAGGCCACGGAACATGTGCAGATACACCACCAGGAAGAACGCCGAGGCGCCGGTGGAGTGCATGTAGCGGATCAGCCAGCCGAACTCCACGTCACGCATGATGTACTCGACCGAGGCGAAGGCGCCCTCGGCGGTGGGATTGTAGCTCATGGTCAGCCAGACACCGGTGAGGATCTGGTTGACCAGCGCCAGCAGCGCCAGCGAACCGAAGAAGTACCAGAAGTTGAAGTTCTTCGGTGCGTAATACTGCGCCATGTGGTCCTGCCACATCTGGGTGGCCGGGAAGCGGTCATCGACCCAGCGCATCAAGCCGCGCTCCGCCTTGACCTTGTTCGGGTTAGCCATCAGGCAGTCTCCTCATCTTCGCCGACCGTGATCAGCACATCGCTGTCGAAGCGGTAAGGCGGCACCACGAGGTTGGTCGGTGCCGGCACGTTGCGGAACACCCGACCGGCCAGGTCGAAGCGCGAACCGTGGCAGGGGCAGAAAAAGCCGCCCGGCCAGTTATCCACACCGATCCCTTCGGCATCCAGCTCGGGCTTGAACAGCGGTGAACAGCCCAGGTGGGTGCAGATGCCGACGATCACGCCGATCTCCGGCTTGATGGAGCGCAGCGGTCCGTCGATGTAACCGGGTTGCTGGGGCACTTCGGAATTCGGGTCGGCCAGCCGAGAGGCATCGATCGACTCGGTACGCTCGATCATTTCCGAGGAGCGATTGAGGATCCACACCGGCTTTCCGCGCCATTCGACGATCATGCGCTGCCCGGGTTCGAGCTTCGACACGTCGGCCTGGACGGGGGCACCCGCCGCCCTCGCCCTGGCACTAGGCTGCCAGGAAGCCACAAAGGGGACCGCTACCCCGACGGCACCCACCGCACCCACAACGGTGGTGGCACCTACGAGGAAACGGCGCCGCCCTTTGTTCACGCCGTTATCTGCCATTTTCTGGTTTCTCCCATCAGCTTAGCCGTTGTTATATCACGGACAGATACGCATACCGCGACCACGGATACCAAAAATTCATACTATGGTAAGAAATCGAATCGCGTCGCACAAGGACGAGACACCCTGACCATGGTGGTAAGTCGACAATAACTCACTGACGCCACAAACAAAAACGCCCAGGCCATGGACCCGGGCGTCGATGTTGCACTGACGCTAATTTAACGCTTCGAGAACTGGGGACGGCGACGCGCCTTGCGCAGACCGACCTTCTTGCGTTCCACCTGACGAGCGTCACGAGTGACGTATCCCGCCTCGCGCAGCTGGGGACGCAAGTCCTCGTTGTACACCATCAGGGCACGGGTAATGCCGTGCCGGATGGCCCCTGCCTGGGAGGAACCACCGCCACCCTTGACGGTGACGAAAACGTCGAACTGTCCCAGGGTGTCGGTCAGTTCCAGGGGCTGGCGTACCACCATCCGGCCGGTAACACGACCGAAGTACTGGTCGAGATCATGGCTGTTGACGGTAATCTTGCCGGTTCCCGCCTTCAGGAAGACGCGTGCGGTAGAGGTCTTGCGGCGTCCGGTACCGTAATACTGCTGAGTCATGGCAAAGGCTCCCTTAGAGGTTCAGTTCTTGCGGCTGCTGGGCGGCATGCGGATGCGTGTTGCCGGCGTATACCTTCAACTTCGTATACATGGCACGACCCAGGGGCCCCTTCGGTAGCATGCCCTTGACGGCGGACTCGATAATGCGCTCGGGTGCATGGTCGATCATCTTGTCGAATGTCATCGAGCGCAGGCCACCCGGATAACCGGTGTGGCGGTAATAGGTCTTGTCCCTGGCCTTGTTGCCGGTCACCTTCACCTTCTCCGCATTGACGACGACGATATAGTCGCCGGTATCGACATGCGGGGTGAATTCCGGCTTGTGCTTGCCGCGCAGGCGACGAGCAATTTCGGTGGCCAGCCGGCCAAGCGTCTTGTCCGTGGCGTCGACGAGGTACCAGTCGCGCTGGACGGTCTGCGGTTTAGCAGTAAACGTCTTCATGGAAATCTCACTGAATCGATATATTGGGTCCTGCCGCCGAAGGATCGGCATTGGACCATCCCTATTTTTCTTGGTTGCGCCGCCCCATGAGAGGAGGCCGCAACGGTCGAGCGAGCCAGTATTCTACACGACTCTTTCGCCAGGGTTAAGCACCGCGTCAGGGTTTGTGGGGCAGGCCGAGATACTCGAGGGACTGCATCTCCTGAAGACGTGACAGGGTGCGCTGGAACTCGAAGTCGAGACGCCCACCCCGATACAATTGCTCGGCAGGAACTTCCGCGGAAATCAGCAACTTGACACCACGGTCATAGAACTCGTCGACCATGTTGATGAAGCGCCGGGCCTGGTCGTCGGTCGCGCCGTCCATGCGCCTGACATTGGACAGCAGCACGCTGTGAAATTCCCTGGCCAGCTCGATGTAGTCATTCTGGCTACGGGGTCCATCACACAATTCGCGGAAGTCGAACCAGACGACGTCATCGTGCAAGCGACGGGCGTGCAATACCCGATGATTGATCTCGATGGGTGCCTTTTCTTCCCCCTCATGACCGCTGATATCCCGGAAACTGCGGGCGAGTTCCCTTTTGGCCGCTTCGTCCAGGGGCGAATGGAAGATTTCGGCCTTTTCCAGGGCACGCAAACGATAGTCGATCCCGGAATCGATATTGACCACTCGGCAGTGACGGTTGAGCAAGTCGATGGCCGGCAGGAAACGCTCACGCTGCAGGCCATCCTTGTAGAGGTCATCGGGGACGATGTTCGATGTCGCCACCAGCACCACCCCCCTCTCGAACAGTGCCTCGAGCAGGTTGGCCAGGATCATCGCATCGGTGATGTCCTTGACAAAGAACTCGTCGAAGCAGATCACGCGCGCCTCGGAGGCGAACTTGGCCGCCACCAGCATCAACGGATTCTTCTCGCCCCGGTAATGATCGAGCTCGTTATGCACCCGTTGCATGAAACGGTGAAAATGGGTACGCATCTTCTCGGAGAACGGCAGGGTTTCATAGAAGGCATCGACCAGATAGGTCTTCCCCCGGCCGACCCCACCCCACAGATACAGGCCCTGGACGTCCGGAAGCACCGGCTCGGCGGGTTCTCGGCGGCGACCGAAGAGGCTCGCCATCCGCGACTTGAGGCCATTGGCCTCGACCCTGGCCCGCGGAGCGGTCCGGGGGCACGCCAGGAGTTCATCATGCAGTCGCTGGAGGTGGCCGACGGCCTTCTCCTGGGACGCATCATGATGAAAGTCAGGACGCTCGAGATCGGCACGATATCGTGACAGGGGTGTCGCGGATCGGCGTGTCTCATGCAGGGCCGACTCGGTGGCTGATGCCGTCATGACGCTCTATCACCCGCTAGCAAGGTTGATGTGACGCCTAGTATACGCAGCTGGTCTGCGGCCTGCATCGTCAGCCTCGCATTGACCGGAGCATTGACCCGAGTCCTATAATGGCCCGCGAGACATCGGTAGCATCGCCGTACCAGGCACCAAACGCCGCAGGGAGATGGACGTGGACGAAAGCAAGATCAACTGGATGCTGGCCATCGCCAGTCTACTCGCCGGCATCGGAATCGGTGCCCTGGGGCATCATCTGCTCAATGCCGGTGCCAGGAGAACACAGAAGCTGCGCCGGCTGCTGGCCGAGCGTGAACGTGAGCTCGCCTCCCTCAAGAGCAGCGTCGATGATCATTTCAGCGAACTCGCCGGACTGGCCGAAAGCCTGCGGCAAGATAGCGACACCCTGATGCAGCATCTCGAGAAGGGCGCTGAGCGGCTCAACAGCATTCCCCACCAGACGCCCGGACTGGACGCCCCGACCGCCGATATCGAAGAGGCCACGGCATCCCCGCAGTTGAAGGCTCCCCGCGACTATGCCGATGGCAGCGGCGGGACCCTTTCCGAGGAGTTTGGACTGAAGGAAGACAAGGCGCCTCCGCAGCCGCCCCGCTACTGACCTTCGTCTCCGGAGAGGACTCTCGCTCCTCAGGCTGGATTGTCGATATCCACGAAGCGATGTGTGATGCCGAACGTCTGCGCCAGCCACTCCCCCAGTGCCTGGACCCCGTAGCGTTCGGTGGCATGGTGGCCGGCTGCCAGGTAATGGATGCCCAACTCCCTCGCCATGTGCGTTGTGCGCTCCGAGATCTCTCCGGAGATGAAGGCCTCGGCTCCCGCCTCATGGGCGGCCGTGATCATGTCCTGGGCGCCCCCCGTACACCAGGCGATACGCCGGATCTCGTCGCCCCCCGGCGCTTCCACCAGCAGGGGATCGCGTGCCAGGCAACGCCCCACATGGCTGGCCAGGCTCGACGCGTCGAGCCCTGCGGGTGGCTCGCCGAGCCATAGGAGCCCTTCACCGAGCTCGCCATCTGCGCAGCCGGTGACGCGGAACTCGCAACGCCGGGCGAGTTCCGCGTTGTTGCCCAGCTGCGGGTGGGCATCCAGCGGCAAGTGATAGGCCAGCAGGTTGATATCGTTGACCAGCAATGTGCGCAGCCGACACTGCTTCATTCCGGTGATGGCCACCGGCTCGTTTTTCCAGAAGTAGCCGTGATGCACCAGTACCAGGTCGGCTCCCCAGGCGACTGCCTCATCCAGGAGACCCTGGCAGGCCGTCACTCCCGTCAGGACACGCCCGACCTCTGGCCGACCGGCTACCTGCAGGCCATTGAGGGTGTAATCCTTGAATCTGCCCGGCTCCAGCAGTCGATCGCAGGCCATGACCAGCGTTTCCCGGTTCATCCTTGCCTCCAAGCGTGGCTAAATCAGCAATGTTACACTGGCGGGATTGTATCGGCCGTTGCCGCGGATCGCGACTCGACACCCCGACCAGGAACCTCACTGCATGCGACCTTACCTGTTGCCGTATGTCTGGCCTGCGCTGATTGGCGTGCTACTGGCCATCGTACTGCTCAATGCCTTTCCCCAGTTGATCGGGCGCTCCGAGAGCCCAGCCATACAAGCGACATCACAGAATTCCCCCGCGTACCGCCCCTCTCCCGAGATTCGCCAGGCCGAACCAATGTCGCGCCAACAGGGGCCCGTGAGTTATGCCGAGGCCGTCGAGCGTGCCGCCCCCGCGGTGGCAAATATCTATTCCTCACGAGTCGTCGAGCGGGAAGATCACCCCCTGATGTCGGATCCCTTCTTTCGTCAGTTCTTCGGCGACGAGATGCCCGCCCGTCAGCGCATGCTGTCGAGCCTGGGGTCCGGTGTCATCGTCAGCGAGGAGGGCTATGTCCTGACCAACCACCATGTGATCAAGGATGCCGACCAGATACAGGTGGCCCTCCGCGACGGCCGTGAAACGCTGGCCAAGGTCATCGGCACCGACCCGGAGAGTGATCTGGCGGTGCTGCAGATCGATCTGGACGACCTGCCGGTAATCGAGCTGGCGGATTCAGGCCGGGTCGCCATCGGTGATGTCTCACTGGCCATCGGCAACCCCTTCGGCGTCGGACAGACCGTGACCATGGGCATCATCAGCGCCACTGGGCGCAGCCAACTGGGGCTCAATGCCTACGAGGATTTCATTCAGACCGACGCCGCCATCAACCCGGGCAACTCCGGTGGCGCGCTCATCAATGCCGAGGGCGCCCTGGTCGGCATCAACACCGCGATCTTCTCCCGCTCCGGGGGCTCACAGGGAATCGGCTTCGCCATTCCCGCCAACCTTGCCAACAGCATCCTCAAGGAGCTGGTCACCCAGGGGCGGGTGATACGGGGCTGGCTGGGCGTCGAAGCCCAGGAACTCAATCAGGCGCTGGCGACCTCCTTCGGCCTGAGCACTCCCAGTGGCGTCGTGATTACCGGCGTTGTCCCAGACGGACCCGCCGACGACGCCGGGCTCAAGCCGCGCGACGTGCTCCTGGCAATCGATGGACGTCCGATCATGGACGCCCGCCTGGCCATGAGCGAGATCGCGGCCATCGACCCGGGTGAACGGCTACCGCTTACCATCATCCGTGCCGGCAAGCGGCTCGAGGTGACCATACTGGTCGGTGAGCGCCCTCCCCCGGCGTTGCGTCGTCCGCAATAGCGTCGGATCCCTAGTCCTTGAGGCGGTATTCCGCAGAGCGGGCATGGGCCGTCAGGGATTCTCCGCGAGCGAGGATCGAGGCCGTCCTGGCAAGCGCAGAAGCGCCCTCGGGCGAGCAATGTATGATGGATGAGCGCTTCTGGAAGTCATAGACCCCCAAGGGGGACGAGTAACGCGCCGTTCCGGAGGTGGGAAGCACATGGTTGGGACCTGCGCAGTAATCGCCCAGCGCCTCGGCCGTGTGGCGTCCCATGAAGATGGCACCGGCATGGCGAACCTTCGACAACCACGCTTCGGGATTGGCCACCGATAGCTCCAGGTGTTCCGGGGCGATGCGGTTGATCAGCGCCACCGCCTCGTCACGGTCCCGGCAGCGGATCAGGGCCCCCCGACGTGCCAGGGACTCGCGTATGATGGCCTCACGCTCCAGGGTCGGCAGCAGGCGATCGATGGCTTTCGCCACCTCGTCGAGGTGGGTGTCATCCCAACTGATCAGGATCGACTGGGCATCCTCGTCATGTTCGGCCTGGGCGAACAGATCCATCGCCAGCCAATCGACAGGGGTCTGCCCGTCCGAGACCACCACGATCTCGGAGGGACCGGCGATCATGTCGATACCCACCTGCCCGAATACCGCCCGCTTGGCGGTGGCCACATAGATATTGCCGGGCCCGACGATCTTGTCCACCCGGGGTACCGTCTCGGTGCCGAAGGCCAGGGCCGCAACCGCCTGGGCCCCTCCGATGGTGAAGACATGATCGACGCCGGCAAGATGCGCCGCCGCCAACACCAGTTCGTTGAGCACCCCATCGGGAGTGGGCACCACCATGACGATCTCGCGCACGCCGGCCACATGCGCGGGAATGGCATTCATCAGTACCGATGAGGGATAGGCCGCCTTGCCACCCGGCACATAGATGCCGGCTCGATCCAGGGGCGTGACCTGCTGGCCAAGCACCGTGCCATCGGCCTCGGTGTATTGCCAGGAAACCGGCTTCTGGTGCTCGTGATACTGGCGGATGCGCCCGGCCGCCGTGGACAGGGCGTCGCGCTGCTCAGGAGGCAACCCCGCATAGGCCGCCTCCAGACGCGCCGGGAGCAGGGTCAGCGCCGTCATGCTGGAAACGGACAGGCGATCGAAGCGATTGGTGGTCTCGATGACCGCGGCATCGCCCCGGGTCCTCACCGCTTCGAGTATCTCATCGACCCGATGCTGCAGGTCTGCGCCGGACACCCCCTCCCAGGCCAACAGGGACTGGAGGCGGGAATCGAAATCATCATCCGCTGTCGACAGGCGGGAAATGGCGGAGGAAGCAGGAATCTCTGTCATGGGTGTCAAGCTCCGCTGAGGGGTCGAGTCATCGGGGAGTTCGAGCGGCCACGGCCGACTCGAGTCGCTGGATCAGGGGCATGATGCGGTCGTGCTTCATGGTCATGGCAGCCTTGTTGACCACCAGGCGGGTGCTGATCGTGGCGATCAGCTCGCGCGGCTCCATGCCATTGGCACGCAGGGTGTTCCCGGTATCCACGATGTCGACGATCTCGTCGGCCAGGTTCATCAGAGGCGCCAGTTCCATGGCACCATACAACTTGATCACCTCGGCCTGAATGCCCTGTTCGGCATACCAGCGACGCGCCACCTTGACGAACTTGGTTGCCACCCGTCGACGCGCCCTGGCAGGCTCGGCGCCGGTGATCCCGGCGGTCATCAGCCGGCAGGCGGCGATCTCGAGGTCCAGGGGCTCATGGAGGCCCTCGACACCATGCTCGAGCAGCACATCCTTGCCGGCCACCCCCATATCCGCGGCACCCAGCTGTACATAGGTAGGCACATCGGTGGCGCGCAGCACCACCAGCTTGACATCGGGCAGGTTGGTGTCGAAAAGCAGCTTGCGGCTGGCGCCGTGATCCTCCGCGGGACGGAGTCCGGCATCGGCCAGCAGTGGCAGGGTTTCCTCGAGAATGCGGCCCTTGGACAGGGCCAGGATCAATTGCTTGGTCATCTTTTTGCCTGTATCAGCCTGGGATCCGCCGGATATTGATACCCAGCAACTGAAACTTTTCCTCGATGCATTCGTAGCCGCGATCGATATGGTAGATACGATCCACCAGCGTTTGTCCCTCGGCCACCAGCGCCGCGAGTACCAGGGATGCCGAGGCACGCAGATCGGTCGCCATCACCGGCGCACCGGAGAGTCGCTCGACGCCGGTCACCAGGGCCGTATTGCCCTCCAGGGCGATGTTGGCGCCCATGCGATTGAGCTCCTGGACGTGCATGAAACGGTTCTCGAAGATCGTCTCGACGACCCGAGCGGCTCCCTCGGCCACCGCATTGAGGGCGACGAATTGTGCCTGCATGTCAGTGGGAAAGGCGGGATAGGGCGCGGTACGGATATTGACCGACCGGGGGCGCCTGCCCTGCATGTCCAGTTGGATCCAATCATCACCGGTGGTGATGATTCCCCCGGCTTCCTCCAGCTTGGCCAGCACCGCCTCGAGGATGTCCGGGCGGGTCTTGCACACCCTGACTCGCCCTCGAGTCAGGGCCGCGGCCACCAGGAAGGTCCCGGTCTCGATGCGATCGGCCATGACATCGTGTCGCGCGCCATGCAGGCGGTCGACACCCTCAATGACGATGGTGTCGCTACCCTGGCCGCTGATCCTGGCGCCCATGGCGATCAGGCAGTCGGCGAGGTCGACCACCTCGGGTTCCCGGGCCGCATTTTCCAGGACCGTCGTGCCTTCCGCCAGGGTCGCTGCCATCAGCAGGTTCTCGGTGCCGGTAACGGTGACGGTATCGAAGAAGAAAGTGGCCCCCTTGAGGCGACCCTCGACCCGGGCGCGGATATAGCCGTTTTCAACACTGATCGTCGCCCCCATCGCCTCCAGCCCGCGTAGATGGAGATCCACCGGACGGGACCCGATGGCGCAGCCACCGGGCAGGGACACATCGGCATGACCGAAATGCGACACCAGGGGCCCGAGCACCAGCACGGAGGCACGCATCTTCTTGACCAGATCATAGGGCGCATCACAGTGCCTCACCTGGGAACCATCCAGTTGGATGCTCATCTTTTCACCCATCACCGGCTCGAGACCCAGGTGACCGAGCAATTCGAGGGTGGTGGTGATGTCCTGCAGGTGAGGCAGATTGCCGATGGTCACCGGCCCTTCCGACAGCAGGGTCGCACAGAGTATCGGCAAGGCCGCGTTCTTGGCGCCACTCGCCCAGACCTCTCCATCGGCGGGTCCATTGCCGGTAATGATCAACTTGTCCATGAAGATTCGACCGTCATGCGCTGGTGTTTTCCGTTGCGTTCTGCCACTGCGCAGGGGTATAGGTCTTGATGCTCACCGCGTGCAGCGCACCCGAGGCGATCTCCTCCGACAGGGCGGAATAGATCAACTGCTGGCGCTTGACCGGCGACAGGCCTTCGAAGGCCTCACCGACGGCTACCACCTGAAAGTTGCAGCCTTCGCCCTGTATATGGAACGCACAACCCGACACACGGGCCTCGAGCAATGCCTTGACGTCACTGGGTTGCATGAAACCAGCCTCCTGTGATTCACAACATCCTGCCGTGCCGGCGGACGGGCACAGCAGGGAATCCCGCCATGGTAAAGAAAAGTGGCCCCATTGGCGATGCCGGAGGCCGCGTCAAGGGCTCATGCAACAATTCATGCGACCTGATCCAAGGGCAAAAGCCGATCCAGACCGGCGAGCCGTGTCAACCGGACCAGTGCAACGGGAAGTCGCACCGACTCCAGCGTCACCCCGGCTAGCCGGGCGGCGCGGGTCCATTCCAGCAGCACGCTGAGCGCTGCACTGCTGACACCGATGACAGCGGAAAGATCGAAGATCACCCGGGTGCCGCCAGGCTGGCCATCGAGCCAGTCACTGCCCGCGCTGGCGAGCCGAGTGGCGACATCGAAGTCGAGCTCACCATGCACGGCAAGGCCGTCGGGGCCGGCCTCCAGCCTGACGTCATCGAGGTCGAGCAGCAGGCTCATCGACTGCTGCCCTGCTCCAGTTCCTCGACGGCCAGTTCCGGCGCCCAGCCACTGATGACCGCGTCATAATCGCGGTTCTGATCACGCATGGCCTGATCGAACTGGTTACGGAAGGTCAGTCCAAGGTTGATGCCATTGACGATGACGTTGACCACCTTCCACTGGTCGTCGGTCAGGCGCAGCGAGTAGCTGACCGGATAGACACTGCCGTCCGAGGCCACCACCTCCATGGCCACGCTGGCCTGGTCCTCGTAGCGCTGGGACTCCTGGGCATCCAGTACCCGCACCTCGCGATAATCGAAGGTGACCAACCCCTTGGCATAGGTATCGATGAGGGTCTGGCGAAAGGTAACGGCGAAGCGAGAACGCTGCTGCGGCGTGGCATTCTGGAAGTAGCGCCCCATCACACTGGCACCGATGTAGCGAAAGTCAGCGATATCCTCGAGGCTGTCATCGACCAGGTCCTGGAGCTCACCGATATTGTCGGCGAAGTAATCGCGACGACCCTCGATCTTGCCCATCAGCGCGTCGATACTGGCGCGGATCAGCTGCTCGGGACTCCGCTCGGGAGCTGCCTGAGCCGACAGGGGGAATAACGCCAGGCAGAACGCCAGGGCGGCCAGACGAATAAAAACGGACATAGAGGCCATCATCATCTCTCCTTGGGGAGAACCTCGACGCTCGAGAACGCCGTGGGACTCGGTCGGCTCAATTGCTGACCATATTTGACACGAATTGCTGGATGAGTTCTTCGAGCACCACCGCCGACTGGGTGTCGTGAATGATGTCGCCACTGGCAAGGGTCTCGGGGTCCCCGCCCACCGAGAGCCCGACATACTGTTCGCCGAGCAGGCCGGCGGTGAGGATCGCCGCCGTGGTGTCTCGGGAGAGCTGGTTCTCGAGTCGGGCATCGAGTTCCAGGATCACTCGGGCGTCATACCATTCGGTATCCAGCTCGATGGCCGCCACACGCCCCACCGTCACCCCCGCCATGGTGACCCTGGCGCGAGGCTTTAGACTGCCGATGTTGGCAAAGTTCGCTTCAAGCCGGAAACTCTCGCCGGGAGACGTGAAGGTCAGGCCACTGACCCTCAGCCCCAGAAAGACCAGGCCGAGGATACCGGCCAGCATGAACAGGCCGACACCGAGTTCCATCATCTTGCTACGCTTCATGCGGTTTCTCCGAACATCATCAAATCCCCCCGAACATCATCGCGGTCAGCACGAAGTCGAGGCCGAGGACCGCCAGGGAGGAATACACCACCGTGCGGGTCGTCGCCCGTGAAATGCCTTCCGAGGTCGGGACCAGGTCGTACCCCTGGAAAACCGCTATCCAGGTGACCACCAGGGCAAAGACCAGGCTCTTGACCATCCCGTTACCGATGTCGGCCAGGAATTCGACGCTTGCCTGCATATTGCTCCAGTAGGAGCCTTCAAAGACTCCCAGCCAGTCGACGCCGACCAGGTAGCCCCCATAGATGCCCACCACGCTGAACCCGACAGTGAGCAACGGCAGGGCCACGAAACCGGCCCAGAGCCGTGGCGCCACCACGCGACGCAGGGGGTCGACACCGATCATCTCCATGCTGGAGAGTTGCTCGGTGGCCTTCATTAGGCCGATCTCGGCGGTCAGCGCAGAGCCGGCTCGACCGGCAAACAGCAAGGCCGCCACCACCGGTGCCAGCTCACGCACCAGGGACAGGGCAACCATCTGTCCCAGCGCCTGTTCGGCGCCGAAATCAACCAGAATAGTATAGCCCTGCAGCGCCAGCACCATGCCGATGAAGAGCCCCGAAACCAGCACGATCGCCAGGGACAGGACACCGACGAAGTGCATCTGCTTCAGCCAGAGATGCCATCCTTCCCGGGATGGCACACCCACGGCGGACTGGGCCAGGAAAATCCCCGCCCGACCCAGCGCCTCGAGCAGGTGGCAACCCCGGCGACCGAGGCGCATGATGGCTTCGATCATCGCCGCACCTCGACATCGAGCATATCGGCGAGATAGTCGACCGCCGGGTAATGAAAGGGCACCGGCCCGTCTGCCTCGCCATGCACGAATTGCCTGACGCGGGGATCCGCGTCGACATCCAGACTCTGCGGGGTGCCTTGGGCCATGACCTGTCCGTCGGAAATCACATAGACATAGTCCGCGATGGTGAGGGTTTCCTTGATGTCGTGGGAAACGATGATGGAGGTCAGCCCCAGGGCCTCGTTGAGCCGCTTGATGAGCTGTACCAGTACGCCCATGGATATCGGGTCCTGGCCCACGAAGGGCTCGTCATAGAGGATCAACTCCGGGTCCAGGGCAATCGCTCGCGCCAGTGCCACCCGACGCGCCATGCCACCGGAAAGCTCCGCGGGCATGAGATGGCGTGCACCCCGCAGCCCCACGGCCTCGAGTTTCATCAACACCAGATCGCGGATCATGGTTTCCGGCAGATCAGTGTGTACCCGCAACGGAAAGGCCACGTTCTCGAACACGCTGAGATCCGAGAAGAGCGCGCCACTCTGGAACAACATGCCCATCCTCTGGCGCAGGGCGAACAATGCCCGGCGACTCTGTCGATGCACGTCCTCGCCATCGAAACGCACGCGGCCGGCCTCCGGATGGAGTTGACCGCCGATCAGCTTGAGAAGCGTTGTCTTTCCCGACCCGCTGGGGCCCATGATGGCCGTGATCTTTCCGCGAGGAACCTGAAGGTCTACGCCACGGAAGATATCCATGTCACCGCGGGAAAAGAACAATCCCTCCACCACCACAACGGAGGTGTCGCTCATTGGTTCATCGTCCTGCCTGGAATTATCGAACATCGTATCCTAACCATACCCTGCGACGCCAGCCATCGACTTGCAACTGCCAACGCCAGAACGTCTAATGCGCCTCCCGTCGATACCCTGGGAGGAGACCTCATGCGGGTGCCCCTGATCCTCGGCATGCTGCTGCTATGGCACAGGAAGGGAAGGATAGGCCGCTTGCCTGCTGGCCCTCGGCTGTGTCGCCTATCTCGCCTGGCTGGGCAGCGCACAGCTTGCCGGCTGAGCATTTACTGCTCTCGTCTCCGGCATCGGCCTATCAAGGCAGGCTTGAGTCAGAGGGCACAAAGGGCAACAATCCACCCATGAACAAAGACACCACGGCGGTTGCCGATGATTCCTCACTTCGCGAAAGCGCCCGACGGACCCTGTGGCTGGAGCAGGAGGCCATCGCCGCCCTGATCGGCCGGCTGGATGACGACTTCGATCGTGCCTGCGCGTTGATCCTGGCCTGCACCGGCAGGGTGGTCGTCACCGGCATGGGCAAGTCCGGCCATATCGCCGGCAAGATTGCCGCCACCCTGGCCAGCACCGGCACACCGGCCTTCTTCGTCCATCCCGGGGAAGCCAGCCACGGCGATCTGGGCATGATCACCCCCGGCGATGTCGTGCTGGCCCTCTCCAACTCCGGCGATACCGCCGAAGTGACGGCACTGCTGCCGCTTCTCAAGCGGATGGGCGTCCCGCTGATCAGCATGACCGGACGACCCGATTCTACCCTGGCCCATCATGCCGAGGCCCATCTGTATGCCGGTGTCGAACGCGAGGCCTGCCCCCTCGATCTGGCCCCCACGTCCTCGACCACCGCCGCCCTGGCACTGGGTGACGCCCTGGCCGTGGCACTCCTGGAATCGCGGGGATTCACCGCCGAGGATTTCGCGCGCTCGCATCCGGGCGGGAGCCTCGGCAAGCGCCTGTTGCTCACTGTCTCCGACCTGATGCATCGAGGCAGTCGCCTGCCCTCGGTACCCCTGGGAAGTCCGTTACGCGACGCCCTGCTCGAGATCACCCACCAGGGTCTGGGCTTCACCTGCGTGGTCGACCAGGCAGGCATCCTGGTGGGGGTCTACACCGATGGTGACCTGCGTCGCACCCTGGACCAATACAATGACCTCTCGACCCTCAAGGTCGACGATGTCATGACCCGACCCGGCAAGCGCATTGCCGCCGAGACCCTGGCCGCCGAAGCGGTGCGCATCATGGAAGACAACCGCATCTCGGCACTGGCCGTGGTCGACGAGGAGGGCCGACCGATCGGTGCCCTGCACATGCACGACCTGCTTGCCAGCGGTGTCGTCTGACATTCGACCAGCCAAGGAAGCCCTCATGTCCCTCGCGACTCCCCTCTGTGACCCTCAACTGGCAGAGCGTCTCCGGCGCATTCGCCTGCTGGCACTGGATGTGGACGGCGTCCTCACCGATGGTCGCCTTCATTTCCAGTCAGACGGCATCGAGATCAAAGACTTCCACACCCTGGACGGTCACGGCCTCAAGCTGCTCAAGCGGGTCGGCATCGAGGTCGCACTGCTCACGGGTCGTGACTCACCGATCGTCAGCCATCGCGCTTGTGCACTGGGCATCTCGCACGTCCACCAGGGGGTAGAAATGAAATACCCGGTGCTCCTCGAGCTCTGTGGCCGGCTGGGGATCGCGCTGGATCAGGCCGCCTACTGCGGCGATGACCTGCCCGACCTGGGCGCGATCCGGCATGCCGGCGTGGGTATCAGCGTGCCGGGGGCACCGGCATACATCCGCGACGCTGCCGACTGGGTGACGCAACGACCCGGTGGCCACGGAGCGGTCAGGGAAATCTGTGACATCCTGCTGCAGGCCCAGGGGCACTGGACATCCATCCTCGACAGCTACCGCAACGATCAGGGGCGATAATGGCAATTCCGCGCCCTTCCTTTCGCGTCTGGCTCTTCCTGCTGTTGCTGGTTGTAGGCGGTGTGCTGACGCTGATCGACCGCCGTGGTGACGTGACGCCAGGCCCGGTACCCAGGGATGAAGCCGGGGAACCCGACTATTACCTGGAAGGCGTCCGGCTGGTTCGCTTCGATGCCAGTGGCCGGGCTTACCAGCGACTGGAGACGCCCCGCCTGGTGCACACGCCCCATGATGACGTCACCCGCATCCAGACCCCGGACGCCAGGCTGATCGACGCTAACGAGCGCACCTGGTTGGCCAGCGCCGACACGGGCACCCTGGCGGCCGACGGCAACCCCTTGACACTCTCCGGGGACGCCCGACTCGAGGCGCCGGAAGAAGGCTGGCAGCTCGATACCGAGGTGCTCCATTACGATGCCGACACCGGCCACGCCTGGAGCGACACCCCGGCCCTGCTCCGCCAGCCACCCCAGGAGATGCGCGGGGAGCGCTTCGATGCCTGGATCGATGACAATCGGGCCCGACTGACCGACAATGTACGCGGCTATCATCCGCCCGAGACAGCCCCCACTTCCGACGAGGATCTCCCACCATGATGCGACGATCGTTTGCCTTCCTGGTCACCCAGGCACTCATCACCCTCGCCCTGACGAGCTCGCCGGCCCTGGCCCAGCAAGGCGATGCCAGCGCCCCCATCGAGGTAGAAGCCAACCAGTTCGATCTCGATGATCGCGCCGGCACCGCCGTCTATACCGGTGATGTGGATATCCGCCAGGGCAGCATGCAGCTGACCGGAGACCGGGTGGAGATCCAGCGCAATGCCGCAGGCGAGCTCTCGCGTGCGGTCGCCACTGGCGAGCGGGCCTATATCGAGCAGCAACCCGACCCCGCCGAGCCGATGGTCCGCGGCTGGGGGCGCACCATCATCTATCATGTCGCCGAGCGACGCGTCGAACTCATCGACCGCGCCGAGCTTCACCAGGGTGGCGATACCTTCGATGGTGGCTACCTGGAGTACTTCCTCGACCGCCGCGTCGTCCAGGCCCGCTCGGATTCCGAGGGTGTCGAGGAACGACAGCGCGTGAGGATGACCCTGCAGCCCGAGCAATAAGGCCACCCATGAGAACCCTTCGCGCTCGCCATCTCACCAAGAGCTACAAGCGCCGACGCGTGGTGCAGGACATCACCCTGTCGATCGCCCAGGGCCGTATCGTCGGCCTGCTTGGCCCCAACGGAGCCGGCAAGACCACCTCCTTCTACATGATAGTGGGGCTGGTACGTGCCGATGCCGGGGAGGTCGCCATCGACGATCAGGACCTCACCAAATCCGCCATGCATGAGCGCGCCCAGGCGGGCATCGGCTATCTGCCCCAGGAGGCCTCGATCTTCCGCAAGCTGTCCGTGGCCGACAACATAATGGCGATCCTCGAGACACGCCGGGATCTGGACCGCCATGCTCGCCGTGAGAGGCTCGAGAAACTCCTCGAGGACTTCCATGTCGGCCATATCCGCGACAACCTGGGAATGAGCCTGTCCGGCGGCGAGCGGCGGCGCGTAGAGATCGCCCGGGCACTGGCCACCGAACCCGCCTTCATCCTGCTCGACGAGCCCTTCGCCGGTGTTGACCCCATCTCAGTAGGCGAGATCAAGGCCATCATCCGCCAGCTAAAGGCACGCGATATCGGCGTCTTGATCACCGACCATAATGTCCGCGAGACGCTGGATATCTGTGATTCCGCCTATATCGTCGGAGACGGCAAGATCATCGCCGAGGGTGATGCCGAGGCGATCCTCGCCAATCAGCGCGTCCGTGATGTCTATCTGGGTGCCGATTTCCGACTCTGACCAGACAAGCTACTGAAATTCTTACCAACCTATCTATTCGGCATAAAGATTGCGGATGGCATAATTATTGCTCGACAAACGGTTGCATCCCCTCCGAGAGCTCGCTAGGGTAGCCTTTTATCGCCGTCTGGGTCTTCCTTACTCATGGCAATGAAAGCATCCCTGCAGCTCCGGGTCGGCACCCAACTGACCATGACCCCCCAGTTGCAGCAGGCCATCGCGCTGTTGCAGCTCTCCACCCTAGACCTCCACCAGGAGATCCAGCAGGCACTGGAATCTAATCCCCTGCTGGAGATCGAGGATGACTTCGGTGAGCAGTCGGTGGCCGAGGCGGCCGAGGACGACTGGGCCAGCGATATCCCCGACGAGCTGACCACCGATAGCGACTGGTCGGATACCTATCAGGACTTCGGACTATCGCCAGCCGGCACGGGCGAAAGGCCCGACTTCGAACGCCAGGCGGAACACCAGACACTCCAGGATCACCTGGCTTGGCAGCTGGCGATGACCGATTTCGATGAACGCCAGCGACAGATCGCCGAGAGCCTGATCGACGCCATAAGCCCTGCCGGCTACCTGTCCCACTCCCTCGAAGACCTTCGTGAAGGCCTCAAGCCCCAGGGGTTGGGCGATCTCAAGAACCGCGAGATAGAGCAAGTCCTGCTGCACCTGCAACGGTTCGAGCCCACCGGCATCTTCGCCCGTGACCTTCGCGAATGCCTGATGCTGCAACTCGCCATCCTGCCGGACGACACCCCCTTGCTGCCTCAGGCGCGCCGCCTGGTTCGCCAGTTCCTGGAAGCCCTTGCCAATGATGACCGCCGTCAGCTCAAGCGACGCCTCGGTCTCGACGAAGACAGTCTCGATGCGGTGATCGCCCTGATTCGATCACTGGACCCGCGCCCGGGCAGCCGATTTTCCGATGCCACCGATGACTACGTCATTCCCGACCTGGTGGCTCGACACGACGGTCAGGGCTGGCAGGTCGCGCTCAATGCCGAGGCCCTGCCGAGACTGCGCATACAACCCGACTACGCCGCGCTGATCCGTCGGGCCGACAAGAGCCAGGACAACCAGTTTCTCAAGGACCATCTGCAGGAAGCCCGCTGGCTGATCAAGAGCCTCTCCAGCCGCAATGACACCCTGCTGCGGGTGGGTCGGGAGATCATGGCCCGCCAGATGGCTTTCCTCGAGCAGGGTGACGAGGCCATGAAACCGCTGATACTGACCGATATCGCCCATGCCGTGGAGATGCATGAGTCGACCATCTCGCGGGTCACCACCCAGAAGTTCATCCATACCCCGCGGGGTGTCTTCGAGCTGAAGTATTTCTTCTCCAGTCAGGTCAGCAACAACGGCGGCGATGCGCATTCCAGCACGGCGATCCGTGCCCGCATCCGCAAACTGATCCAGGAGGAAACCCCGCGCAAACCGCTCTCCGACAGCAAACTAGTAACGCTCCTCGAGCAGGACGGGGTTCATGTCGCTCGACGGACGGTAGCCAAGTACAGGGAAGGCATGAAGATCCCCCCCTCCAGCGAGCGCAAGCGCTTAAGATGAAAAGCGCGTGACGACAGCTGTTTGCAGGCGATGAAAAAGGGTTACAATCGAGGCATCAACCGACAGACGAAGGAGCGCGCCATGCAAGTCAATATCACTGGCCATCATGTGGAACTGACCGATGCCCTGCGTGACTATGTCAACGACAAGCTCAGTCGAGTGGAACGCCATTACGACAACATCACCAATGTGCAGGTCACCCTCTCCATAGAAAAGGAACGCCAGCTGGCTGCCTGTACCCTGCATGCTGCCGGCGCCGATATGCATGCAGAGGCCCAGGAAAACGACATGTACGCCGCTATCGACGCCCTCGCCGACAAGATCGACCGCCAACTCGTCAAGCACAAGGAAAAGGCACAGGCTCGCGCTCAAGGCGCCGGCGCCCGCTGATCACCCATGACACTGGAAACCATCCTGCCCCCCGAGCGCGCCCTCTTCGATGTGCCCGGGGGAAGCAAAAAGCGCGTACTGGAGTTCTACAGCACCTTCATCGCCCAGAACACGCCCAGTCTCGACAGTCAGGAGGTCTTCAGCCGACTGATCGGTCGTGAACGGCTGGGCAGTACCGGTATCGGCAATGGGGTTGCCATTCCCCATGCCCGAAGCCCTCACTGCAAGGCGCCCATTGCCGGTTTCCTCAAGCTCGCCGAACCCGTGGACTTCGATGCCGTCGATGGCGAGCCGGTGGATCTGGTATTCGTGCTCCTGGTACCCGAAGAGGCCGACGACGCCCACCTGGCCCTGCTTGCTCAAGTCGCCGGGGTGATGAACGACGTCGAGACGCGCTCCACCCTTCGCAAGAGCGCAAGCCAGCAAGAGCTCCATGAGCGCCTCGTCGACGCGATTCGACGACAGGCACCATCGCGCTGATCGCTTTCAGGGCCACCCGGCACCCCCTGGACCAGGAGACCCGCCATGCAACTCGTGATCATCAGTGGCCGATCCGGCTCAGGCAAGTCGATCGCGTTGCAGGCGCTCGAGGATCTTGGCTACTACGCCATCGATAATCTGCCGGCCATGCTGCTGGGGTCCCTGGTCGATGAACTCAGCAAGGCATCATCACGGCACACCTCCATTGCCGTCAGCATCGATGCCCGAAACCTGCCCCATGCCCTGGAATGCTTCCCGAGTCTCCTGGCGGAGCTGCGCCAGCGGCAGATCGACTGCCAGGTCGTCTATTTCACCACCGATGCCCGTGTCCTCCTGGAACGCTACTCGGAGACCCGCCGGCGACATCCCCTGACGCGCCACAATGACATGACCCTGGCCGAGGCCATCGACTCCGAGGAAAGTGCCCTCGCCGAGATCCGTGACCTGGCGGACCTGGTGATCGACACCTCGCGGCTTTCGGTCCACGAGCTGCGCGGCCGTATCAGCGACCAGATCGCCAGCCACCAGGCCGAGCACCTGACGCTCACCTTCGAGTCCTTCGGCTTCAAGCGTGGCGTACCCCTGGACGCCGACATCGTCTTCGATGCCCGCTGCCTGCCAAACCCCTACTGGGATCCGCAACTGCGCCAGTCCACGGGTCGAGACCCGGCCATCATCCAGTTCCTCGACGGTTATCCCATCGTCGGCGAGATGCACGACGATATATGCGGCTGGATGGAACGCTGGCTTCCCACCTATCAGGCCAGCCATCGCAGCTATCTGACCGTTGCTATCGGCTGTACCGGGGGCCAGCACCGTTCCGTTTACCTGGCCGAGCGCCTGGCGCACCACTTCGCCGCCCGGCATGCCGGTGTCAAGCTCCGCCATCGTGAACTGGGTATCCACGACGCCCTTGCCAAGGACGCCCCGCCTCCTGCGAGACAGCATCCGCCAGACGCAAACGACAGGGAAGGAAGTTGAGGCGTGCCGCACCGCAAGCTGACCCTGACCAACAAGCGCGGACTCCATGCGCGGGCCACCACCAAGCTGGTGCAGTGCTGCCAGCCCTATGAGGCAGGTGTTACCGTCATCAACGGCAAGATCAAGGGGGACGCGACCAACATCATGTCACTGCTGATGCTGGCCGCTCCCTGTGGTACCGAACTGGAGATTCATGCCGAAGGCGAGGACGCCGACGCGGCCCTGGACGCCATTGCCGCGCTCTTCGAGGCCCGCTTCGAAGAAGATAGTTAACCCGCCACCATCATCTCGTCTATCAACCAGCTGCCGGTATGGATGCTGCCGCGGGTATCGGTATCGTCACCCACCGCCCGCAGGCCCTTGAACATGGCCTCGAGATTGCCCGCGATGGTGAACTCTTCCACCGGGTGCTGAATCTCGCCATTCTCGACCCAGAAACCGGCAGCGCCACGCGAGTAGTCCCCGGTCACGGCATTCACGCCCTGCCCCATCAATTCGGTCACCAGGACGCCGCGATCCATCCGCGCCAAGATCGCCTCCAGCGACGTGAGGGGTGCCATGATGCGCAGGTTGCGCGCACCGCCGGCATCGCCGGTGGTCTGCATGCCCAGGCGCCGGGCGCTGTAGGCCGACAGCATGTAGCTGGCCAGTCGGCCGTTTTCGATGAAGACATTGTCCCGCGTCTGCACCCCCTCGTTGTCGAAGGGACTGCTGGCCATGGCACCTGGCTCCATGGGCCGTTCGCCGAGGCTGAACCAGTCGGGGAAGATGTCATCACCCAGGCGGTCGCAGAGAAATGACGCCTGGCGATAGAGTGCTCCTCCGGCAATCGCCCCCATGAGGGAACCGATGAGGCCACTCGCCAGGGAAGGATCGAACAGCACCGGCAAGCGGCCGGTCGCGGGACGCCGGGCGCCGAGGCGTCGCAGGGTACGGCGCGCGGCGCTCTGGCCGACTCGCACCGGGTCGACAAGATCGCGCGGATGGCGAGCCGTGGTGAAGTCATAGTCACGCTGCATCCCGCTGTCGTCCTCGGCGATCAACATGCAGGAAAGCGAGTGGCGGCTACCCCGCTGACTGCCCAGGAAGCCGTGACTGTTGGCATACACCCGCACGCCCTCGCCACTGGACAGCGAGGCCCCATCGGAACTTCGAATACCGCGGACGTCGCGGCCCGCCGTCTCGCAGGCCAACGCCAGATCGATGGCCTCCTCGGTGGTCAGTGCCCAGGGATGGTGAACATCCAGGTCGGGTAGGTCACGCGCCATCAAGGCGGCATCGGCCAGGCCTGCCACCGGGTCCTCGCCGGTATGACGGGCGATGGCCAAGGCCTTTTCCACGACGGCAAGAATGGAGGCGTCACTCGCATCCGTGGACGAGGCACTGCCCTTGCGTGACCCCACATAGACGGTCACGGCGATGCCCTGGTCGCGAGACAGCTCGACGGTCTCGACCTCTCCCTCGCGCACGCTGACGCCAATTCCCTGATCGACGCTGGCGCCCACCTCGCAGGCATCGGCACCGGCACGCCTGGCAAGCGCCAGCGCCGACTCGGCACGGGTTTCCAGCAACTGCTGCTGGGTGGTGGCATCGAAAGCCTGTGTCATGCGTTTCCCCCTAGTGACCGGCCCAGCGGCCGGTGGTCAATCATTGCGCGATGCACAGTCCGCGCCTGCGAACTGGTATAATGAATATTCCGAGCCCCAACCGATGGAAGCGGCATGTCCCAGGAATTCTCTCGCCAGGCATTCGACCGACTGTCTAAGATCGATGACGACGAGCCACCCAGCAAGTCCCAACTCAAGCGTGACATGCACGCCCTGCAGGCCATCGGCGAGCACATCATCGCCATGTCGCCTGCCGAGCGAGCCCGCTTCCCGCTTTCCGATACCCTGCTGGCGGCCGTGGAGGAGACATCACGGATCCGTTCCCATGAAGGCCGAAGGCGCCACATGCAATACATCGGCAAGCTCATGCGTCGGGAAGATCTCGACGCTATCCGGGCCGTCTTCGATGAAATCGAGCAGGAGGAGATGAAACGCAACCATGCCTTCCATCGCCTCGAACGCTGGCGTGACCGCCTCATCGAGGAGGGAGACGCCGCCGTGGAGCCCTTCATCGAGGCATTTCCCGCGGCCGATCGCCAGACCCTGCGCCAACTGATCCGCAATGCCCGGCGGGAAAAGGATCAGGGCAATCCGCCCACCAGCTCCCGCAAGCTGTTCCGACTAATCCGTGATACCGCAGGACTGTAAGCCTGGTGCCGAGCTCGGGGCTAACCCGGCGGCAACCCTTCGAGGAGGCGCTGTGAATACCTCCGTGTACGCTACCGACGCCATCCCTGGCGTAGGACCTCCTCTTCGGGCTGCCCCCGGTGCCCCTCGTGTTGTGTGCTACCAACCTCAGGACTGGGTGCCGCCGATCGTCAGCTCGTCTAGTTTGAGGGTCGGCTGGCCGACACCCACCGGCACGCCCTGGCCTTCCTTGCCGCAGACGCCGATCCCGGTATCCAGCGCCATGTCATGGCCGATCATGGAGACACGACCCATGGCCTCGGGTCCATTGCCGATCAGGGTCGCACCCTTGACCGGCGTGGTGATGCGACCGTCCTCGATCAGGTAGGCCTCGCTTGCCGAGAAGACGAACTTCCCCGAGGTGATATCCACCTGGCCCCCGCCGAAGCTCACCGCATAGATGCCGCGCTTGACACTGCGCAGGATATCCTCGGGGTCATCCTGTCCGGCCAGCATGTAGGTATTGGTCATTCGCGGCATCGGCAGGTGGGCGAAGGACTCGCGGCGGGCATTGCCGGTCGGGGCCATGCCCATCAGGCGTGCATTGAGCTTGTCCTGCATGTAGCCGGTGAGGATGCCGTCCTCGATCAAGGGGGTGTACTGGCCCAGGGTACCTTCATCATCGACAGTCATCGAACCACGCCGATCGGCCAGGGTCGCATCGTCGACCACGGTGACGCCGGGAGAGGCCACCCGCTTCCCCATGCGTCCGGCGAAGGCCGAGCTGCCCTTGCGGTTGAAGTCCCCTTCCAGGCCGTGGCCTACCGCTTCGTGCAGCAGGATGCCCGGCCACCCCGGGCCCAGCACGACCGGTAACTGGCCGGCCGGTGCATCGACGGCCTCGAGATTGACCAACGCCTGGCGAACCGCCTCCTTGGCATAGCGCTCGGCGACCTGCTCGTCGCGAAGACGCGCCATGGAATAGCGTCCGCCACCACCGGCACTACCGCGTTCACGCCGGCCATTCCTGACCACGATGACGCTGACATTGAAACGCACCAGCGGGCGGATATCCGCCGCCAGGGTGCCATCGCTGGCCCGCACCAGCACCAGTTCATGGACACCGCTGAGCGAGGCACTCACCTGGGATACCGCGGGATCGGCCGCCCGCGCGGCCCGATCGGCCTGCTTGAGCATGGTGATCTTGTCCTCGGCGGAGAGCCCGGAGAGTGGATCCACCCCGGCATAGGCGGCAGGGTGGCGTGCCGCGACTCTCGTAGCGGACTTGAGCTGGCTACCACTTCGCACGATCCCGGCGGCCGTGCGTCCTGTCTCGGCCAGGGCCTCGGGCGATATCTGGTTGGAATAGGCGAAGCCCGTCTTCTCACCGGCCATGGAGCGAACCCCCACACCCCCGTCGATGTTGTAGCTGGCCTCCTTGACCTCGCCATCCTCGAGTACCCATCCCTCCTGCCAGGTGCGCTGGAAATAGAGATCGGCATAATCGATGCCGCGTCCCAGGGCATGGCCCAGCCCCACGTCCAGGGTGTCGAGGTCCAGTCCACCGGGAGCGAGCAGGGTCTCGGCGACGTCATCGAGAAGAAAGTCTTGGCGTGATGTCATTCGGCATTTTCCACAGAGATCTGCGGCTGTCTCTTATACACATCTGACGCTGCCGAC
>JAGXGN010000170.1 GCA_024636705.1 Halomonas sp.
CCTGATCGACAAGGCGGGCGCCTGGTACAGCTACAAGGGCAACAAGATCGGTCAGGGCAAGGCCAATGCCGCCCAGTTCCTCGAGGATAACCCGGCGGTCATGGAGGAAATCGAGTCACAGATCCGTGGCCAGTTGCTGGCTTCCCCCGAGCCGAAGGAGAAGGAGCCGTCCGCCGCGGTGGAGTCCCTGGCGGATGATGCCGCCAGCGACGACGAACTGCTGTAAGCCATGGGTGAGGTGTCTGTCAGCGGGGGGGCGTCCTCGCCGAGGGAGGACGCCATCCGCCTGCTCGCCCGACGAGAGCATTCCCGTCTCGAACTGGCCGAGCGCTTGGCGGCCAAGGGACATTGTGCCGAGGCCGTCAACGACTGTCTCGATGCCCTGGCCGAGGAGGGCTTGCAGTCCGATGCGCGATTCGCCGAGAGCTTCGTGCGCTCGCGCCGATTCCGGGGTCAGGGGCCCGTCAAGATTCGGGCTGAGCTGGAGCGGCGAGGACTGGGGCGAGAGCGGATTCAGGACGCCCTTTTCGACGCCGAGCAGGGGGCCGAGGGTGACTGGTTCGCCCTGGCCTGCGAGGCGCTCTTGCGGCGTTTCACGGGGCCCGGTGATACGCCTCGCGAGCGCGCCCGTCGCGAGCGTTTTCTCGCCCAACGCGGTTTCGACTTCGACCAGGTGCGCCACGCCATGGAACACGCCTGGGATGAAATGCCGGATCAGCCCTGAGTGGTCTGATTCCGACGCCCCTTTAGTCCATTGACAACTGCGCTATAATGGCTGCTTTTGCGAAAGCCCCGGGTGGTCTCGTTGCGGACGGCCACCCCGCCTATCGCCACGGATACCCCATGAAAAGCGCAGAGATCAGACAGGCCTTCCTGAGTTACTTCGAGCAGCATGGCCACACCGTCGTGCCCTCCAGCTCCCTGGTGCCGGGCAACGATCCCACCCTGCTGTTCACCAACGCGGGCATGGTGCCATTCAAGGACGTCTTCCTGGGGCGCGACCCGCGGTCCTATGTGCGTGCCACGTCTTCCCAGCGCTGCGTGCGTGCCGGCGGCAAGCACAATGACCTGGACAACGTCGGCTATACCGCCCGGCACCATACCTTCTTCGAGATGCTGGGCAATTTCAGTTTCGGTGACTACTTCAAGCGCGACGCCATCCGCTTCGCCTGGGAATTTCTTACCGGGACGATGGGGCTGCCGAAGGAAAAGCTCTGGGTCACGGTGCATGTCAGTGACGACGAGGCCGAGCGCATCTGGAAGGACGAGATGGGCATCGACCCGGCGCGCTTCTCGAAACTCGACGAAGACAACTTCTGGCAGATGGGCGATACTGGCCCCTGCGGGCCGAGCTCCGAGATCTTCTTCGACCATGGTCCCGAGGTGTGGGGCGGCCCTCCCGGCAGTCCGGAGGAAGACGGCGACCGCTACATCGAGATCTGGAACCTGGTGTTCATGCAGTTCGACCGCGATGCGGCCGGCACCCTCAACCCGCTGCCCAAGCCCTCCATCGATACCGGCATGGGCCTGGAGCGCATCGCCGCGGTGATGCAGGGCGTGCATTCCAACTATGAGATCGACCTCTTCCAGAACCTGCTGGAAGCGGCGGCGCGGCATACCGGCCATGCCGACACCACCACGCCTTCGCTGCGGGTGATCGCCGACCATATTCGCTCCTGCGCCTTCCTGATCGCCGATGACGTACTGCCTTCCAACGAGGGCCGCGGTTATGTGCTGCGCCGGATCATCCGTCGCGCCATTCGCCATGGCCACAAGCTGGGCGCACGTGGCAGTTTCTTCCACAAGCTGGTGGGCGCCCTGGACGCGGAGATGGGCGAGGCGTTTCCCGAACTGCGCGAGGCGCGCCACCGGATCGAGCGTGTGCTGCTCAAGGAGGAGGAGCAGTTCGCCCGCACCCTGGAGCACGGCATGGGCCTGCTCGAGGAGGCTCTGGCCGATCTGGAGGGCGATGTGCTGCCGGGTGCAACGGTCTTCAAGCTCTACGATACCTACGGCTTCCCCTATGATCTGACCGCCGATGTCTGCCGCGAGCGCGGCGTGAGCCCGGACGAGGCCGGCTTAGAGCGCGAACTGGAGGCCCAGCGCGAGCGCGCCCGCGCCGCCAGCCAGTTCGGCGCCGACACCACGGCGGCCCTGGACCTCGAAGGCGAGACCGCATTCTCCGGCTACGATCGCCTGGAGGATAGCGCCACCGTGACCGCTATCGTCGACCGCCAGGGTAACGCCCTGGCGGAGTTGGCGGTGGAGCAGCGCGGCGTCGTGGTGCTGGATCGCACGCCCTTCTACGGCGAGTCCGGTGGCCAGGTGGGTGATACCGGCTATCTGGAGCTGGAGGGCGGCCGCTTCCTGGTCACCGACACCCAGAAGCAGGGCGGTCATCACCTGCACCATGGCGTGCTGCTCGAGGGAGCGCTGGCCGTGGGTTCCGCGGTCCAGCCGCGGGTCGACGTCAGCCTGCGTGCGGCCACGGTGCGCAACCACTCCGCGACCCACCTGATGCACAAGGCGTTGCGAATGGTCCTCGGTGATCATGTGGCGCAGAAGGGCTCGCTGGTGACACCGGAGCGGCTGCGCTTCGACTTCAGTCACTTCGAATCCATGACTCCGGAGCAGCTGGCCGAGGTGGAGCGCCTGGTCAACGAGCAGATCCTGGCCAACGCGCCGACCCGCATCGAGCAGATGAGCCTCGAGGAGGCCAAGGCCAAGGGTGCCGCGGCGCTGTTCGAGGCCAAGTACGCCGATAATGTCCGGGTGTTGACCATCGGCGCCGACGACTTCTCCATCGAACTGTGCGGTGGCACTCACGTGGCGCGCAGCGGCGACATCGGCTGCTTCCACATCGTCAGCGAGGCGGGCATCGCCTCGGGAGTGCGCCGCATCGAGGCGATCTCCGGCGAGGGGGCGCTAGCCTGGTTCCGCGAGTGGGAAGCGCGCCTCAACCGCATCGGCGAGCGGCTCAAGGCCAAGCCGGAGCAGGCCGAGGAGCGGGTCGAATCGCTGCTCGAGCGCAACCGCACCCTTGAGAAGGAGCTCGAACGTCTCAAGGCCAAGCTGGCCAGCGCCGCCGGTAATGAAATGGTCGACGAGGCCTGTGAGGTCAAGGGCGTCAAGGTACTGGCAAGACGCCTTGAGGGCGTGGCCGGCAAGGAGCTGCGCGGCATGCTCGATCAACTCAAGAACAAGCTGGGCTCCGGCATCGTGGTGCTGGGTGTGGGCGATGCCGAGGCCGGCAAGGTCAGCCTGATCGCCGGTGTCACCGATGATCTCACCGGCAGGGTCAAGGCCGGGGAACTGGTCAACCATGTGGCCGCCCAGGTCGGGGGCAAGGGCGGCGGCCGGGCCGACATGGCCCAGGCCGGCGGCAGCGACGTCAAGGCGTTGCCCGGCGCGCTGGAAAGCGTCCCGGCATGGGTCGAGGATCGGCTTCAGTAAGTGAATCACTCATCCGAGCGCTGCACGCACTCGAATCACGAGGGAAATCGGCAGATGGCACTCTACGTACAGAAATTCGGTGGTACCTCGGTGGGCTCCGTTGAGCGCATCAAGGCCGTGGCCGAGAAGGTCAAGGGTTTCCGCGACAACGGTCACCAGATCGTCGTCGTGGTCTCCGCCATGAGTGGCGAGACCAACCGCCTGATCGGCATGGCCAACGAGATCAACGACGAGCCGACGCCACGCGAGATGGACATGCTGGTCTCCACCGGCGAGCAGGTCACCATCTCGCTGCTGGCCATGGCATTGCAAAAGCTGGGTGTGCCGGCGACCTCCTATACCGGCTCCCAGGTGGGAATCCATACCGACAGTGCCCACACCAAGGCGCGCATCCAGCGCATCGAGACCGATGAGCTGCAGGCCGACCTGGACGACGGCCAGGTGGTGGTGGTGGCCGGTTTCCAGGGCGTCGACGAGGAGGGCAACATCACCACCCTCGGCCGCGGCGGATCCGACACGACAGGAGTGGCCCTGGCCGCTGCCCTGGGTGCCGATGAGTGCCAGATCTACACCGATGTCGACGGCGTCTACACCACCGACCCGCGGGTCGTCTCCAAGGCCCAGCGCCTCGATACCATCACCGTGGAGGAGATGCTGGAACTGGCGAGCCTGGGCTCCAAGGTCCTGCAGATCCGTGCCGTGGAGTTTGCCGGCAAGTACAACGTCCCGCTGCGTGTGCTGTCCAGTTTCGAGGATGGCCCCGGCACCCTGATTATCGCTGACTCTGACCTAGACGAGGATTCCATGGAAGAACCGCTGATCTCCGGTATCGCCTTCACCGCCAACGAAGCGAAATTGACGCTGCTCAATACCCCGGACGTACCGGGCGTGGCCTCACGCATCCTGGGCCCGATCGCCGATGCCAACATCGAGATCGACATGATCGTGCAGAACGTGGCGCCGGCGGGTGACTACACGGACTTCACCTTTACCGTGGCCAAGGGCGATTACAAGCAGACCATGATGATCCTCAAGGATCAGGTGATTCCCGATCTGGGTGGCGGTGAGCTGCGCGGCGACGACAACATCGCCAAGGTGTCGCTGGTGGGGGTGGGCATGCGCTCCCATGCCGGTGTCGCCGCCAAGTTCTTCCGCGTACTGGCCGACGAGAACATCAATATCCGCATGGTCTCCACCTCCGAGATCAAGATCTCGGTGGTCATCGACGAGAAGCACATGGAATTCGCGGTCAAGGCCCTTCACAAGGCCTTCGGACTCGACAAGAGCGATATCGAGAGCGATATCGAGAGCGAATAGGGGTCTCGCGTATCGACGCTACCTTCTACGCTGGTAGGGATGATGCCCTTTGGCTTTCGCCCGGCAAGTCTGTCGTTGGTGCGGGGAAGGGCTGTTTCGGCTAGACGACACCGATGGTCAGGGGCGATGACATGCCACATACTGAGTCGGCGCCACGCCATCGTTGCGCATCCCGTTGCCGGAAAGCTGCAGAACAAGTCTGAGAAGGAGATCAGCCATGCTCATCCTGACCCGCCGTGTCGGCGAAACCCTCATGATCGGAGACGATATCACCGTCACCGTCCTTGGGGTCAAGGGAAACCAGGTTCGTATCGGTGTCAACGCCCCCAAGGATGTTGCCGTCCATCGCGAAGAGATCTACCAGCGCATTCAGCGCGAAAAAGCCGATGTGGAAGGGGGAGAGCAGGAAGTCTGAAGAGGCGTTTCGGTGCGCTGTTACC
>JAGXGN010000171.1 GCA_024636705.1 Halomonas sp.
GATACCGCTCATGGCCATGTTCAGGGTGCGTGGAATCGGTGTGGCCGTCATGGTCAGGATGTCGACTTCGGACCGCAAGTTCTTGAGTTTTTCCTTCTGTGCGACCCCGAAGCGATGCTCTTCGTCGATGATCAGCAGCCCCATTGCGGGCATTTTCACGGATTTCGACAGCAATTTGTGGGTGCCGATGACGATATCCGCCTGACCGCCTTCGATCCGTTTCAGGGAGGCGGCCTGGCCCTTGCCGGAGGTGAAGCGCGAGATCAACTCGATGTTGACCGCCGTATCGGCGAAGCGGTCGCGGAAGTTCTCGTAGTGCTGGCGAGCGAGCAGGGTGGTCGACACCAGCACGATCACCTGGCGTCCCGACTGGACGGCGAGAAAGGCCGCCCGCATGGCGACCTCGGTCTTGCCGAAACCCACATCGCCGCAGATGACGCGATCCATGGGAGTCGGGGCGATCATGTCGCCGATCACGGCGGTGATCGCGGCACGCTGGTCGGGTGTCTCCTCGAAGGGGAAGTTGGCCGCAAAGCGGACATACTCCTCGTCGGGTGGCGAGTAGGCAAAACCCTCCTGCGCCTCGCGTCGAGCATAGATGTCGAGGAGTTCCGCAGCCGTGTCGCGAATCTTCTCGGCCGCCTTGCGCCTGGCCTTGTTCCACTGGTCGGAACCTAGGCGATGGATTGGCGCCATGTCGTCCTCGGCCCCGGCATAGCGGGAGATAAGATGCAGACTGTCTACCGGTACATAGAGGCGGGCGCCATCGGCGTATTCCAGTGCCACGAACTCGGCGGCCTGACCACCGGCCTCCAGCGTCTCCAGGCCGAGGTAGCGTCCTACCCCATGTGCCTGGTGGACTACCGGGGCACCAGTACGCAGTTCCGACAGGTGGCGGATCGCCAGTTCGTTGTCATCAGTGGCTTTTTCGCGGCGTCGACTCTGGCGCACCACGTCGCCGAAGAGTTCCGTCTCGCTGATGATGGCGAGATCGGGCTCTGTCAGCCAAAGGCCTGCATCGATCTCACCCTGGGTGATGCCGACCCGAATGCGGCCGTCGAGGAAGGCAGAGAAATCCGTGACATGCGAGAGTCCCAGGTGCAGTGGTGACAGGGTTTCCTCCAGGGCTTCGCGACGTCCCCGGGATTCCGCAACGAAGAGAACCCGGGTCGAGACATGCTCGGCCAGGAAGGTCTTCAGGGCGGAAAGCGGGTGTTTGGCGCGAGCGTTGACTGTCACCAAGGGCGGCGGCCTGGCCGCCGGGGTATAGGCGTGACGGTGGTCGGCATCATCGGTCATTTCGACGCGGGGATGGCGTTTGATGGCGCCGAACCCCTCGGCCACGGGAACGAACGCCAGGTGTGGCGGCAGCAGGGGGCGGGTCGGGTCGACCCGGAGGTTCTCGAAGCGGCTCTCGATGGCCGCCCAGTGCTGCTCGGCGGCGTCGAAGACACCTGGCATCAAGGCGATCCGGGTGCCTTCGGCGAGGTGATCGAACAAACTGGCCGTCTGCTCGAAGAACAGCGGCAGATATTGCTCCAGCCCCGGGGAAGGGATGCCTTTCAAGGCATCCACATAGAGAGGCGACTGGCGAGGGTCGACATCGAAGAGTGTCTCGAATCCCTCGCGAAAGCGTGCGATGGCACTTCGTGACAGGGAGTATTCGTGGGCCGGCAGCAGTTCGACACGCTCGACCTTGTTGCCGCTGCGCTGGGTATCCGTATCGAAATGCCGAAGAGTATCGATCTCGTCATCGAAGAGGTCGATTCGCAACGGTGTCTCGCTGCCCATGGGGAAAAGATCGATCAAGGCACCCCGCAGGGCATATTCACCGGGCTCATAGACGGTCTCGACGGCACGGTAGCCGGCGCGGGAAAGTGAATCGCGGAATCCCTCGCGGTCGAGCCGTGTGCCGACCTCGAGTGTCATGACCCGGCCGGCGATGTAGTCGACCGGTGGAAGGCGCTGCATCAGTGTATTGATGGCCACCAGCACGATGCCGTGTTCACCATCCTGGAGTCGGCGCAGGGTCCTCAAGCGTGCCGATACGATGTCCTGGTGGGGAGAGAAGCTGTCGTAGGGCAGCGTTTCCCAGTCGGGGAAGGGCATCACCGGAAGTCGGGCGAAGAACTGCAGGTCATTCTCCAGGCGCTGGGCCTGGGCAGTGTCGGTGGTGACCACCAGCAGGGGAGCGTCCTGGGCGAGATTGGCCAACGCCAGGGCGCCGGCACTGCCGGGGGGCATCTGCCAGTAGAGAGTGTCGCGCAGGCCCTGCGGCCGTGGCGGGTCCAGCGGCGAGAAGTGCGGCATGGTGTCGGTTTCGGCTCGTTTTCGAGGCATTGAAAGTGGCGAGACAGGTCATCAATGATACCAGGCGAGACAGGGGCGTGTAGTCAAACCGGTCTTTCTCTGTAGCCCCTTTACATCGTCTGCGACCAAACTGCGATTGCCCATCGGGAGCCGGGTGCGGATAATACGTTGCTTCCCGTACACCACCGGAGAGGCTTTCCGTGAGTCAGCAACCCCTCGATACCGTCTTCCAGGATTGGCATGACGATCAGGCCGTCGCCGAACAGTTGATCCCCCTGATCGGTCGCCTCTATCGGCATCACAATGTCGTGACCACCCTGTTCGGGCGCTCGCTGTTCAACCGTAGCGTCATCCGCATCCTGAAAGATCATCGTTTCGTGCGCAAGGTCGAGGGCACCGAACTCTCGGTCCGGGATACCTTCCCGCTGGTCGAGGCCATGGCGCGCCTCAACCTGGGGCCGGCTCATGTCGATGTGGGCAAGCTGGGGGTGGCCTTCAAGAAACAAGGCGGCAAGGGTGCCGAGACCTTCCTGCGCGAGGAACTCGCCGAGATCGTCGGTGCTCATGATCCCGGGGCGGGAAACGGCAAGCCCAAGGATGTGGTTCTCTATGGCTTCGGCCGGATCGGTCGCATCCTCGCCAGGGTGCTGATCGACAAGGCCGGCGGTGGGAACCTGCTGCGGCTGCGTGCCATCGTGGTCCGGGGGCGTGGCGATATCGCCCAGGATCTCCAGAAACGCGCCAGCCTGTTGCGCCGCGATTCAGTGCATGGACCCTTCCACGGCACCATCAGTGTCGATGTCGAGGCCCGTACTCTCACGGCCAACGGTAATCTGATCCAGGTCATCTACGCGGATTCCCCGTCGGAGATCGATTACACCGCCTATGGCATCGATGAGGCCGTGGTGGTGGACAATACCGGTATCTGGCGCGATGAGGCGGGTCTCGGTCAGCATCTCGAATGCAAGGGCGTGGCCAAGGCGCTGCTCACGGCACCGGGCAAGGGGGATATACCCAACATCGTCTATGGCATCAATCACCAGGATATCGGTGATGCGGACCGCATCCTCTCGGCGGCGTCCTGTACGACCAATGCCATCGTCCCGGTCCTCAAGGTGCTCAACGACGAGTTCGGCGTCGCCCACGGTCATGTCGAGACCGTGCACGCCTACACCAATGATCAGAACCTGATCGACAACTACCACAAGGGGGATCGCCGAGGACGCAGCGCAGCGCTGAACATGGTGTTGACCGAGACGGGGGCCGCCAAGGCCGTCGTCAAGGCACTGCCCGAGTTCGCCGGCAAGCTGACCGGTAATGCGATCCGCGTACCGATTCCCAATGTCTCGATGGCGATCCTCAACCTGACCCTGGAGAGGGAGACCGATACCCAGGCACTCAATGATTACCTGCGTCGGATGTCCATCGATTCGGCCTATCAGAAGCAGATCGACTACGTGGATTCACCGGAGGTGGTCTCATCGGACTTCGTCGGCAACCGTCATGCCGGGATCGTCGATGCCAAGGCAACCATCGCCAATGGCAAGCATGTGGTGCTCTATGTGTGGTACGACAACGAATTCGGTTACAGCTGCCAGGTAGTGCGTATTCTGCAGCATGTCTCCAACGTTCGTTTCCTCAAGCTGCCGAGAGCGGCCAACGCTTGATTGGCGGGCGAGAAGGGCTATCACTAACCAAAGACTTGCCCTCATTGAGTTGATTCAGTGGGGGTTTTTATTTATCCGGGAATGGCGATGCGGTGCCTCCTCCCGAGAGCAGGGCCCTTGTCGCCTTAAGTCAGGTGGTCAGGGCCTTGGTGAATCATTATAATGCGGAAAAACCTCATGACGGTTCTGGCGTCGCACGAGCCAGATCAGTAATGTACAGAAAATCAAGCATCTGAATCCATTCGAACCTCTTTCATCTATCCGATCCATCAACTGGGCGAGACTATGATCGAAGTCAAGAAAGGCCTGGATCTCCCCATCACAGGCGCGCCCGAGCAGCGTATCGAGAATGCGCGGCCGGTGCGTCACGTGGCGGTCCTTGGACCCGACTACGTCGGCATGAAGCCGACCATGGAGGTCAAGGAGGGGGATACCGTCAAGCTGGGCCAGCTGCTCTTCACCGACAAGAAAATCGAGGGGGTGCGTTTCACGGCACCCGCCGCGGGTGAGATCGTGGCCATCAATCGTGGCGAAAGGCGCAAGCTGCTGTCCGTGGTGATCAAGGTAGACGAGACCGAAGAGGCAGTCGAGTTCACCGCCCATGGCCGAGACAAGCTGGAAAACCTTGAGCGACAAGCGGTGGTCGACAGCCTCGTCGAATCCGGGCTCTGGACAGTGCTTCGCACTCGCCCCTATTCCCGCACGCCGGCCATCGACAGCAGCCCGACGGATATCTTCGTCACCGCCATCGATACCCATCCGCTTGCTGCCGATCCCGCGACGGTCATCAACGAGCAGACCGATGCCTTCGAGGATGGCCTCAAGGTGCTGGCGCGCCTGACCGAGGGCAAGGTGTATCTTTGCATGGGTCCCAACAGCAGCGTGCCGGGCGGTAATATCGACGGCGTCCAGGCGCAGACCTTTGCGGGTCCTCATCCGGCGGGCCTGGTGGGAACGCATATTCACTACCTCTCTCCGGTCGCGCTGCACAAGCGGGTCTGGCATATCGGCTATCAGGATGTCATTGCCTTAGGCAGGTTCTTCGTGGAGGGCAAGCTGGACACGCGTCGCGTCATCGCGATGGGGGGACCTCGTGCAGAGAACCCCCGTCTGCTGCGTACCCGGATCGGTGCCAGCACCGAGGAACTCCTTGACGGCGAGGTGATCGACCCCGTGGGTACCCGCGTGATTTCTGGATCCGTCTTCAGCGGTAATACCGCAGAAGGCGCGCTGCGTTACCTGGGTCGTTTCCATAACCAGATCAGTCTGATCGAGGAAGGCAACAAGCGGCTCTTCATGGGCTGGATGTCGCCCGGCTTAAACCGCCATTCCGTGATGGGTATCTATGTCTCCAGGCTCAAGGGCCTGACCCACTATGCGCCCACGACGTCCACCAATGGGTCCGAGCGGGCGATGGTGCCTGTCGGTACCTATGAGGAAGTGATGCCGCTGGACATCCTGCCTACCCAGCTGCTGCGCTCCTTGATCGTCGGCGACATCGAGGCAGGCATGCAGCTCGGCTGTCTCGAGCTGGATGAAGAGGACCTGGCGTTGTGCACCTATGTGTGCCCGGGCAAGTATGAGTACGGTCCCATCCTGCGTGACAACCTCACACTGATCGAGAAAGAGGCCTGATGATGGGTATCCGACAGACACTCGATAATCTCGAACCCCACTTCCACAAGGGGGGGAAGTACGAGAAGTTCTATCCCCTCTTTGAAGCGGTGGACACCATCTTCTACGCCCCGCCCGATGTGGCCAAGACCACGGCACATGTGCGTGACGGCGTCGACCTCAAGCGCATCATGATCACCGTCTGGCTGTGCACCTTCCCGGCGATGCTCTTCGGCATGTGGAATGCCGGCTGGCAGGCCAACCTGGCCATCGCCGACGGCTTCGGTTCCATGGATGGCTGGCGCGAGGCGATCGCGATGACTCTAGCCGGCGGCCATGATCCGGGCAGCCTGTGGGCCAACTTGGTGCTGGGCGCCACCTACTTCCTGCCGATCTACCTGGTGACCTTCCTGATCGGCGGCTTCTGGGAGGTGCTGTTCGCCATGAAGCGTGGTCATGAGGTGAACGAAGGCTTCTTCGTCACCTCAGTCCTTTATGCACTGATCCTGCCGCCCACCATCCCGCTCTGGCAGGTCGCCCTGGGCATTACCTTCGGCGTGGTGGTCGGCAAGGAGATCTTCGGTGGTACCGGCAAGAACTTCCTCAATCCGGCGCTGGCCGGCCGTGCCTTCCTTTATTTTGCCTACCCGGCCCAGATCTCCGGTGACGCGGTATGGGTGGCGGCCGATGGCTACAC
>JAGXGN010000172.1 GCA_024636705.1 Halomonas sp.
CCAGTTTCCAGTTTCCAGTTTCCAGTTTCCAGTTTCCAGTTTCCAGTTTCCAGTTTCCAGTTTCCAGTTTCCAGTTTCCAGTTTCCAGTTTCCAGCTTACGGCTTACGGCTGACCGAGGGTATCCAACGGCCAGCGCGGTACCGCCTTCATGATGCCGGTCTCGTCGTGCTCTCCGGCCAGCAGGCGCTGTGCCCCCGCATAAGCGATCATCGCGCCGTTGTCGGTGCAGAAGCGACCCCGGGGATAATAGGCACGGGCGCCACGCTTGTGAGTCTCGCTCTCGAGTCGCTCGCGCAGCCGACGGTTGGCGCTTACCCCGCCGGCGACCACCAGGCGTTTGAGGCCGGTGTCGTCCAGCGCCCGACGGCACTTGATCACCAGGGTATCCACCACGGCCTCCTCGAAGGCACGAGCCACGTCGGCGCGGGCCTGGTCGTCCAGTCCACCTTCGGCCTCGAGCTTGCGGATGGCGGTCAGGGTATGGGTCTTGAGTCCCGAGAAGCTGAAATCCAGGCCCGGTCGGTCGGTCATGGGGCGCGGGAATCGCAGGCGGGACGGATCCCCACGCTCGGCGAGTCTGGCCAGACGCGGGCCGCCTGGATACGCGAGTCCGAGCATCTTCGCGGCCTTGTCGAAGGCCTCACCGGCGGCGTCGTCGACCGACTCGCCCAGCAACCGGTAGCGGCCGACACCGTGTACATCCACCAATTGGGTGTGGCCACCCGACACCAGCAGCGCCACGAAGGGAAAGTCGGGCGGTTCGTCCTCCAGCATCGGCGCCAGCAGATGTCCTTCCATGTGATGGACCCCGAGTACCGGGATGCCCAGGGCCCGTGCCATGCCATGAGCCGTGGCGGCGCCCACCATCAGCGCGCCTACCAGCCCGGGCCCTGCCGTGTAGGCGATGGCATCGAGTTCCCTGCGCTGCAGGCCGGCCTCATCGAGGACCTGCTGAATCAGCGGCAGCAGGCGACGGGTATGATCCCGGGAGGCGAGTTCGGGTACGACGCCGCCATAGTCGGCATGCATGGCGACCTGGCTGTAGAGGGCATCGGCGACGAGGCCGTGCGCCGTGTCGAAGAGGGCGACGCCGGTTTCGTCGCAGGAGGTCTCGATGCCCAGTACGCGCATGATGTTGATTCTGCCGTGCAGTAAAAGGCGATATTCTACGTGGTTCGCCGCCGCGACGTCAGGGGTGAGGCGGAAACGGTTTGCAAAGCCTTCGGCGCGCGTCTAAAATACCGTGCGCTGCAAGACTGGGTCGTACACCTGAGTGGTATGTTCAAGCGAGGCATTCATTCCGAGTCCCGAGGAATGGAGACGCCTTGTCGACACCTGGGTGTGCGTACAAACCGAACTCAAGATTTCTAAGGTAGGTGAGTGCTTAATGCCTTCTGTCAAAGTACGTGACAACGAGCCGTTTGATGTCGCCTTGCGGCGCTTCAAGCGTTCCTGTGAAAAAGCCGGTGTTCTCTCGGAAGTGCGTCGTCGTGAGCACTACGAGAAGCCGACTGCGGAGCGCAAGCGCAAGGCGGCGGCTGCCGTCAAGCGTCACGCCAAGAAGCTTCAGCGTGAGCGCAAGCGTTTCGAACGGCTCTATTGATCCGTACGTGAGCCGACGGCGGTAGACTCCGCGTGTCGGTTCGGGAGGGACGCCAAGCGGCTGCCATCGGGTGGCCGCTTGTTTTTTCCGGCGAGCGCTTTTCCCCATCGACGGGCTCGCCGGCAGCATCGAGTCGCAGCCCATCGAGGTGATTCACCCGCATGGCCGGACAGATTCCGCAACGCTTCATCGATGACCTGATGGCCCGCGTCGACGTGGTCGAGGTGGTAGGTGAGCGAGTGCCTCTCAAGAAGGCCGGCCGCAATTTTTCGGGCCTCTGTCCCTTCCATCAGGAGAAGACCCCCTCGTTCACCGTCAGTGCCGACAAGCAGTTCTATCATTGCTTCGGATGTGGTGCCCACGGCACGGCCCTGGGCTTTCTGATGGAATACGACAAGCTGCGCTTTCCCGAGGCCGTGGAGCAACTCGCCTCACGCCTGGGTCTAGAGGTGCCCCGCGAGGGTGCCGATGATCCCAAGGCCCAGGCACGCGAGCGCAAGCGTCAGGAGGGTGTCAATCTCCTGGAAGTGTCGGCGTCCTACTACCGTGAACGTCTGAAGATGCCCGAAGCGACGACGGCACGGGATTATCTGGCCGGTCGCGGACTGTCATCGGAAATTCAGCAGAGTTTCGGCATCGGCTATGCCCCCGATACCTGGGACGCTCTCAAGCGTCACCTGGTAGAGCGTGGGATCGGCGAGGCGGTCCAGGTCGAATACGGCCTGCTGGTGCAACGTGAAGACACCGGCCGGACCTATGATCGCTTTCGCGACCGAGTGATGTTTCCGATCCGCGATATCAAGGGGCGGACCATCGCCTTCGGCGGGCGGGTGCTGGGCGATGCCAAGCCCAAGTACCTCAATTCCCCGGAGACACCGGTCTTCCACAAGGGCCGGGAACTCTACGGGCTCTTCGAGGCGAGGCAGGCGGACCATCGCATGGAACGGGTGGTGATCGTCGAAGGCTACATGGATGTCGTGGCCCTGGCGCAGTTCGGCATCCGCAACGCCGTGGCGACCCTGGGTACCGCCACCAGTGAGGATCACCTTTCTCGGCTCTTCCGGCTGGTGAGCGAGGTGGTGTTCTGCTTCGACGGTGACAAGGCCGGCCGGCAGGCGGCCCGCCGGGCCCTAGAGACGGTGCTGCCGTTGATGATCGATGGCCGCCAGGCACGTTTCCTGTTCCTCCCCGAGGGCGAAGATCCGGACACCCTGGTGCGTCGGGAAGGCACGCAGGCCTTCCATGACAGGATCACCTGTGCCAGTCCGCTGTCGGAATTCCTCTTCGAGCAGGCCGCAACCGGCCGTGACCTGGAGCGGGTGGAGGATCGCGAGCGCTACGCCAGCCAGGTGCTGGCCGCGATCGCCCGCTTGCCGGAAGGCGTGCTGAAATCGCTGATGCTCAGTGAACTCTCGCGGCGAACCGGCGTCGATCAGACGCGTTTCGAGGCCTTGCTGGCACGTGCCGATTCGCCAGCCGCATCGGCCCGCGATGCTTCCCTCACCGCCGAGGTAGCAGCGCCGCTGCGGGGCGAGGCGTCACGCGGTCTCGCGGGGTCGTTGAGCCTGGTCGCCAGGGTCCTGCAACTGCTGGTGCATGAGCCGGGGCTGGTGTCGCGGCTGCCGGAGGGCGAGGACTGGTGTCCTCAGGAGGAGCCCGATGGACGGCTGTGCCGCGAGGTCATCCGCCTGCTGAGGGCGGGGCGTTATCGAAGTGCCCAGGTCCTACTGGCGCATTTTCACGGTACCGAGGAAGGCGAAAGGCTGGCGGTGCTGGCGAGACGAGAGTTGCTGATTCCCCGCCGAGCCAGGGGGGCCGAGCTGGATGGATTGGTGGCACATTTCGTCCAGCACCAGCGGCGGCGTTCTCCGAGGGAAGAGATCGATGTGCTGCTGGCCAGGGAAAAGGCCGGTGACCGTCTGTCCCGTGACGAGAAGCAGCGTCTGATGGTGCTGTTGACCGAATTGCGCGATTGAACCAGAGGGAGAATCTGGCCTGGTGATTGTCATCCGGGTTGAATTTTCTCCTAGTACCACCATCTACAAGGGAAGCTGCCCGTACCGGGCGCAACCTAACAAGCTAACACACCTGAATGACCGCGCAAATAGACCGAACTGGCAGAAAAGTGCTTTTTGCCGCTATACTGTCCGGCTTATCGAGTTTCATCCGCCCAAGTGGTTCAGGTGCTTCATTCTTCTTCGTCGAGATAGGGTTTCTATGGCTGGAAATGCGCAGCAGCAGTCGCGTCTGAAGGAGTTGATCGCGCGCGGCAAGGAACAGGGTTACCTGACATATGCCGAGGTCAACGACCATCTACCCGAGGACATTGCCGACCCCGACCAGGTAGAAGACATCATCGGCATGATCAATGACATGGGGATCAGTGTCGTCGAGGAAGCCCCCGATGAAGATGATCTCCTGATGTCCGATCATTCCACCGACGAGTCGGCCGCCGAGGAAGCCGTCGCGGCGCTGGCTGCGGTGGAAAGTGATGTGGGTCGCACCACCGACCCGGTCCGCATGTACATGCGCGAGATGGGCACGGTCGAACTCCTTACCCGCGAGGGCGAGATAGAGATCGCCAAGCGTATAGAGGAAGGCACCCGCGAGGTGATGTCGGCGCTGGCCTATCTGCCCGGTGCCGTGGAGTTCATCCTCGATGTCTATGATGCCACCCAGGACGAGGAGCTGCCCGGTCGCTTGTCCGACCTGTTTTCCGGCTTCATTGACCCCGACGAGGGAATCCCCGGCATCGCCGAGGCCGAGGTGCCCGAGGAAGTGCCGCGGGTCGAGAGTGACGGCGATGAGAACGACGAGGAGGTCGAGGAAGAGACTACGGGAGGTCCCGACCCTGAGGAGGCGAAGGCCCGGTTCGAGCAGATCCGGGAGCAGAATGAACTCGTCCGTGCCGCCATGGAGACTCATGGTCGCGATTCCCGGGAAGCTCTCGCCGAGCGAGCGCGCCTGGCCGAGCTGTTCTCGCCGATCAAGCTGGTCCCGAAGCACTTTGAACGCCTGGTCAACCAGGTCCGGATCAGTGTCGAGCAGGTACGCACCCAGGAAAGGGCCGTGATGCAGCTCTGCGTCAAGAAGGCCAAGGTGCCGCGCAAGACCTTCATCAAGGCATTTCCCGGCAACGAGTCCCGCGCGGAGTGGCTCGATGATTTCGTGGCGAGCCATGCGCGCTACCGGGATCGTCTGGAGCCGCTGCGCGGTGACATTGCCCGGGCCCAGCGCAAGATTGCCTTCGAGGAGGTGGTGGTTCAGCTGCCGGTCTCCGAGATCAAGGAGGTCAACCGTCGGCTTTCCATCGGTGAGGCCAAGGCACGCCGTGCCAAGAAGGAGATGGTCGAGGCCAACCTGCGCCTGGTCATCTCGATCGCCAAGAAATACACCAACCGTGGCCTCCAGTTCCTCGACCTGATTCAGGAAGGTAATATCGGCCTGATGAAGGCGGTGGACAAGTTCGAGTACCGCCGCGGCTACAAGTTCTCCACCTATGCCACCTGGTGGATCCGCCAGGCGATCACCCGGTCTATCGCCGACCAGGCCCGCACCATCCGTATTCCGGTGCACATGATCGAGACCATCAACAAGCTCAATCGCGTGTCGCGGCAGATGCTCCAGGAGATGGGCCGCGAGCCGACCCCCGAGGAACTCGGTGAGCGTCTCGAGATGCCCGAGGACAAGGTGCGTAAGGTGCTCAAGATCGCCAAGGAGCCGATCTCCATGGAGACACCCATCGGTGATGACGACGATTCGCACCTGGGGGACTTCATCGAGGATGGCACCATGCTGCTGCCTATCGACCTGGCTACCGGCGAGGGCCTGATCGAAGCGACCCGTAACGTGCTCGGTGGTCTGACCGCGCGTGAGGCCAAGGTGCTTCGCATGCGCTTCGGGATCGACATGAACACCGATCACACCCTTGAGGAGGTCGGCAAGCAGTTCGATGTGACCCGCGAACGAATCCGCCAGATCGAGGCCAAGGCATTGCGCAAGCTGCGCCATCCCAGCCGCTCCGAGCCGCTGCGCTCCTTCCTCGACGAGTAAGCCAACCCCCGGGCCCCTTGTGCCTGCACTTTCCACGACGCCCGCGGCCTTGCCGCGGGCGTCGTGGTTTTCGTTATCCGGCTCGGCGAAGTCCCGGCGGTGACGGATCACGCTATAGATGTCATTGGATCGCCACGGCGCTATTCTGCCTATGGGAGCGGGGTGTCGCGCCAGGTTAGGAAAGTCGTGACGGGATGGGAACCACAAGGGAGACAGGCGATGTCGATCAGTGTATTCGACCTCTTCAAGATCGGCCTGGGACCGTCCAGTTCCCATACGGTGGGGCCGATGCGGGCGGCCTTCGACTTCGTCGCTGAGCTGAAGGCGCACGACCTGATGGCCCGCGTGGCGCGCGTCGAGGTCCAGCTGTTCGGCTCACTCTCGGCCACCGGTCTCGGGCATGGCACCGACCGTGCGGTGATCATGGGCCTGATGGGCGAGCGCCCCGATTATATCGATCCCTCAGTGATCTCTCCGCGACTCGAGGCGTTGCGGGAATCCCGGCGCCTGAAGCTGGACGGCCAGCGGGTGATCTTCTTCGACTGGTCCCGGGACATGCAGCTGCTCGATGAATGTCTGCCCCATCATCCCAATGCCCTTCGCCTGACGGCCCATGGCAGGCAAGGGGAGCTCTACCGCAACACCTATTACTCGGTGGGTGGGGGCTTCGTGATCGACGAACGCCAGGCCGAGTCAGGAAAATTCGACAGCGATACCACGGCCTTGCCTCATGACTTCAATTCGGCGGCCGAGCTGATGGCGCTGTGTCGCCGACATGGCCTGCGGATCAGCCAATTGATGATGGAAAACGAGAAGGCCTGGCAGAGTGAAGTCGCGGTTCGGGAGGGCCTCCAGATGATCTGGCAGGCCATGCAAGCCTGTGTGAAGAAGGGGCTGGAGGCCGAGGGCGTGCTGCCCGGCGGCCTCAATGTCCGGCGGCGTGCCCGCTCGCTACACCAGCGGTTGCTGAGCATGGAAGACGATCGCAGTATGATCGCCTCGACCTTCTCGGCCATGGACTGGGTCAACGTCTTCGCCCTGGCGGTCAACGAGGAGAATGCCGCCGGGGGACGCATGGTCACCGCACCCACCAACGGAGCTGCCGGAATCATCCCCGCCGTGCTGCATTACTATATGCAGTTCCAGCCCGGGGCCGGCGAGTGCGACCTGGTCGACTTCCTGCTGACCGCCGGTGCGGTGGGCATCCTGTGCAAGAAGAACGCCTCGATTTCCGGGGCCGAGGTGGGCTGTCAGGGCGAAGTGGGCTCGGCCTGTGCCATGGCGGCGGCGGGGTTGGCCGAGGTGATGGGCGGGAGCGTGGCCCAGGTGGAGAATGCCGCCGAGATCGGCCTGGAGCATAACCTGGGACTCACCTGTGACCGGGTGGGAGGCCTGGTGCAGGTGCCCTGTATCGAGCGTAACGCCATCGCCTCGGTGAAGGCGATCAACGCCGCCCAGATGGCGCTGCGCGGTGACGGCGAGCACTTTATCTCGCTGGACAAGGTGATCCGCACCATGCGCGATACCGGTGCCGACATGCAGGCCAAGTACAAGGAGACCTCCCGCGGGGGGCTGGCCGTCAACGCCATCGAGTGCTGACGGGCATCGATGATATGCTTTCATTCGTCTTTCAAGCGCGGTGGCGGTTGTGACACCGCGAGTCGTCTCATACACAAGGAGAACCCCATGAAATCACGCGCCGCCGTGGCCCTGGAAAAAGGCAAGCCGCTGGAACTGGTCGAGATCGATGTCGAGGGCCCCAGGGCGGGGGAGGTGCTGGTACGCATCGTCGCCACCAGTGTCTGCCACACCGATGCCTATACGCTTTCCGGTGCCGACCCGGAAGGCAATTTTCCGGCGGTACTGGGCCACGAGGGGGGCGGTATCGTCGAGGCGGTGGGCGAGGGCGTCACCAGCGTGCGCCCCGGTGACCACGTCATCCCGCTCTATACGGCGGAGTGCGGCAAGTGCAAGTTCTGCCTGTCCGGCAAGACCAACCTGTGCGGCGCCGTTCGTGCCACCCAGGGCAAGGGCGTGATGCCCGACGGCACCTCGCGTTTCTCCCTGGACGGCAAGATGCTCCATCACTACATGGGCACCTCCACCTTCAGCGAATATACCGTGCTGCCCGAGGTCTCCCTGGCGGTGGTCTCCAGTGAAGCCCCGCTGGACAAGGTCTGCCTGCTCGGCTGTGGCGTGACCACCGGCATCGGTGCGGTGATGAACACCGCCAAGGTGGAACCGGGTTCCACCGTTGCCGTCTTCGGTCTGGGTGCCATCGGCCTGGCGGTCATCCAGGGGGCTCAGATGGCCAAGGCCTCGAGGATCATCGCCATCGACGTCAATCCGGAGAAATTCGACCTGGCCAGGCAGTTCGGCGCCACCGACGTCGTCAATCCCAAGGAGTACAGCGATCCCATCCAGCAGGTGATCGTCGACATGACCGATGGCGGCGTCGACTATTCCTTCGAGTGCATCGGTAACGTCAATGTCATGCGTTCGGCCCTGGAGTGCTGCCACAAGGGGTGGGGGGAGTCGGTGATCATCGGCGTGGCCGGTGCCGGCGAAGAGATATCCACACGGCCTTTCCAGCTGGTCACCGGCCGGGTCTGGAAGGGCTCGGCCTTCGGCGGTGTCAAGGGTCGCTCCGAGCTGCCGGGTTATGTAGATCGCTACATGAAGGGCGAGATCAATATCGACGACTTCATCACGCATGACATGCCGTTCGAGAAGATCAACGAGGCCTTCGACCTGCTGCACCGGGGCGAGAGTATCCGCACCGTGCTTCACTATTAATTAATACGCGCCCGCACCCGCGCGAATGAGGGATTTTTTATAATGACCATGACGGAACACGTGGAACTGGTGTCGGAGAATCGCAGCTTCGGCGGTTGGCACAAGCGCTATCGTCATCGCTCGCGGGCGCTGGATTGCGAGATGATCTTCGCCATTTATCTGCCGCCCCAGGCCGAAACACAGCGAGTGCCATTGCTGTGGTGGCTCTCGGGACTGACCTGTACCGACGAGAACTTCATGCAAAAGGCCGGCGCCCATCGCGTCGCCGCGGAACTGGGTATCGCCATCGTCTGTCCCGACACCAGCCCGCGAGGCACCGAGCTGCCCGGGGAACACGACAGCTATGACTTCGGCAGCGGCGCCGGCTTCTACGTCAACGCCACCCGTGACCCCTGGAAGCGCCATTATCGCATGTACGACTATGTCACCGAGGAGTTGCCCTCGGTGGCGCGTCAGCACTTTCCGGTCAATGGTCGCGAGTCGATCAGCGGCCACTCCATGGGTGGCCATGGCGCCTTGATCATGGCGTTGCGTCGCCCCGGCCACTACCGCTCGGTGTCGGCCTTCGCTCCCATCGTCAATCCCTCCGAGTGTCCCTGGGGACAGAAGGCCTTCAACGGCTACCTGGGCGAAGACCGGGGTAGGTGGACGCAATATGATGCCTGCGAGCTGGTCGCCCGTGGCGCCTCTCGCCAGGCATTGTTCATCGACCAGGGCGAGTCGGACGATTTCCTCGACGAGCAGCTCAAGCCCGACCGGCTCGAGGCGGTCTGTGCCCAGCACGACCATCCGCTGACCCTGCGCCGTCAGCCGGGCTATGATCACAGCTACTTCTTCATCGCCTCCTTCATCGAGGATCACCTGCGCTACCATGCCGAGCGGTTGTACCGGCGTTGAAAAGCCGCCGGTGCGAGGGGAGAGGCGTGTCGAACATGTGGCGTGACGTCCCGCCCGAGTCGACCCCGAGGCCGGCATGAGGCGTGTCTGGCTCAAGCGGGCCCTGGGGATCGTCTGGCGAGCGCTGCTCGGATTCGTGGTGCTCTCGATCGCGCTGGTACTGGTGTTTCGCCTGGTGCCGGTGTTCGGTTCCATGGTCATGCTGGAGCGCAAGGTCGAGTCCTGGATGGCCCGTGAGCCAATCCGCATCGAGCATCAGTGGCGCGCCTGGGACCGGCTCTCCGACCATGCCAAGCTGGCGGTGATCGCCGCCGAGGACCAGCGCTTTCCCGAGCATCGAGGCTTCGACATCCAGGAAATGCGTCGTGCCTGGGAGGCCAGTCGCGACGGCGGCCGGCTTCGCGGTGCCAGCACCATCAGCCAGCAGACCGCGAAGAACCTCTTCCTGTGGACGGGACGCAGCTGGATGCGCAAGGGGCTGGAAGCCTGGTTCACCCTGCTGATCGAATTCCTGTGGCCCAAGGAGCGCATCCTCGAGGTCTACCTAAACATCGTCGAATGGGACCAAGGTGTCTTCGGCCTGGAAGCCGCTGCTAGGCACTATTTCGGTGTCTCCGCGGCTGACCTCACTTCCCACCAGGCCAGCCGCCTGGCAGCGATCCTGCCTAATCCCCGCGATTGGAGCGCTTCGCGACCCAGTACCCATGTGGAGAGCCGCAGCGCCTGGATCCGTCGCCAGATGAACAATCTGGGGGGTGCCGCCTATCTCGAGCGACTCTGACCTGGCCCCCTCCACCCCTCAGGGTGCGATGCGGGTGTTGGCGTCGGTAAAGCCCATCAGTGAGATGTTCAGGTCCATGCGGTTGCCGCGCGGTCCGAACAGGCTGAGGGTCGCACTACTGCCGCTGCGCAACGCCTGCAGCAGGGACGGTTCGAGCGGCAGGTCGGCGCGGCAGCCCTGTTCCAGGCAGACCTGGTAAGGGAACTGGGCTGGCTCGCCGCCGCCCACGCTCAGCTGCAGGCCCGGGGGGAGACGCACACCCAGCGGCACCAGGAAGGTCATCGCCGGCCGACCCTCGAGCTCGGGGGGATACCCCACGATCACCCTCATCAGTGGCTGGCCGTCCTGCGGATTGGTGATCAGCTGGTTCATGGTGCAGGCACCCTGGCTGCCCTGGGGCGGGCAGACCACCTCCCAAGACTGAAACTGCTCGGTACTGACCTCGGCGCCGCTACCCCCCGGTGATGCCTGCTGGGCGAAGGCGTTGGGTGCCAGGGCCAGCAGCGATAGCAGGGCGGTCAGGCAGAAGCATCGTGCAAAACGGTTCGACATGGGTAGTGTCTCCTTGAGTTGGGTGACCATGAATCAGTATTCGCCTGATGTCCTGGCGGATACGAGACGACCACCATGCCTGCTAGTCCCTTCGAGGTCGAGCCCGACGATGCAGACGCATCGCCGTCCATCGGGTCGTCATTGCTCTTCGCTACTCTAGCATTCCGTTGGCTCATCTTCACGTTACCGAGGCATTGTTCCGGCGTAGAGTGGGTGACACTATCGAACCCTTGGTAATGACGATAATAATCAGTGATACGAGCCCGCCATGACCGTCGAGACCGTAACCTCCAAGCGCCGCTTTCGCGGCAGGCCCCGTGGCCGCGACCTGCCCCCCGTCGCCCTGGCGGCGCTGCGCCAGCTGCTCGGCGACGAGCGTAGCGACCCGGGACTGCGGCGCCGTGACCTGCTGATCGAGCACCTGCATGCCATTCAGGATGCCCATGGCCATCTGTCACTGGTGAACCTGCGCGCGCTGGCCGCCTACATGAACCTGCCCATGGCGGCGGTCTACGAGACGGCGACCTTCTACGCCCACTTCGACGTGGTGCATGACGATCAGGCGCCACCGCCGGCGGTCACGGTGCGAGTCTGCGATTCGCTCTCCTGCCAGCTGGCCGGCGCGGCGACGCTCAAGGCGGAGCTTGAGACCGGTGTCGACCCGCAGGCCGTACGCGTGGTGCGCGCGCCCTGCCGCGCGCCCTGCATGGGCCGCTGCGATACCGCGCCGGTGGTGGAAGTGGGGCACCACCATCTGCTGTTCGCCACCCGCGAGGGCGTGGAGGCAGTGGTGGATACCGGCCACTTCCATCCCGAGGCGATCGTCTGGCAGCGCCTGGCGGACTATCGTGCGGAGAGCGGCTATGGGCTGCTCGCCGACTGCCGCGAGGGACGCGTCACCGTCGAGACGCTGATGGGGACGCTCGAACGGGCCAACCTGCGCGGCCTCGGCGGCGCGGGCTTCCCCACCTTCAAGAAGTGGCGCTTCGTGCGCCAGGAGCCGGGGCCGCGCTACTGCGCGATCAATGCCGACGAAGGCGAGCCCGGCACCTTCAAGGATCGCTACTACCTGGAACGCTCTCCCCATCGCTTCCTCGAGGGGGCGCTGGTCAGTGCCTGGGCCGTGGAGGCCGAGGCGCTCTATGTCTACCTGCGTGACGAGTACCCCGGCCTGCACCGGGTGCTGCACGAGGCGATCGCCGAACTCGAGGTCGCCGGCCTGGTGCCGCCGGGCTATATCGTGCTGCGCCGGGGGGCCGGCGCCTACATCTGCGGCGAGGAGTCGGCGATGATCGAGTCGCTGGAGGGCAAGCCGGGCAAGCCGCGCCATCGCCCGCCCTTCGTCGCCCAGCAGGGGCTCTTCGACCGCCCGACCCTGGTCAACAACGTCGAGACCGTCTACTGGATCCCCGAGATCTGGGAGAAAGGCGCCGACTGGTTCGCCGGCCATGGCCGGCACGGTCGCCAGGGTCGCCAGGGTCTGCGCAGCTTCTCGCTCTCCGGCCGGGTCCGGCGGCCCGGCGTGCACCTGGCCCCCGCCGGCATCACCTTGAGCGAGCTGGTCGAGGAGTACGGCGGTGGCATGGCCGAGGGGCACCGGCTGGCCGGCTACCTGCCCGGCGGTGCCTCCGGGGGGATACTCCCGGCGATCAAGGCGGATATCCCGCTGGACTTCGATACCCTGCAGGAGCACGGCTGCTTTATCGGCTCGGCGGCCATCATCGTGCTCTCCGACCAGGACGACCTCAGGGCGGTGGCCACCAACCTGCTGGCCTTCTTCGCCGACGAGTCCTGCGGTCAGTGCACGCCGTGCCGGGTGGGCACCGAGAAAATGCTGACGCTGCTCGAGCGCGACGAGTGGCGGGTCGAGGAGCTCGAACGGCTGTCCCAGGTGATGATGGACGCCTCCATCTGTGGCCTGGGCCAGGCGGCGCCCAATCCGGTGCTGGGGCTGCTGCGGGACTTCCGTGGTGAGCTCGCCCGCCAGAACGTGATCGTCAAGGGGTAGGGAGGCAGACCATGACCGACCAGAGCGTAAACGAAAGCTTCACCCTGACCCTGGATGGCACCGAGGTGGATGCTTACCCCGGCGAGACCCTCTGGCAGGTAGCGAAACGGGCCGGCGAGACCATCCCCCACCTCTGCTTCAAGGAGGCCCCCGGCTATCGCAGCGACGGCAACTGTCGCGCCTGCATGGTGGAGATCGAGGGCGAGCGCGTGCTGGCGGCGAGCTGCCTGCGTGAGGCGACCCCCGGCATGGTGGTTAAAAGTGCCACCTCCGAGCGGGCGCGGGTGTCTCGCGAAGGGGTGATGGAACTGCTGATTGCCGACCAGCCCGAGCGCCACGATGGCCCCGACTGCTCGAGCCACTTCTGGGCCATGGCCGATCAGCTTGCCATCGACGCCAGCGCGGTGCGCCAGCGGCTTCCATCGAGAGCCGAGCGAGAGGCGCCCACGGTGCACCATGTCGCCGAACGGTCGGTCTCGCTCCCCCATGCCCGGGGTCATGACGCCACCCACTCGGCGATGAACGTCAATCTCGATGCCTGCATCGAGTGCAACCTCTGCGTGCGTGCCTGCCGCGAGGTCCAGGGCAACGACGTCATCGGCCTGGCCCATCGTGGTGCCGCCTCGAAGATCGTCTTCGACTTCGACGACGCCATGGGCGAGAGCACCTGCGTGGCCTGCGGCGAGTGCGTCCAGGCCTGCCCTACCGGGGCGCTGATGCCGGCGACCCTGGTCGATGCCGACGGCCGCGGCGACTCGAAGGCGGCCGATCGCACCGTCGACTCCGTCTGCCCCTACTGCGGGGTGGGCTGCCAGCTCACCTATCATATCCAGGGCGAGCAGGCCCAGGACGAGCGGATCCTCTTCGTCGAGGGGCGCAATGGACCTTCCAACCAGGGTCGACTGTGCGTCAAGGGGCGTTTCGGCTTCGATTACCCCAACCACCCCTCGCGGATCACCACACCACTGATCCGCCGGCCGGGCGTGCCCAAGGGGCTCGATCCCGACTTCGACCCGAGCGACCCGCTGACCCATTTCCGCGAGGCGAGCTGGGAGGAGGCGCTGGACCTCGCCGCCCAGGGGCTCGCCGAGCTCAAGGCGGCCTTTGGTCCCGACGCTCTCGCCGGCTTCGGCAGCGCCAAGTGCTCCAACGAGGAGGCCTGGCTGTTCCAGAAGCTGGTGCGCACCGGCTTCGGCTCCAACCATGTCGACCACTGCACCCGGCTGTGCCACGCAAGCTCCGTGGCCGCACTCATGGAGTGCATCGGCTCGGGGGCGGTGACGGCCTCCTTCATGCAGGCGCTGCAGTCCGACGTGGTGATCCTCACTGGCTGCAACCCGGCGATCAACCACCCGGTGGCGGCCACCTACTTCAAGCAGGCGGCGCGCAATGGCACCAGGCTGATCATCCTCGATCCCCGCGGCCAGGCGCTGGATACATACGCCCACCGCAGCGTGCGCTTCACCCCAGGCGGCGACGTCTCGCTCTACAATGCCATGCTCAATGTCATCGTCAGCGAGGCGCTGTACGACCAGTCCTATATCAATGCCCACACCGAGGGCTTCGAGGCGCTCAAGGCCCATGTGCGCGACCTCACACCCGAGGCGATGTCGCCGGCCTGTGGCGTCGACCCCGAACAGATCCGCGAGCTCGCCCGCCTCTACGCCACCGCCGAGCGAGCGATGATCTTCTGGGGCATGGGCATCTCCCAGCACGTGCACGGCACCGACAACGCCCGCTGCTTGATCTCACTGGCGCTGGCCTGCGGCCATACCGGCCGCCCCGGCACCGGCCTGCACCCGCTGCGCGGCCAGAACAACGTCCAGGGCGCCTCCGATGCCGGCTTGATCCCCATGGTGCTCCCCGACTACCAGCCGGTCACCGACGCGCAGGTACGCGCCGCCTTCGAGGAACTGTGGAACACCCCGCTCGACGCGACACCGGGGCTCACCGTGGTTGAGATCATGGACGCGATCCATGCGGGACAGATCAAGGGCATGCTTATTCAGGGCGAGAACCCGGCGATGTCCGACCCGGACCTCGGCCACGCCCGGGCGGCCCTGGCCCAACTCGAACACCTGGTGGTGCAGGATCTGTTCGTCACCGAGACCGCCCAGTTCGCCGACGTGATCCTGCCGGCCTCAGCCTGGTCGGAGAAGGACGGCAGCGTCACCAACACCAACCGCCAGGTGCAGCTGGGACGCGCCGCCGTGCCGCTGCCCGGGGAGGCCAGGCCCGACTGGTGGATCATCCAGCAGATCGCCAATCGCCTGGGCCTGGACTGGGCCTACACCCATCCTCGCGAGGTGTTCGCCGAGATGAAGCAGGGGATGGCCTCGCTCGACCATATCAGTTGGGAGCGTCTTGAGCGCGAGGGCTCGGTGACCTATCCCTGCCCCGCCGACGACGCCCCCGGGGCGGACGTGGTGTTCAGCGATGCCTTCCCCACCGCGAGCGGGCGGGCGACGTTCACCCCGACCCGGCCGCTGCCGCCGGACGAGCCCGTCGACGGCGACTACCCCACGGTGCTGATCACCGGGCGCCAGCTGGAGCACTGGCACACCGGCTCCATGACACGACGCTCCCGGGTGCTCGACGAGCTCGAGCCCGAGGCGGCGGCGAGCCTGGCGCCGGCCGAGCTGGTACGCCTGCGCATGACGCCGGGCGAGCCGATCACCATCACCACTCGGCGCGGGGCCATCACCCTGAAGACGCGGGTCGACCCGCTGATGTCGGAGGGGATGGTGTTCGTGCCCTTCTGCTACGTGGAGGCGGCGGCCAACCTGCTGACCAATCCGGCGCTCGACCCCTTCGGCAAGATCCCCGAGTTCAAGTATGCCGCCTGCCGCTTGATCAGGACGTGATCGGCCGTCCCTTGACCACCAGCACCACCCCGGCGATGGCGATGGCCATGCCCACCAGAGCCAAGGGGGGGAGGCGTTCGTCGAACAGCCACCAGGCCTGCAGCGCCGTCACCGGTGGCACCAGGTAGAAGAGACTGGCCACCCGTGAGGCCTCGCCGCGCTTGATCAGCGCCATCAGCAGCAGGATGGCGCTGATCGACAGTACCAGCACCAGCCAACCCAGGGTCAGCAGGAAGGTGGGTGACCAGTCGATCTCGCGTGTCTCGAAGAGCAGGGCCCCGCTGCCCATGAGAGTGCCGGCCGCCAGGTATTGAACGACCGTGCCGGAAAGCAGTGGCATGCCGGTGCAGTAGCGCTTCTGGTAGAGGGTGCCACAGGAAATCCCGATCAGGGCGACCAGGGCACTCAACAGGGCACCCATGCCGAAGCCCTGGAAGAGGTCATCCCCCGGATCCAGCTTGCTGCCCAGCACCAGACAGATGCCCAGCAGGCCCAGCACCAGACCCAACCACTGCCACGAGGAAAGCCGCTCGTTGAGCAAGGGGCCCGCCAACGCCGCGGTGAGTAATGGCTGCAGACCCACCAGCAGCGAGACCAGACCCGCCGGCATACCCTGCTGGATGCCGTAGAAGACACCTCCCAGATAGGCCCCATGCACCAGTAATCCCGAGACGGCGATATGTCCCCATAATCTGGCGCCCCGAGGCCAGCCGCCACGCAGCAGTTGCACCAGGGGTGCCAGCAGCGCCAGTGTCAGCAGGCAACGCACGAAGAGGAAGGTGAAGGGCTCTGCGTAGGGTAGGCCGAACTTGGCGCCGATGAAGCCCGTGCTCCAGAGCATCACGAACAGGAAGGGCATGGCCGCGAGCCAGGCGTTCGACAGGGGGGAAGAGGACGAACTCATGAAGGGGGATGTCCGGGCAGCAGGTTCCTGGGAGATGGCGCGTAAGGAAAACGACCATACTGTGTCGGGGGAATTTCGCAAGGCCCTGGGCCTCGGCTTGGAGACCGGAGTCGTTGCCACTTGGCATTGCCTGCCATCCCCATGTTAGGATTTTTTCAATCGGTTACATGAAAATTCTGAACTCGAGAGACCCTAGGTCGTCCCATGGCTGCACACACACCGCAAGACTGGAGGTATTGATGAATCGGATTACTGCCATTTTTTCCGCTGCACTGCTCACCGCCGGCATGATGTCAATGACGGCTCACGCCCAAGAGGACTCGGCTGGCGCTTCCGAGCAGTCGCAGGCTCAGGCTCCGACGCAGGATTTTTCGGATGACCAGCTGCAGCAGTTCGCCGATGCCTCCCAGGAAATCGCCATGATTTCCCAGGAGTACACCGAGCGTCTTAATGCTGCCGAAGACGAGGCTGCCCAGCAGGAAGTCCGCATGGAAGCCAACGACCGCATGATCAAGGTCGTCGAGGACAGTGGTCTCGATGTCGATACCTTCAATGCCATCGGCCAGGCCATCCAGCAGGACCCCGAGATGCTGCAGCGTGTCCAGGAACTGGCCAAGTCATAAGTCTGAGCGTCACGCAGATCGGCATCATGATAAAGCCACCCCATGTCGGGTGGCTTTTTGATGGGTGCCTTATCGGCATGGTGGAAGAGCGCTTTACAGCATTCGATGGGGATTTCAGACTAGCAAGCATCACGCATCGGTAGACGGAGCGTCGCGCATGGATGTTGAACTCTTCGAGATTCGCCAGCACATGGGGCGATTCGCCCCCTTCGACACGCTCTCCGATGCGTTGCTGGATGAGCTGGTCGCCGGGATCGAAGTGGCGTATTACAAGGCGGGCTCTGACATCCTCACCCTCGACCAGGAGGTCCATGAGCTCTGCTATATCCGCAGCGGCGCCGTGGAGGTCACACGGCGCAATGGGGATCTCTACAATCGTCTGGGCGAGGGCGACATCTTCGGCCACTTCAGCCTGCTGAGAAACCATAAGGCCCGATTCCCCGCCCGGGCCATGGAAGACACCCTGATCTACTTCGTTCCTGAAGGGCTCTTCAATCGGCTCTGTGAGGCCGACGAGCACTTTGCCGACTTCGTTGAGCTCGAGCGCCCACGTCTGGAAACCGCGGTGGAGGAACACAAGAAACACAACGACATGATGATCAGCCGGGTACGCAAGTTGCTGACGCGCTATCCCTTGATCGTCGAAGCCTCAGCTACGGTTCAGGACACCGCACGACAACTGGGTGATGCGCATGCCTCGGCGGTTCTGGTGCTCGACAAGCCGGGCGAGAATCCTCGCTACACCTTTCGTGACAGCCAGGAACGCGCCTGGCAGGTGATAGGCATCCTCACCGACAGTGACTTTCGCAAGCGGGTGGTGGCAGAGGGTCTGCCTCCGGACACCCCGGTGGGGGAGGTGGTCAGTGACCGGCTGATCAGCATCCAGTCCGACGAGTCGATCCATGAGGCGATGCTGTGCATGCTGCGCAACAACATCCAGCATCTGCCGGTCCTGCATCGTCGCAGTCCCATCGGGATCATCCACCTCTCCGATATCATTCGCCACGAGACCCATTCGAGCTTCTATCTGGTCAGCAATATCTTCAACCAGTCCAGTGCGGAAGGCCTGGCCAGGCTGGCGCCGGATGTCCGATCGGCCTTCATCCGCATGGTCGAAGATGGCGCCGATTCACGCATGATCGGCAGTGCGCTGTCGACCATCGGGCGCAGCTTCTCGCGTCGTCTGCTGGAATTGGCCGAGGAGGAACTCGGTCCGCCTCCCGTGCCCTATTGTTTCATGGCCATGGGTTCCTTGGCGCGCAACGAGCAGTCCATTGTCACCGACCAGGACAATGCTCTGGTGCTCAGCGACGACTTCGTTTTCGAGGCACACGATGCTTACTTCAGTGAACTGGCAAAACGGGTCATTGATGGCCTAGATGCCTGTGGTTACAGCTATTGCACCGGCGGTATCATGGCGACGAATCGCCAATGGCGTCAGCCACTGTCGGTATGGAAGGGCTATTTCCGTGACTGGATGCGCGACCCGACACCGGAGCGTCTGTTGCATAGTTCCATCTTCTTCGACCTGGACAGCGTCTACGGCGAGAATCCCTATGTCGAAGAACTCCAGGACCTGGTGGCCGGGATCGCCCCGAAGAGCCCCTTGTTCCTCGCCGCCATGGCGCGCAATGCCCTGAACCGGACCCCGCCGCTGGGGTTCTTTCGGACCTTCGTGATGGAAAAGAACGGCAAGCAGAACAATTCGATCAACCTCAAGCGCCGCGGCACCGCCCCCATGACCGATCTGATCCGTGTCCATGCGCTGGCCTGCGGTTCCCGGGCCCAGAACAGCTTCACGCGTCTCGATGACATCGACAAGACGCAACTGCTCGCCACGGGCGTCAGCGACAAGCTGCGCTACGCGCTGGAGTTTCTCTCCATGTCGCGTATCCGTCATCAGGTCATCGATCTTCGCAACGACCGTTCGCCGGACAACACCATCGAGCCGGAAAACGTGTCCGACAGCGAACGTCATAACCTCAAGGACGCCTTCCAACTCCTCAGCAATGCCCAGAAGTTTCTGAAATTCCGCTACCCGGTCCCCTCCGTCTCACGTTAGAGGTCCATTAGTGTCCTACTTTCCCCTTCGTCGACGGCAGGGGCCAACCTGGCCCGACTACCTGGCCAGTCGTGCCGCCCAGGCACAACACCCCCTGCTGGTTGACTTCTTTACGGCCGGCACACCCGCCGCACAAACGCCGATCTCGGAAGTGCCGATGGTGGCCATGGACATGGAAACCACGGGCCTGGACCCGACTCGCCACGCCATCGTCAGTATCGGGCTGGTCCCCTTCGATATGGCGAGGATCCGCTTGGCCGAGCGTCGCTATTGGGTCGTTCACCCACCGCGGCCCCTGGTGCGTGAGTCGGTGGCCTTCCACCGCATCACCCATTCCGAGGTCGAATATGCACCGGACCTGGAGGCCGTATTACCCGAGTTGCTGGAGGCGCTGGCGGGTCGCCTGGTGGTGGTCCATTTTCGGCATATCGAACGTCCCTTCCTCGATTCGGCCGTTCAGGCCCGCCTCGGCGAGGGGATCCTCTTCCCGGTGATCGACACCATGTCGCTGGAAGCCCGGCTCCATCGTCAGTCGCTCTGGGTGCGTTTTCGACGCCGGATGGGGCGGCCACCCGTGTCGATCCGCCTGCACAACAGTCGTGAGCGATACGGGCTGCCGACCTATCAGGGCCATCATGCCCTGGTCGATGCCCTGGCCACCGCCGAACTCTTCCAGGCACAGATCGCCGCCCGTTTTACGCCGGCTACCCCGGTTGGCCAGCTCTGGAGCTGACGCAGGGCAGGGGTCGAAGGTCACAGAAAATACGAGGGGGCGGCCTGATGGCCGCCCCCTCGCATGTCACTCTCGGTCAAGGCGGGTGTGTTACCCCGATCTGGGTTCACTCATCAGGCCCTTGACGATGGCGTAGCAGGCCGCAAGCAGCACCAGCGTAAAGGGTAGACCGGTAGTGATCACCGCTGTCTGGAGAGCCGCCAGGCCACCGCCAAGCAGCAAAGCAATGGCGACACCGCCCTCGATGACCGCCCAGAATATGCGCTGCGGCTTGGGCGCGTCGACCTTGCCGCCGGCGGTGATGGAATCGATCACCAGCGAACCGGAATCCGAGGAGGTGATGAAGAAGACCATCACCAGCACGATCCCGACGAAGGAAGTGATCTCGGTCAGCGGAAGCTGGCCGAGCATCACGAACAGCTGGAGTTCCAGGACGGCGTTCTGAACCCCCTCGAATCCGTTGTTGATCACCTGATCGATGGCGGTGCCACCGAAGGCGGTCATCCAGAGCACCGAGACGGTCGATGGCACCAGTAACACGGTGATCAGGAACTCGCGCACGGTGCGCCCACGGCTGACCCGCGCGATGAACATGCCGACGAAGGGCGACCAACTGATCCACCAGGCCCAGTAGAAGGCGGTCCAACCCTGGCTGAAGTTGGCGTCCTCGCGACCGAAGGGATTGGAGAGCGCCGGCAGGTTGACGAAGTAGGCGAGCAGGTTCTCGAAGAAGCCGGTGACGATCATTAGGGTCGGGCCGACCAGGATCACGAAGCCCAGCAGTAGGAAGGCGAGGCCCATGTTGAGCTGCGATAAGCGCTGCACGCCCTTGTCGACGCCGGCGAGGATCGACATCAGGGCCACGGCGGTGATGCCTGCGATCAGCAGCACCATGGTGACATTGTTATCCGGAATGCCGAACAGGTAGCCAAGGCCCGCCGTGGCCTGTGAGGCACCGATACCCAGCGAGGTAGCCAGGCCGAACAGGGTGGCGAACACCGCCAGGATGTCGATCACGTGACCCTGCCAACCCCAGACGCGCTCGCCCAGGATGGGGTAGAAGATCGAGCGCATGGTCAGCGGCAGGCCCTTGTTGAAGGAGAAGATGGCCAGTGCCAGTGCCACGACGGCATAGATGCCCCAGGGGTGCAGGCCCCAGTGGAAGATGGTCGCGGCCATGCCCAGCGAGACTGCGGCCTGCTCGTCACCGACGGCGGCGCCCAGCGGTGCCCAGTCGGTACGGACCCCGTTTTCCACGGTGGTGCCGTCAAGGGCGGTGCCGAAGTGGGTCAAGGGCTCCGAGACCCCGTAGAACATCAGCCCGATCCCCATGCCGGCGGCGAACAGCATCGCGAACCAGCCGGCGTAGCTGAAGTCCGGCGTGGCCTCGGCCCCCCCGATACGCACCTTCCCCAGGGGGGTAAAGATCAGCACGACGGAGAGCACCACGAAGATGTTCGCGGCGAGCAGGAAGAACCAGGCCAGGTTGCCGGTCAGGAAGTTGAAGGTGACGTCGAAGATCGGCGTGACCTGGTCCTGGAGTGCCAGGGTGATGATCACGAAGAACAGGATGACGATGGACGAGATGGTGAAGACCTTGCCATGCAGGTCCACATTCACGCCCAGCGGTGAGGCGGTGATGTTGTCCTGACCGATCACGTAGTCGGTATCGATCAGGTTCGCTGCCCCCTCCGGAGCGGGAATCCCTTCCGAGCCGTTGTTTGGCTCGTCCGGTTTTTCGTCATGGGGATTGTTCACGATGGGTTCTCCTTGAAACAAGTTTCAGGGTGAGTCGTGTCTTGACCTTGCGACGAGGGTATTAGGGTCGCACCAGGAACACCGATACCTTGGTGTGCGTCGCGATCTTCCCACCATGGGACGGCATGATGACGTCCAGGTGCTTCGGCGGGTGGGTCGGCATGACGACCAGATCGGCGCCGACCTCATCGATCGCCTTGATCACGACGTCATCGAGATCGGCGATCGGGTCGGGACTGGTGATAGTCTTTGTGCTGACCGGCTGGCCATGTGCCTCGCCCCGTTCCTTTGCAAAGACCTCGAGCTTCTGCGTGTACTCCTGGGGCGTCCGCGCCACGCTTCCGGGCGTATTGGCGGTCACGCCCACGTAGCAGACTTCGGCATCGTAGTGTCGAGCCAGGTCCGCCACCTTTTCCAGCGCCGGCTCGATGACATCCAGGTGTGCCAAGTCTACCGGTACCATGATCTTGCGATACATGTCTGTGTCTCCCTGTTGACGGCGAAAACCTGCCGATGCGTCCAGTGGTCGTTTTTCAGCATCCTGCCCGAGGCGGAGTCAATGCCCCGGAGAGGGGTCCAGTCCGCACTGTACATGATTAGGGAAAAAGTTTGCAGGCAGCTGTTGCCTGATCGCGACAACAGGCCTTGGGAGCGGGACAGGACGGGAGGAAAACGGGACTGAAGGTACACTGGATTTAATGAAAAAGGGGAGAGCCGAATGGCCTCTCCCCCTGGGAACTGGGTCTGATGCGTTGATCAGGCCCGCTACACGGTGTTTCAGCCGTTCAGCCAGTCCTCGACCACGTCCTGGTTGTCCTCGACCCACTGCTTGGCATTCTCGTAGGGGTCGGCGTCGTCCTCCTGATTCATCAGCATGACCTCGCCCATCTGCTCGGGCGTCCACTGGAAGGCATCCAGGATGGCGTAGGCCTCGGACATGTCTTCCTCGAGTCCCTGGCGGGCGATGGTATGGATCTGCTCGGCACCGCCGTAGACGTTCTCCGGATCCTCGAGGTATTTCAGGTCCCAGCGGGCGAACATCCAGTGCGGTGTCCAGCCGGTGACCACGATGTCCTGTTCGTTGTTGATGGCGCTGGACAGGGCCGCGGTCATGGTGGCGCCACTGCCGCTGCGCAGGTTCAGCTCGAGGACGTAGGTGTCGACCACTTCCTCGGTCAGGACCATCAGGCCGGCACCCGGATCGATACCGATGATCTCGCCGTTGAAGGCCTCGGCCTTGTCATTGAGTTCGCCGATGGAGGCGACGTCGGTGTATTCCGGAACCACCAGGCCAAGCTTGGTGCCGTCCAGGTTCGCGCCCAGATTGTCGACCTCGTCACCCACCCGTTCCATGTAATCGGCGTGGGTAGTGGGCAGCCAGGCGGCGACCATGGCATCGGCGTCGCCGCTGGCTACGGCCTGCCACATGGCGGCGGCGGAAAGCGATGTCAATTCTACCTCGTAGCCGGCCTGCTCGAGCACGGCGCGCACCACATTGGTGGAGGCGACCTCGGAAGACCATTCGACGTAGGCGAGATGTACGCTGCCCTTTTCCTGTGCCTGGGCGGTACCGGCGGCGATGCCTGCACCGACTATCATGGCCAGGCTGGCGAAACGGATAGTACGGCTGAGGGGTTGCTTGATCATCATTTATGCCTCTGTTTTGAGCGTTCACTTGATTATCTTGAGGCGACCCGGGGGAATTTCAACCCGGTCAGCACAATGGTGCTACTGCTTGCGTCCCTTGCGAAACGACTGGGTCAGCCGATCGAGCAGCATGGCGAGTATCACCACGGCGATGCCGGCCTCGAAGCCGTCGCCCGGGCGCAGGCGCTGGATGGCACGCCATACCTCGCTGCCCAGGCCGGCGGCACCGATCATGGCGGCGATGACCACCATGGAAAGCGCCAACATGATGGTCTGGTTGATGCCGGCCATCACCGTGGGCAGCGACAGCGGCAGCTGCACCTTGAGCAGTTTCTGCCGGCGGGTGGCGCCGTAGGCATCGGCGGCCTCTATCAGGTCCACGGGGACCTGGCGGATCCCCAGGGTGGTGAAGCGGATCGCCGGCGGCATCGAGAAGATCACCGTGGCGAAGATCGCCGATACCGAGCCGATGCCGAAGAAGGGGATCGCCGGTATCAGGTAGACGAAGGCCGGCATGGTCTGCATGAAGTCGAGTATTGGCATGATCGTCTTGTAGAGCCGCGTGGAGAGCGCCGCGGCGATACCCAAGGGGATCGCCATGACCACGGCGACCAGGGTGGCGATGACCACCAGGGTGAGGGTCTCGATCATCGGGTTCCAGAGTTCGAGATTCCAGATCAGGGCGAGCCCTGCCACGGCGCCGAGCGCCAGGCGAAGACTGGCGACTCTCCAGCAGATGGCGGCAAGGATCGCCATCAGGCCCCACTCGGGCAGCCACATCAGGGCATCATTGAGCCCGTCGATGCCGGTCTGGGTCACTCGGGAGATAGCGCGGGTGACCCCGGAGTATTCGCTGGTCAGCCAGTTAAGACCACCCTCGATCCAATCGCCCAGCGGTATGCGCGGAAATTCGATAGCCATCAGTTGTCTCCTGCCTGTGCCAGTTCCTCGAGTACGGCTCCCTTGACCACGACGCCGAGCAGCCGCTTTTGATCATCGACCACGGCGATGGGGAAACTGCGTTCGCTGAACATGGCGAAGAGGTTGTGCAGGGGTTCATCGGGGGGGACGCTGCGGAAGTCCTGGGTCATGATCTCCCTAATGGTGTCCTTGCCTTCCTTCGCCGCTTGTTCGAGCGTATCCACCTCCACCAGGCCCTGGAGTTTGCGGTCCCGGCTGGTGACATAGATGGAGTCGAGGCCGTTCTCGCTCATCTTGCGCAGGGTGGTGCGTGGGCCGTCATCCTCGCGGGCTGTGGCGCGCACCGGGCGCATGGCATGCTCGGCGGTGAGGATCTTGGACATGTCCACACCCTCGATGAAGCGCTTGACATAGTCGTCCGCCGGCTTGGTGAGGATCTCCTCCGGGGTGCCGATCTGCACGATCTCGCCATCCTTGAGCAGGATGATGCGATCGCCGATATTGATGGCCTCATCGAGATCGTGGGTGATGAAGACGGTGGTCTTCTGCATGCGGTGCTGCAGTTCCAGCAGTTCCTGCTGCATGTCGCCGCGGATCAACGGGTCCAGGGCCGAGAAGGCCTCGTCCATCAACAGCACGGTGGAATCGTTGGCCAGCGCCCTCGCCAGCCCGACACGCTGCTGCATGCCACCCGAAAGCTGGTTGGGGTAGGCGTCTTCCCAGCCATCCAGGCCTACCTGCTTGAGGGCCTTCAGGGCGATCTCGCTGCGCTCGGTCTTTTCCACGCCACGGATCTCCAGGCCGAACTCGGCGTTCTGCTGTACCGTGCGGTGGGGGAAGAGTGCGAAGTTCTGGAAGACCATGGAGAAGTGCCGGCGCCGGCATTCCAGCAGCGCCTTGTCATTGAGGGTGGGAATATCCTCATCGTCGATGACGATCTCGCCTTCGGTGGGCTCTATCAGCCGGTTGAGACAGCGAATCAGCGTCGACTTGCCGGAACCGGACAGCCCCATGATCACCAGTAGCTCGCCTTCATATACATCGAAGCTGATGTCGGACAGGCCCAGTGTGAGCCCGGTCTTCTCGAAGATCTCGGGGCGCTTCAACCCCTGTTCACGCAGCTCGAGCGCCTTCTTCGGGTTGTTGCCGAAGACCTTACTCAGGTGGCGAACACGAATCTTGACGTTACGGTTCTCGTTCATTGGCTATGCCTTTTGTCAGCCCCCTGGAGTCGCCTTTCGATACATTGACATCGACCGCGCGATGAAAGGCGGCAGCGTTGATAACGGGTAAGGCGACTACCCTAGTGGTTATTGAACGGTCATTCAAATTAGATTGCCGCGATAACCCGACTCGGGCAACAGAGGGGACGTCGCTGAAGGCGCTGACGACGGACCCCACCGAGGGGTGGCGGGACCCCTAAGGAAGGTGAGCGTCTTGTTCTGCATGAAGTCAAACCTCACTATTGGGCAAAATGAATTATGTGTTCATAATTACTCTCGATCCCCATGCATCATCATGACAGACCACAGCGCCTGGAGGGGCCATGAAAACGACGTCGACTTCCGAACTGGTATGCATCAGGGACGAGCGCATCGCCTGGGTGATCTTCAATCGCCCTCAGGTGAGAAATGCCATGACCTGGGGCATGTATGACGCCCTGGAGCGGACCTGCAAGGAACTGGCCGACGACGGTGACATCGATGTCGTGATACTGCGGGGCAGCGGGGGAGAGGCCTTCGTCGCCGGTACCGACATCAAGCAGTTCACCGGCTTCGACACGGCCCAGGATGCACTGGACTATGAGGTGCGTATCGAGCGCGTCATAGGCGCGCTGGAGTCGTTGAAACAGCCCACGATCGCCCTGCTGGAAGGCTTCTGTGTCGGAGGCGGTGCCGCCATCGCCATGGCCTGCGATTTCCGTTATGCCACCCCCGACCTGCGGTTCGGCGTGCCCATCGCCAGGACGCTCGGCAACTGCGTCTCGATGACCAATGTGGCGCGCCTGGTGGACCTCGTCGGGGTGGCACGGGCCAAGGAGGTGCTCATGCTGGCCAAGATGGTCAAGGCCGAGGATGCCCGGCACATCGGCCTGGTGACCGAGGTGATCGATCATGAGCGGATCGAGGACGAGGTCAGGGAGGTGGCCGAGGCCCTGGGGGGATTCGCTCCCTTGACGCTGCAGGCCTCCAAGGAGGAGATCCGGCGCATCCAGGCCAGCCGTCGTCCCGCTCGTGGCATGGATGAGGACCTGATCGCCCTCTGTTACACCAGTCAGGATTTCAGGGGGGCGGTGGATGCCTTCATCAACAAGACGCCGCACACCTGGTCCGGGAAGTAGCCACCCGTTCTATCGACCGTTCTATCGATTCTTGAGGTTTCTAACATGCTCCCCCTGTCGAACATGAAGGTTCTGGATATTTCCCAGATCATGGCGGGTCCCTACTGCACCATGGTGCTGGGGGATCTCGGTGCCGAGGTCATCAAGGTAGAGAAGGCCAACGGCGGCGATGACAGCCGTCAGATGGGCCCCTATGTCAATGATGAATCGACCTGCTTCGCCCAGATCAATCGCAACAAGAAGAGCATCTCGATCAACCTCAAGGACGATGAGGGGCGCGAGTTGTTCTACCGCCTGGCCAAGGATGCCGATGTCATCGTCGAGAATTATCGAACCGGTGTCGCCAAGTCATTGAAGGTGGATTACGAGACGATCAAGGCATTCAATCCGGGGATCATCTACTGCTCGATCTCCGGCTTCGGTCAGACCGGCCCCTATAGCCACAAGGGAGGCTTCGACCTGGTGGCCCAGGGCATGACCGGCCTGATGTCGATGACCGGAGAGCCGGGCCGGCGACCCCTGAAGACCGGCATCGCCGTCTATGACATCGGTGCCGGTATCACAGCGATCTACTCGATACTGGCGGCCTATATCCACAAGATGAACACCGGCGAGGGCCAACTGGTCGACGTGGCCATCGCCGAGTGTGGCTTGCCCTGGTTCACCTGGGAGGCCGCGGCCTACTTCACAGAAGGCACCGTTCCCGCCGCGACCGGATGGCGGCATCGCGTCTCGGCGCCCTACCAGGCCCTCAAGGTCAGGGATGGCTACATCATGCTGGGGTCGGCGAATCAGCGGACCTGGGAGCGCCTGTGCAACGAGGTGATCGACAGGCCGGATCTCATGGCGGATCCCCAGTTCACCACCAATCACCTGCGCGGCCAGAATGTCGAGGAACTCGAGGCGGTGCTTGAAGCGATCTTCGTCACCCGCGACAGGGAAGACTGGCTGGAACGCTGCGACCGAGCCGGTGTGCCGGCCGGACCCATCAACGACTTCGCCGAGGCCATGCAGGATCCCCATTACCTCGAGCGTGAGATGGTCCAGGAGATGGAACATCCCATCATCGGCAAGATGAAGACCCTGGGCTTCCCCAGCAAGCTATCCGCCACGCCGGCCAGCATTCGCCGGCCGGCCCCGCTCTATGCCCAGCATACCGATGAAGTGCTCGAGCAGTTGGGTATCGATGAAGCGCAACGCCAGGCACTGCGCGAGAGGGGTGTGGTGAAGTGATCGCACCGCCGGTCAGGGCATCAGTATCGCCAGCAGGATCGGCAGGTAGATCAGCGAGAGCAGCGTCGAGCAGAACACCAGGCTGGCGGTGTATTCCGGCTCGCGCCTGGCTTTCTGGGCGAACAGGTAGTTGAAGACTGCCACCGGCATGCTCATCTGGAGCACCAGGATGCTCAGTGCCAGCGGCGGCAGCGCCAGCAGGGTGCCGATCCCCCAGGCGATCCCGGCGGCGAGAGGAATGCGTAGCAGGCTGAAGCCGATGCCGGATTTGAGGCTCTTCACCTGGATGCTGGCCAGCGAGACCCCCAGGGTGATCAGCATCAGTGGCACCGTGAAGCCGGAGATCAGGTCGACGCTGTTGTGCAGCCACAGCGGCAGGGCGGTGTCGGTGAGCAGCAGCGCCAGCGAGATCAGGATGGCATAGACGGTGGGCGTCTTGATCAGGGTCTTCAGGGGGTTGCCGCGGCTGATGAGCATCGTGCCCAGGGTGAACTGGAAGAGCGCCACCGTGACCATCACCGTGATGCCGAACACGAAGCCCGACTGGCCGAAGGCTGTCTCTTATACACATCTGACGCTGC
>JAGXGN010000173.1 GCA_024636705.1 Halomonas sp.
GAGAGCATGGACATCTGCCTCAAGGCCGCCGAGACGGGCCACCTCGTCATCACCAGCGTCCACACCGTCGACGCCCGGCGCACCATCAACCGCCTGGTCGGCCTCTTCCCCGCCCTGTTGGCCACCGGCTTGCTCGACCTGGCCACCCGGGCGGCACTCGGCCAGCCGGTCGAGTTCAAACTGGCCATCTGGCACGGCATCAACCTGCCGCTGATGATGAGCCTGGCCGCTCTGGTCATCGGTGTGGCGAGCTATCTGTTGCACGCTCACCTGCGCAAGCTGATCCAGCTCTTCAAGCCGGTGGACGCCCGCCAGGTCTTCGAGAGTGCCCTGCAGCGACTGGGGCGCCTAGCGGAAGCCGGCATGGCACGACTCGATGGAAACTCGCTGCAGCGCTACATGGGGCTCCTGCTCATGGCGGCACTGGTCATGGGTGTCATCGGGCTGGCCGACATGTCCGCGCTGACCGGTGAAAAAGGCAATCAGCCTCTCGATGGCGTAGTCGTCTTCGGTGCCGCCCTGCTGATCTTCAGCGGCGTCGCTACCGTGATCACCCACCGCTACCGCCTGATCTCTCTGCTGATGCTATCGGTGGTCGGCCTCATGGTCGCCTTGACCTTCGCCCGCTTTTCGGCGCCCGACCTGGCACTGACCCAGCTCTCGGTGGAAGTCGTCACCATGATCCTGTTGATGCTGGCCCTCTTCTTTCTCCCCCAGAAGACACCTCGAGAGTCGTCTCCCCGGCGCAACCTGCGGGACATCATGCTGGCCGGCAGCCTGGGTGTGGTAATCGCCAGCCTCAACTATGCCGTCCTGACCCGTGACAATGCCTCGATTTCCGGCTTTTTCCTCGACAACAGCGTTCCCGGCGGTGGCGGCCATAACGTGGTCAATGTCATCCTGGTCGACTTCCGGGGGTTCGATACCCTGGGCGAGATCACGGTGCTGGCCCTGGCCGGCCTGGCAATCTTCAAGCTACTCAACCGCCTGCGCCTCTTTATACCGCATAGCGACAGCGAGGGTCGCGTCTGGTCACCGGACCGCTATCCGATGATCCGGACCACCATCTCCCAGGCCGTCCTGCCACTGGCGCTGCTGGTCTCGGCCTTCATCTTCCTGCGTGGCCACAACCAGCCCGGCGGCGGTTTCATTGCCGGCCTGATCACCGCCGTCGCCCTGATTCTGGTCTACATGGCTCGCGGCGTGGAGTGGACCCAGCAGCGACTCGACTTCCCCTTCCAGCCCATCGCCATCGCCGGCGTCGCCGTGGCCTCGCTCACCGGGCTGGGCAGTTGGCTGTTCGGCAAGCCCTTCCTGACCTCGGCCTTCGGCTATTTCAGCCTGCCCTTGGTCGGCAAGTTCGAGTTGGCGACCGCCATGTTCTTCGACCTCGGCATCTACCTGGCGGTAGTCGGTGCCACCCTGATGATCCTTGCCAACCTCGGCAAGGTCACCACGCCCCATCGCCCGGTCAAGGAACCGACGCCGGGCGAGGCCGAACGCCTCAGCAAGGAGAAGCCTTGATGGAAAGCCTCTACGCCATCACCACCGGGATCCTCTCGGCCTGTGGCCTCTACCTGACGCTGCGCGGCCGCACCTTTCCCGTGGTGGTGGGCCTGACCCTGCTCTCCTATGCCGTCAACCTCTTCCTCTTTTCGATGGGGGGGCTGACCACCGATGGTGCCGCCATCATCAACGGGGCCGCCGACTATGCCGACCCCCTCCCCCAGGCCCTGGTGTTGACCGCCATCGTGATCGGCTTCGCCATGACCGCCTTCGTGGTGATCCTGGCGATGCGTGCCCGGGCAGACATGGGCAATGACCATGTCGACGGCCGCAAGCAGGACATCGGGGAGACCCCGCGATGATGCAACACCTGATCGTCCTGCCCGTGCTGGTGCCACTTTTCGCGGGCATCCTGCTGCTGATCAGCCGCCACGGCATGACCCGTACCAAGCGCCTCGTCGGGGTCACGGCCACGGGACTGCTGGTGATTATCGGCATCGCCCTGCTGAGCCGTGCCGCCTCGGGGCAGATCATCTATTACGCCCTGGGCGACTGGCAGCCTCCCTTCGGCATCGTGCTGGTACTCGATCGTCTTTCGGCCCTGATGGTACTGCTCACGGCACTACTGGCGCTGGGCGCGGTGGTCTTCGCCTGTGCCGGGGACGACGAGAAGGGTAGCAACTTTCACGGCCTCTTCCAGCTGCAATTGATGGGCATCAACGGTGCTTTCCTGACCGGTGACCTGTTCAATCTCTTCGTCTTCTTCGAGGTGCTTCTGCTGGCCTCCTATGCCCTGCTCCTGCATGGGGGTGGCAAGGCCCGTATCCAGGCAGGGGTTCACTATGTGGTGCTCAACCTCGCCGGCTCCTCACTCTTCCTGATCGCCGTGGGGGTGCTTTACGGTGCCACCGGCACCCTCAACATGGCCGATATGGCGACACGTATCAGCGAATTGCCCGCCGAACGTGCCGGCCTGGTCACCGCCGGCGCCCTGATGCTGCTGGTGGTGTTCGGTTTGAAGGCGGCGATCCTGCCGTTGTATTTCTGGCTGCCTCGCGCCTATTCCGCCGCACCGGCCCCGGTGGCCGCCCTCTTCGCCATCATGACCAAGGTAGGCATCTACGCCATCCTGCGGGTCTATTCGCTGATCTTCGGCGAGTCCGCCGGTCCCCTTGCCGCCCTGGAACAGCCCTGGGTCTGGTGGTTGTCGCTGGGTACCATGGTCGCCGCCAGCGTCGGCGTCCTCGCGGCCCGTGACCTGCGCCTGCTTGTCGCCTATCTGGTGCTGGTCTCGGTGGGCACACTGCTGGCGGGCATCGGGATGGGCTCTCCGGAAGCCACCTCGGCGCTGCTCTACTATCTGGTGCACAGCACCCTGATCACCGGCGGCCTCTTCCTGCTCGCCGACATGATCGGCAATCAGCGTGTCAAGGCCGGTACCCGACTCGTCAAGGGACGTCCCTTCCGGCAATCCGGCTGGCTCTCCGGGCTCTTCCTGGTCGGCGCCGTCGCCGTGGCAGGCTTGCCACCGCTGTCCGGAGCCATCGGCAAGCTGTTGATACTCGAGGCTGCCGACGCGGCTCAGCGCCCGTGGTTATGGCCGGTCATCCTGGCCACCGGGCTGTGCGCCCTCATCGCCCTGTCGCGCGCCGGCTCCACGCTGTTCTGGCGTTGCCAGGGAGAGCCGGCAGGTGACACCTTGTCGACTCGGCAGTGGTTCGGTGTCGCCTGGCTGCTGGGCGCTGCCCCGCTGCTGGTGGTGCTCGCCGGCCCAGTCAGCGACTATACTCGCGCCACGGCCGATCAACTGGCCGATCCCCAGGCCATGGTGAATGCCCTCCTCAATCCAGGAACCGCCCCATGATCAAACCTCGTGCCTGGCTACCGACCCCCCTGCTGTCGATCCTGCTGCTGATGGTCTGGTTGCTGCTGGTTCGCAGCACGGCCTTCGGCCAGCTGCTCCTGGGTAGCTTCCTCGCCGTGATCATCCCCCTGGGCACCCACCGTTTCTGGGACCTCCAGCCCCTCGTTGGCAAGCCGATGCTGCTGCTTCGCTTCGTGCTCAGGGTGCTGGGCGACATCATCGTTGCCAATATCGAGGTCGCCTGGCTGATCGCCAATCCATGGCGCCGCCTGCGACCCCACTTCATCGAGTATCCGCTGATGGTGGAGCAACGTTTCACCATCACGCTGCTTGCCAACACCATCAGCCTGACGCCCGGGACCGTATCGGCCAACCTGCGCATGGACGGCAAGACCCTGCTGATCCATGCCCTGGACGTGGAGGATGAGGACGCCCTGATCCGAACGATACGCGAGCGTTATGAGCGGCCGTTGAAGGAGATCTACGAATGCTAGACATCGCGCTGAAGATCAGCCTGGCGCTGATGATCCTGGCCCTGCTGCTCAATGTCTATCGACTGACGGTCGGGCCCGACTTGCCCGATCGCCTACTGGCGCTGGACACCATGTATGTCAACTCCATCGCCCTGATCGTGCTGATGGGACTCTGGCTGAACACCAAGACCTACTTCGAGTCGGCGCTGCTGATCGCCCTGCTCGGTTTCATCAGCACCGTGGCCGTCTGCAAGTATCTGCTGCGGGGCGATATCATCGAATAGCGAGGCCTGCGGAGGCACCGTCATGACACTCTACGTAGTTCTCGAAGGCATCATTGCCTTCTTCCTGGTGGCCGGGGGCGTCTTTGCCTTTATCGGCTCCCTGGGGCTGGCCCATCTGCGCGACTTCTACATGCGCCTGCATGGCACCACCAAGGCCACTACCCTGGGCATAGGCTGCATGCTGACCGCTTCCATGCTGTATTTCTGGGTCATCGAGGGAAAACCCGATATCCAGGAAGTGCTGATCACGCTCTTCCTGTTCATCACCGCCCCGGTGAGTGCCCACCTGCTGGCCAAGACCGGCCTGCACTTGCAACTCCGGCACATCGACAAGACCGGGGGAAGCCCGCCGGAGCTGCGCGCCGAAGAGATCGGGAAAAGGCCCATCCCGCACCGCGACCATGGGCACGGCTGAAGAGGCAGTAGAATCCGCGCTCACCCCTCCCGGGCTACAGCCAGCCTGACAGTTCGTTCCTGGCCACCGCCAGCAATGCCTTGATGTGGTCATCCCGGTCATTCAGGCAGGGAATGTAGGTGAAGCGCTCCCCGCCGGCTGCCTCGAAGCTTTCCTTGATCTCCTCGTTGATCTCCTCGAGGGTCTCCACGCAATCGGAGGAAAAGGCCGGAGAGATCACCGCGATGTGCTTCGTGCCCTGGCGGGCCAGCTCGGCGACATGGTCCACGGTAGCCGGCCCCACCCATTCCTCGGGGCCAAACTTCGACTGGAAGGCCGTGACGATGTCGTCGTCCTTCCAGCCCAGTCGCTCCTTCAGCAGTCGCGTGGTCTTCTGGCACTGGCAATGGTAGGGGTCGCCCTGCATCAGATAGCGCTTGGGCACGCCATGATAGGACGCCACCAGGAGTTCGGGTCTCGACGCTTCGGCCGCATAGGCCTCGCGAACGGAATTGGCCAGGGCATCGAGATAGTCGGGGTGCGCGAAATAGGCCGGCACCGTGCGGAAGGCCGGCTGCCAGTTGAGCGTCATCAGGGTGCGGAAGGCCTGATCATTGGCGGTGGCCGTGGTCGGCCCGGCATATTGGGGATAGAGGGGAAAGAACAGGATTCTCTCACAGCCCTGGGCCTGCAGCCGACGCAGCACGCTGTTCGTGGACGGATTCCCGTAACGCATGCAGAAATCCACCACGACATCGTCACCGTAGACCTCGTGCAATCCCTCGGCGATCTTGCGGGTCTGATCCCGGGTGATGGTCAGCAAGGGACTCTCGTCCTTCTCGGTGTTCCAGATGCCCCGATAGGCCTTGCCCGAGGCGAAGGGACGCTTGCTGAGGATCACCAGCTGCAGCAGCGGCTGCCACAACCAGGCGGAATAATCGACCACCCGCTTGTCCGAGAGGAACTCGCTGAGATAGCGGCGCATGGACCAGTAGTCGGTGGCATCCGGAGTTCCCAGGTTGGCGACCAGGACGCCCACCTTCCCGGGCGGCACGGGGGGATGGTCCGAGGGGGCATGCGCCAGCCGGCCACTGCCGGGCCTGTCCAGATCGGAAGGTTCCAGATGGGTTGATGTCATGCGGTGATGGCCTCGTTATCGATGACGGAATATTCAGGCCATATTCTATCAGGGGAATCGCCTGAGTCCGGCATAAAGTTGTACTATTGATTAAATTCGTACAGCTATGGATCAAGCCGTGTCCACCCCTCTCCTGCTGGTCCTGGGTGACCAGCTCAGCCACGACCTGGCGATACTGCGTGACGGCGAGGCCGAAGGCTTCCTGGCCGGCCTGGAAGCGGCACCCCCTTATGGGCAGGGCGCCCACCGTGAAGGCTATCGGCAGGAGATGGAGTGAACCCTCGCAGACGATCAGAAGACGAGCGGCACCCGTGATGTCAGGGGGTCGCTGTAATGGGCCTCGCGTCCGATCACACGGATCTCGATGTTGTCA
>JAGXGN010000174.1 GCA_024636705.1 Halomonas sp.
CTGTAGACGGAGAGGTCTGTACCCTTCGGCAAGTACTGCCGCAACAGGCCATTGGTGTTCTCGTTGGACCCCCGCTGCCATGGGCTATGCGGGTCAGCGAAGTAGATCGCGGTACCGGTCTTCTGAGTGATCTCGGCATGCATGGATTCAAGTGGGTCATGGGCCGCTGAGAAAACCCCAAATGGCGGCTCCACCAGCCAAGACGACTGCGAGCTAACCGATCGTAAACGCGAGATGCTGTCGCTGATAAACGAGGCACGCAGCCAGGCCCGGCAATGCGGCAAACAAGATTTTGAGGCGGTGAAGCCGCTAACCTGGAACTGTACGCTCGAAATGGCTGCCGAGTCGCACTCTCAGGATATGGCCAAGAAAGACTACTTTAGCCATACCGGTCCGGATGGCGTAGGGATTCAACAGCGTGTCAGCAGCAGAGGCTACGTGTGGCGAGCAGTGGGCGAGAATATCGCCGCTGGCCAAGAATCGATCGCCGCTGTGGTTGAGGGCTGGCTGGAGAGCCCGGGTCATTGCCGCAACATCATGAAAGACACTTTCACCGAGATGGGCATGGCCAAGGCCAAGGCCGAGGACTCTGGATCAACGTATCCCTCCTATTGGACACAGGTACTGGCAAAGCCACGCTAAGCTGCTGCGCGCTGCTCAAGATGGATTGGTTCCTTGTAAGACAGGTTGTCTCTGGAATGATCCTCACCAGGCCCATTCAATGAAACCACCTTCTTCGTCGGTGGATTCCGGTACCAAACTGTCTTTGTTCCCTGACTATGTGGGGCCTTTAGGGCATGGGTGGATCGCCGAGATGCTGCGTGAGAATCTGCCACCAGGCCTGGTAGGCCGATTTCTGCTCATGCAGGTAGTCGTGGTGATCGTAGAATTGCCACACACCCAGCAGGGTGTGTCCTAGCATCATCTCGCAAACGTGCGGCTCGGCCAGTGATGACCAGTGCGTCCGAGCCGTCTTGCGCAGGTCGTACATCGACCAGGGTGTCATTTCATTGCCCAGCTGATGCTTCGCGGCCTTTTGGATGCTCCGCGGGAAGCTCAGTATCGAGCGATCATTCATCGGCTCCGATGAACGCTCACCCGTGAACAGCATTGTCGAGTCGTGTGAGAGGGCTGCGGCTTCGTTCAATGCCGGCATCACCTTATCGATGATCGGCCTGAGGAGAGGACGCCCCGTCTTCCAACCCACCTTGTGGCGCTCGGGAGGAATGCGCCATACCCCCTCAGCCATATCGAACTCATCCATCCTGGCCAAGCGAAGCTCGACAGGGCGGCAGCCCCAGAACAGGCATAGCTTGACGAACAGCTTAGATCTGTAAGCCATGCGTGTCCGATGCATCGCCTGCCAGATGAGCTGCAACTCTTCGGCAGACAGGGCTCGTCCCCTGGTGCCACGCTTCACCTGAAGGTCACGCTTGGCGCTGACGGCTCCCAGAGGCTGGTCCTTGATCAGTTCCCGGCGTGCGGCCCACATGTGTATCTGCTTGAGGTTGGCCAACAGCCGTTCGGCGATGCTGGGGGTCTTCCCGGCCACCTCCTCAAGAAGCTCCATCCAACGGTCGACGTGAGCGATGATGGCGATGTTGCGAAGATTCTCGATCACGACGGGATCCTGCTGACAAAATTGGGGCAGCATTATAGGGGCAGGGCGATGATTGCTACCAGCTTTGTGGCCGTGAATCTCGTGGCGTGACGAGATATCAGTGGGTTGGGAGCCTGCTGCGAGGGCAAGGTGTCGTTCGGTTCAGGCGACGACGGCAGTGACCCGGGCCTGGCAGGCATGCAGGCGCGCGATCAGGTCGGGCAGGGCATTTCTGTCGAGACCGGGGTCGCAGCCCCCGATGCGTTCGAACCACGCGCGGGACAGGCAGAGCGTACTCGAGGGCGAGCCTGGACGGAGTCGTTGCCGGACTCGTTCCAGGGGCGTGGCGGGGAGCCGGGCAAGCATCACGCAGTCGGTTTCGTCGTGCTGTATGGCATCGGCGGCGAGGTAGAGCCAGTCGGCGGAAGGGGTGAGTCTTGGGGCGGGGAAGACCAGTATCTCGCCCTGGCTATGGGCGACTGCGCTATTGAGGCGATCACCCAGCGGTGTCCTGTGGCAGGTCAGCAGCCGAGCGAGGTGTCGTCGTGCCAGGCCAGGCAGCCTTGGGTCGCCGGTATCATCCACTAGCAGCAGCTCGACGAGCTCATCAGGCCGATCGACCAGGGGGCGCAGGGCCATCAAGTAGCGGGGAAGATCGGCACCCGATGCGCGGGCATCGAGAATGAGGCTACAGGCAAGCATGGGTGGTGATCTCCGTCGGCGCCTCTTTCTGGACCCCGGTGCCAGGAGCGAATGTCTTCTGGCCAGCGGCTTGATGTGATGCCAAGGAGTGTAGTTTTTGGTTGTGGAAAGTAGCAATTTGTTTCTAGCGGATCGTGTCGGCCTCGACGGTCAGCGTAATAGCGCGTGGGCTCCCTGACACCCGGCGCTTTGTTCCATTGTGGTGCATCAAGGCGTCTTCAATGCACTTTAATAGAGCATTTTTTCCTTTCTTGCTGATGTCCGCGGGTATCAGAGCACATTCTGGCGCAGATAGTGGGAGATGAAAAACGGGGAAAAATATCGTTTAATCAATAGGTTGCGATGTTTCTTCCGAGGTGCATGGGTATTTTTGGCACGGAGTCTGCATTGCAGGGGGCAGCGCCATGCAAGTGCATGGCTTCGTGGGCAGATTGTCCACGACGTGCTACAACAGACGGCTGGCAACACCAGCCCAGTGGATTGTTCAACAAACGCATCAAGCCAAGCTCACAGCGGAGGACTCACATGTCTGCCAATACTCTCGCCCTGATCGAAGAACATGACGTCAAATGGATCGATTTGCGCTTTACCGATACGCGTGGCAAGGAACAGCACGTCACTATCCCCGCGCGTGACGTCGACGAGGAATTCTTCGAAAACGGCCAGATGTTCGATGGGTCATCCATCGATGGTTGGAAGGGGATCAACGAATCGGACATGATCCTGCGCCCGGATGACTCCACGCCCTACCTCGATCCCTTCACCGAGGATGCCACCCTCGTGCTGCGTTGTGACATCATCGAGCCGGCCACCATGCAGGGTTACGAGCGTGATCCGCGCTCCATCGCCAAGCGCGCCGAGGCGTATCTGCAGTCCACCGGACTGGGCGATACCGCCTTCTTCGGTCCGGAGCCCGAGTTCTTCATCTTCGACGAGGTCCACTGGAAGGCCGACATCGAAGGCGCCATGTACAAGATCACCTCCGAAGAGGGTGCCTGGTCCACCGACCGCCAGGTCGAAGGCGGCAACATGGGGCACCGTCCCCGCGTCAAGGGTGGCTACTTCCCTGTGCCCCCGGTGGACAGCTTCCACGATATCCGGGGCGCCATGTGCAACACCCTGGAGGCCATCGGCCAGACCGTCGAGGTTCATCACCACGAGGTGTCCAACGCCGGCCAGAACGAGATCGGTGTCAAGTTCAACACCCTGGTCAAGAAGGCCGACGAAGTTCAGGAAATGAAGTACGTCATCCATAACGTGGCCCATGCCTACGGCAAGACGGCCACATTCATGCCCCAGCCCATCGTCGGCGACAACGGGTCCGGCATGCACGTCCACCAGTCCTTCTGGAAGGATGGCAACAACCAGTTCGCCGGCGACGAGTACGCGGGGCTTTCCGAGATGGCGCTCTACTACATCGGCGGCATCATCAAGCACGCCCGTGCCCTGAACGCCTTCACCAATGCCTCCACCAACTCCTACAAGCGCCTGGTGCCGGGCTTCGAGGCGCCGGTGATGCTGGCCTACAGCGCCCGCAACCGCAGTGCCTCCATCCGTATTCCCTACACGGCAAGCCCCAAGGGCAAGCGCGTCGAGTGCCGTTTCCCCGACCCGACCGCCAATCCCTACCTGGCCTTCGCGGCGATGCTGATGGCGGGTATCGATGGCATCAAGAACAAGATCCACCCGGGCGATGCCATGGACAAGAACCTCTATGACCTGCCGCCGGAAGAGGGCAAGTCCGTGCCGACCGTGGCCAACAGCCTCGACCAGGCGCTGGAAGCGCTGGACGCCGACCGCGCCTTCCTCACCGAGGGTGGCGTCTTCACCGACGACATGATCGACGCCTACATCGAGCTGAAGATGGAAGACGTGGATCGCATCCGCATGTCGACCCACCCGATCGAGTTCGACATGTACTACAGCTGCTGATCGACGCGGGTGGTGCTCGGCCCTGCGGGGCCGAGCCGTCACCCTCGAGTGGCAGCGACGTCTCATCCGTTGGACGATCGCAAAGGGTTCCGCCATGGCGGAACCCTTTTGTTTCGTTCAGTATCAAAGACTGATGTTGGTAGATCATTCAGCCGCATGATCCCGTCGGCACCGGTGATGGGCCACAGGGGTACGAACAGAGGAAACGCGATGAACAGGACACTCCTTGCGCTGGTGCTGGGCGTCTCGGTCAGTCTCGCCGCCCAGGCCCAGACGGTCTATCGCACCACCGATGCCCAGGGCAATGTCATCTTCACCGATGACCCCGATCGCGGTGGCGAAGTGTACGAGCCATCCAATCTCACCGTGGTGCCCTCCCGGGCTGATAGCGGTGTTGCCCAGATGGCGCCGAGAATCGAGGGAGATGGTAGCGTGGCGACGCCGTCCCCGGGGCAGCCCTTCATGCCCTACGACAGCTTCACCATTCATTCACCCGCTAATGAGACCACGCTTCCCCTCGGCGCCGGTGGAGGCCTCCAGGTGGAGTTGGGTATCGAGCCCGCGCTACGCGAGGATCATCGCGTGCGGCTGCTACTGGATGGCCGCGTCAGCCAGTCCGCCATGCATACCGAGGCCTTCATGGTTACCGGTATCGAACGGGGCGAGCATGTGCTCCAGGCAGAACTGCTCGATGCCAGCGGGGAGGTGCGTCATCGGACGTCACCGGTGACCCTTTATGTGCAGCGTGCCAGCGTCAACCTGCCGCAGAACCCCAACAACCCCGCCAATTAGCTGCCCCTGCGCCGGCCATATTGGCCACTGTGTCCGGACGGCACCCCCAGGCCCTGTCGCGAGCCCAAGAGGCGCGACGACGGGCCCTTTGACGCCTTCGATCACGCCGAACGAGTTCGCGAGAACAGTGCCCTGAACTATCGGGCGGGCCAGAGTCTCTTCCGGCAGGAGCGCGAGGATGACACCCCGCACAGGCGTCGTCCGCGTCGTCGTTCCCACTGAGCCTCGCCGCTTCATCCCGATGTCTTGATGCCCCGGGCGCTGCTCCCGTGCCTTTCCTTCACGGGGGCCTGGGCGCCTTCACTGTGCGCACCTCGGATGCTTGCACTACTATGGTGCACTAAAGCGGTGCATCATGACGCCAGGATGGCGCCATTCAGTGATTTCCAGGGGTTGGCGCGCTTCTTGCAATATTTAGCCGGCAGGACGATCCGGGAAACGTGGGTCGCAGCCCCAACCACGGATGGATCAACGGGAACCGTCATGAAGCGAGACAACCAGCTTTACCAGCGCTTGATGGAGCATCTGACGACGGCAGTGGTGCTGCTGGATGGTCAGTTGCGGCTTTGCTGGATGAATCCCGCTGCCGAGGCCCTGCTGGCGGTCAGCCTGAACCGGGTCAAGGGACAGGCCTTTCCTTCCCTGGTAGGCGACGACGAGGCCATTGCCCGGGTGTTGGCCAAGGCGCATGATGCCTTCCATCCCTTCACCCAACGCGAGGCTCGGTTGGTGGACACCCATGGCGATCCCCTGGCCGTGGATTATACCGTCTCCCCCCTGAGCGAGGATGAGCTCCTGCTGGAGATCGAACCTCGCGATCGCCTCATGCGTATCTCGCGCGATGAGGCCCTGATGTCCCGCCAGGAGACCATCAAGGTGCTGGCCCGGGGGCTCGCCCATGAGGTCAAGAACCCGCTGGGTGGTATCCGTGGGGCGGCCCAGTTGCTGGAGCGCGATCTCGATGATCCGGGCCTCAAGGAATTCACCCACATCATCATCGAGGAGGTGGACCGCCTGCGCGACCTGGTGGATTCCATGCTGGGCCCCAACCGGCTGACCCGCCACGAGCCTCTCAACATCCACAAGGTGTTGGAGCGGGTGCGCTCCCTGCTGATCGTCGAACAGCCGACGGTCGAGATCGCTCGGGACTATGATCCCAGCCTGCCCGACTTTTCCGGCGACGAGGCGCAGATGATCCAGGCGGTACTCAATGTGGCACGTAACGCCATGGAGGCCATGATCGAGGGTGGGACGCCACAGCCTCGATTGGTACTGTGCACCCGGGCGCGTCGGCAGTTCACCCTGGGCAACGAACGGCATCGGCTGGTGTGTGAGGTGTCGATCATCGACAACGGTCCGGGCGTTCCCGAAGCGCTACGCGAGACGCTGTTCTTTCCCATGGTCTCGGGGCGCTCCGATGGCAGCGGCCTCGGGCTGTCCATCACCCAGTCGATCCTGCACCAGCACCAGGGCCTGATCGAGTGCTACTCCTTCCCCGGCCATACCGAATTCCGACTGCTGATTCCGCTGGAGAGTCGTCATGACTGATGTCGCCCATGTCGTGATCGTCGACGATGATCGCGCCATTCGCTGGGTGCTGGAACGCGCCCTGGCCCAGCCCGATCTCGAGGTCGAGTGCATCGAGCGCGCCGATACTGCGCTGCAGCGCCTGCTGGACGCGCCCCCGGACGTCCTGGTCACCGATATTCGCATGCCGGGCATCGATGGACTCGACCTGATGGCCCGGGTGCGCCAGGCGCATCCCGATCTGCCGGTCATCGTGATGACCGCCCACTCGGATCTGGACAGTGCCGTGGCCTCCTACCAGGGAGGGGCCTTCGAATACCTGCCTAAGCCCTTCGACGTGGACGATGCCCTGGCCCTGGTGCGACGCGCCGTGGCCCATGCCCGGGAGCGTCAGCGGCCGGTCAGCGTGCCCGAGGGTCTTGATGCCGAGATCATCGGCGAGGCGCCGGCGATGCAGGAGGTGTTCCGGGCCATCGGGCGGTTATCGCATTCGCATATCACGGTACTGATCAACGGCGAGTCGGGGACCGGCAAGGAGCGGGTCGCCCGGGCCCTTCACCAGCACAGTCCCAGGGCCGGCAAGCCCTTCATCGCCCTGAACATGGCGGCGATTCCCCGCGATCTGATCGAGTCCGAACTCTTCGGCCACGAGAAGGGTGCCTTTACCGGTGCCACGGCCCAGCGGCAGGGACGCTTCGAACAGGCCGATGGCGGTAGCCTCTTCCTCGACGAGATCGGCGACATGCCCGCCGAGACCCAGACTCGCCTGCTGCGGGTACTGGCCGACGGTGAGTTCTACCGGGTGGGGGGGCATACCTCGGTAAAGGTGGATGTGCGGATCATCGCCGCGACCCACCAACACCTGGAGCAGTTGGTGGAGGACGGCCGTTTTCGCGAGGACCTCTTCCATCGTCTCAATGTCATTCGCGTCCACCTGCCGACCCTGGCGGAGCGGCGCGAGGACATTCCCCGGCTGGCCCGTCACTTCATGGCCGAGGCCGCCAAGGAGCTTTCCACCGACGTCAAGGTACTGACCCCGGAAGCCGAGGCCCACCTTACCCACCTGCCTTGGCCTGGCAATGTGCGTCAGCTCGAGAATACCTGCCGCTGGCTGACGGTCATGGCGTCGGGTCGCGAAGTGCTCATCGAGGACCTGCCGCCGGAGTTGCGCAGCAGCGAAAGCCCGCAGGCCGTGAGTGGCGACTGGCGTAACGCGTTTCGCGACTGGGCCGACCGCGCCCTGGCCGCGGGCCATACCCACCTGCTCGAGGAGGCAGTACCCGATTTCGAACGGATACTGATCGAGACGGCGCTGCGCCACACCGGTGGTCGCAAGGGCGAGGCCGCCGAGTTGCTGGGCTGGGGACGCAATACCCTGACGCGGAAGTTGAAGACGTTGCTGCCGGTCTTGGCCGACGGCGAGTAGGAGGCCAATATCCTGAGCGCCCAGCGCATACCATGAAAACCCCGCAGAAGCGGATATGGCGTCCGGGACCCGTCTAGTACGAAAGGCGCATTGTTGCGGTGGATTGGGCTGGCGTAGTGTCGGTCCATCTGTCATGCAGTAGGACAAGCTCACATGCCTTCCGTAGCACCGGCTCCGGCCACTCCACCCCGCCGGGTTCATGTCACCGAGGTCGGGCTTCGCGACGGCCTACAGAATGAGGCGGTCCTGCTGTCGACCGCCGAGAAGATGGCGCTGGCAAGGGCCCTGGTCGAGGCGGGTGTCCTGGAGTTCGAACTCACCTCCTTCGTCAGCCCGCGAGCGGTGCCGGCCCTGGCCGATGCCGCCGATCTCGTCGCCTCCCTGCGTGGTACTCGGGGCGTTCACTGGTCGGCGTTGGTTCCCAATCTGCGCGGTGCCGAGCGTGCCCTGGAGGCGGGAGTGGACTCAGTGGTGCTGTTCGTCTCTGCATCGGAGAGCCACAACGCCAAGAACGTCAACCGCAGCGTCGATGCCTCTCTCGAGGGATTCGAGGCCGTGGCCAGGCGACTCGAGGGCAGCGGTATCGCGCTTCGCGGGGCCATCGCCACCGCCTTCGGCTGCCCCTTCGAGGGCGATGTGCAGGTGGAGGCGGTGGGGCGTATCGCCCGTCGCTTTGCCGATCTGGGCGCGGCCCAGCTCTCGTTGGGGGATACGACCGGCATGGCGACGCCTCCGCTGGTCACCGAGCGCATCACCCACCTTCGCGAGGTGGTGCCGACGCTATCCCCGACACTGCATTTCCACAATACCCGCGGGATCGGCCTGGCCAATGTCATGCAGGGACTGGCGCTGGGGGTCGAGCGCTACGAGAGTTCCATCGGTGGCTTGGGGGGCTGCCCCTTCGCCCCCGGTGCCTCGGGCAATATCGCCAGTGAGGACCTGGTCTACCTGCTGACCGAGATGGGTATCGAGACGGGTATCGACCTGGACGGCATGATCGCCGCCGCTCGCATCGCTAGCCGTCTGATGGGTCGGCCCCTGCCCGCCCAGGTCTCCAAAGCAGGTCCGCGCCTGGCGCTGAGTGACTGCTCCGCCGTTCCGACGGCCCTGGGGAGAGCATGACGTCGTCCGAACGCCCTGGCCCGGGTTCCCTGGAGGGTATCCGCGTCATCGATCTGACGCGGGTGATTTCCGGCCCCTTCTGTACCCAGATGCTGGGTGACCACGGCGCCGAGGTCATCAAGATCGAGTCGCCGGCAAGCGGCGATGTGCTGCGTTCCCAGGGCAATGTGGTGAACGGCTTCAGCTGGTACTTCGCCCAGTTCAACCGCAACAAGCGGTCACTGACGCTGGACCTGCGCAGCGAGGAGGGCAAGGCGATCCTGGATCGCCTGCTCGGCGAGGCTGATGTGCTGGTGGAGAACTTTCGGCCCGGTGTCCTGGCGAAGATGGGCCTCGACGACGAGACCCTGCGCGGGCGCTATCCCCGCCTGGTCGTCGGTCGTATCAACGGTTTCGGTTCCAGCGGCCCCTATAGTGATCGCCCGGCCTATGATTTCATCGCCCAGGCCATGAGCGGCTTCATGGGGGTCAACGGCCCCGCCGACGCAGAGCCCATGCGAGCGGCACCGCCGATCAGCGACATGGTGGCCAGCCAGAACCTGGCCTTCGGACTCTGTGCGGCCCTGGTGCGCAGAGAGCGCAGCGGCTGCGGCGATATCGTCGAGACCTCATTGACCAATGGCCTGATCGCGATGATGGGTTACCTGGCCGCGGAATTCTTCGCTACCGATCGGGTGCCGGCACGCACCGGCAATGACCATCCCATGCTCTATCCCTATGGGCTCTTCAAGGCGCGGGACGGCAAGGTGGCCATCGCGCCGAGCAACGACACCATGGTCGAGCGCCTGCTCGGTGCTCTCGACAGGCGCGACCTGCTCGCCGATGAACGCTTCGCCGACAATGCCAGCCGGATGGCCAATCGCGATGCGCTGCGTGCCTGCCTGACGGAGGTCATCGAGACGCGCCGCGTCGATGAATGGATTGAACACCTCAACCGGGCCGGTGTGCCCTGTGGGCGTGTCTACTCGCTTCGGGAGACATTCGAGGACCCGCAGGTACAGGCCCAGCAGATGAAGATCGATCTCGATCAGGGGGACCTGGGCAGGGTTCCCGTGACGGGATTTCCGGTGAAGCTTCGTGAGGCCCCGGCGGGGGTGCATCATCCCGCGCCGCAACTCGGTGAGCATAGCCGGGAAATCCTGCGCGAGCTCGGTGTCGAGGAGGAGGAGATCACCGCCATGCACGCGCGTGGCGTGATTTGAACTACCCTGCAAGAGGCCGTTTGGTTCGGCCATAAAAAATAAATGGAGGAACAACAAGATGACGATTCTTACCCACGCCCGCCACGGTTTCGCCGCTGCGACCCTGCTGGGTCTCGGCCTTGCCGTCAGTACCCCCAGCCAGGCCTTGCCCATCGATGAGTGTATCGCCCCGGCGGACCCGGGTGGCGGCTGGGACTTCACCTGCCGTTCGGTGGGCAAGCTGCTCCTCGACCTCGAGCTGGTGGATAGTCCTGTTCAGGTCACCAACATGCCGGGTGGCGTCGGGGCCGTGGCCTTTGCCAATGTCGCCGGCAATCGGTCGGACGACAGCGATCTGATCGTGGCGACGAGCACGGTGGGCATGACCCAGATCGCCCAGGGCAAGTATCCGGGCGACGCCGATACCATGCGCTGGTTGGCCATGCTCGGCACCGATGTGGGGGTCATCCTCGTCGATGACGAAAGCGAGTACGAGAGTCTCGATCAGCTGCTCGACACCATGGTCAATGACCCGGATTCGCTGGCCATGGCGGGTTCCAGCGGCGCCGGTGGCTGGGACCACATCCGCGCCCTGATGCTGGCCAAGAAGGCCGGGATGCCGGCCGATCAGATCAGCAGCGTGCGCTGGGTACAGTTCGACGGGGGTGGTCCCGCCGTCACCCAGATGATGGGTGGCCATGTGGACGTGGTCTCGACCGATCTCGGCGAGATCGCCGGCTTCATCGAGTCCGGTGATGTGCGCGTGCTGGCGGTGCTCTCCGATGAACCCCTTCCCGAGCCCTTCGCCGGCTTGCCGACGGCGGTTTCCCAGGGCTACGACGTGACCGGTTACAACTGGCGTGGCTTCTATACCGGCGGTGATGTCTCCGACGAGGACTACTCGGCCATGGTCGAGACGCTCGCGACCCTCTACGAGAGCGACGAGTGGAAGGATGTCGCCCAGCAGAATGGCCTGGTGCCGCTGTGGCGTGGTGGTGAGGCCTTCAATGACTTCGTTCGGGAGTCCATCGGTGACGTCGAGGAAATCTCCCGCGAGATCGGGGTCATGGAGTGAGTGAGCCGGATTTTTTCACCGTGCGTGTCTCCGGCGTCATCGGAGACCGTATTGCCGGGGCCGTGTTACTGGCCCTGGCCGTCTTCGCCTGGTGGTATTCCTACACCTTTACCACCGGCTTCATGCAGCCGGTGGGACCAGGGGAGTTTCCCCGTCTGGTGAGTGTCCCGCTCGGTGCCTTCTCGCTCTATCTGATACTGCGTCCCGGCTTGAACCAGCGCTGGCCGCATCGTGCCGCCCTGCTGCGCCAGGCCGGCGCGCTGCTCCTGCTGGGGGTCTATGCGGCCTTCCTCGAGCCCTGGGGTTTCCTGCCGGCCAGCCTGATTGCCCTCATCCTGTTGATCCGACTGTTCGGTGCCGACTGGAAGCCGTCCCTGGTCTGCGGCGTCATCCTGACGCTTGGGCTCTACCTGCTGTTCGAATTTGCCCTGGGCATGCCGCTTCCGGATATGCCCGGCCTCAACTGGTAACTCCGTCGACATGGATATTCTCGCTTATCTCGCCCAGGGATTCGTGGTGGCGACCGAACCCCAGCATCTCATGCTGGCGCTCATCGGTTGCGCCCTGGGTACCCTGATCGGTGCACTGCCTGGCCTGGGGCCGGTCAACGGCGTGGCGCTGATGATTCCCCTGACCTTCAATTTCAGTCTTTCGCCGACCGCCGCCCTGATCCTGCTGGTCAGCATCTATTACGGCTGCATGTATGGCGGGCGTATCAGCTCCATCCTGCTCAACATCCCGGGTGATGAACCGGCCATGATGACCACCCTGGATGGCTATCCCATGGCACTCAAGGGTCGCGGGGGCGAGGCCCTGGGCCTGTCCGGGGTGGCGTCCTTCGTGGGGGCGACGGTGGCGACCATCGGCCTGACCCTCTTCGCTCCCCTGCTGGTGGGCTTCGCCATCCGGTTCGGCCCGGCCGAATACTTCGCCCTCTTCATGCTGGCCTTCGCCACCATCGGTGGCGTGACCAGTGGCAGCCTCTCCAAGAGCTTCGTCGCTGCCTGCCTGGGCCTGTTGCTGGGCACCGTGGGCATCGATGCCGTCAGCAGTGTGCCGCGGTTCACCTTCGGCTGGTTCGAGATCTACGATGGCATCGACTTCATCGTCGCCCTGGTCGGTCTCTTCGCGATCTCGGAATGCCTGGTGTTCCTCGAGGATATTCGCCACAGCAACAAGCCGACCATGAAACTCGGTTCGGCAATCCCCGGCATGCGTACCGCCTGGCGGTGTGTCCCCACCATCACCCGCAGCTCCTTCGTCGGTTTCATCGCCGGTGTGCTGCCGGGGGCCGGGGCCGCCCTGGGAAGCTTTCTTTCCTACACCCTGGAGAAACGCTGGCTGGGCCGCCGCGGTGATTTTGGCAACGGTGACCCGCGAGGGGTGGCGGCTCCCGAGGCAGGCAACAATGCCGCCGCCGGCGGGGCGCTGATCCCCATGCTCTCCCTGGGTATTCCGGGAAGCGGGACCACGGCGATCCTGCTGGCACTGCTGCTGTCCATGAACATTACCCCCGGCCCCCTGTTGTTCCAGCAGCAACCCGAGATGGTCTGGGGACTGGTGGCGGCATTGTTCATCGGTAACCTCATGCTACTGGTGCTCAATATTCCCCTGGTGGGGCTCTTCGCGAGAGTGCTCCGGGCGCCGGGCTGGTTCCTGATGCCCATGGTGGTGATGGTGGCCTTCGTCGGTGTCTACTCGCTAAGCAACAGCGCCTTCGACCTCTACATGATGCTGGGCTTCGGGGTGCTCGGTTATGTCCTGCGGAAACTCGAGATCCCCACGGTTCCGGTGGTGCTGGGTCTGTTGCTCGGTGGCCAGATGGAATACAACCTGAGACGCGCCATGGCGATTTCCGGTGGCGACTGGGACATCCTCTGGAACAGCGGCATCTCCGTGGGCATCTATGCCTTCGCCATCACCCTGATATCGGCGGGTCTCGTCTATGGCTGGCTGGTCAGGCAGCGCCGGATCAACGCCGGTTGAAGGCGTCGGGCTGGGCGAGGACCCGCGAGGCTGCCAGAATGGGCGTCCAAGGAGAGATTGCCCATGACGCAGATGAGCTGGGAGCGGCTGCTGGATCCGGGTCGCCTGCATGACAAGCGGAGTTCGCCTTCCGGCGGTGCGCGCGACGAGATCGGCCGCAGCCCCTTCCACAAGGATCATGACCGGATCGTCTTCGCCGGTTCCTTTCGTCGCCTGGGCCGCAAGACCCAGGTCCATCCCCTCACCGACAATGACCATATCCACACCCGCCTGACGCATTCCCTGGAAGTGGGCTGTGTCGGCCGTTCCCTGGGGATGATCGTCGGTGAACGCCTGCGTGAGCGTCTGCCCGACTGGATCACCCCGGCGGACATGGGCGTGATCGTGCAGGCCGCCTGCCTGGGACACGACATCGGCAACCCGCCCTTCGGTCACGCCGGGGAATACGCCATTCGCGACTGGTTCAAGCATGCCGAGGCCAGCGGCAGTGGCCTGCTGGCCGGCCTCTCCGAGCTGGAACGCAGGGACCTCTTGACCTACGAGGGCAATGCCCAGGGCTTTCGGATCGTGACCCAGATCGAGTACAACCAGTTCCGGGGAGGCATGCGGCTGACCACGGCGACCCTGGGCACCCTGCTCAAGTACCCCTGGACCGTGGAGCACGGTGGCACGGCGGGCAAGTTCGGCTGCTACCAGAGCGAGACGGCGCTGCTGGCCCAGGTGGCCGAGCGGCTGGGCCTGCTGCCACGCGGACAGGGACGCTGGTGCCGACATCCCCTAGCTTGGCTGGTCGAGGCGGCCGACGACATCTGCTATGCGCTCCTCGATCTGGAGGATGGCCTGGAGATGGGCATCCTGCGCTTCGACGAAGTGGCCGAGGTGCTGACCCAGATCGCCGGCGGGGAGCCGCCGGATTACGACGAAATGCAGCGCGCCGGCGTCTCCCCACGGCGACGCATCGCCGCACTGCGCGGGGCGGCCATGGAGCGGGCGGTGAACGACGTGGGTGCCGTCTTCGTCCAGCACGAGGGTGAGCTTCGCAGTGGTGCCCTGACCCATGACCTTCTGGATCTCTGCCATCCCGACCTGGGCTGGGGCGTGGCGGCGGCCAAGCAGCTGGCACGCGAGCGCATCTTTCAGAATGAGCGCAAGGCCAAGCTGGAGATCGGCGCCCACACGACGCTGGGGATTCTTCTGGAGGCCTTCATCGGGGCCGCCCATGAGCTGCACCATACCGGCCGTTCGACCTTCAAGCACCAGCGCGTCCTGGCCCTGATCGGCGAGAATACCCCGCGTTCGTCCTGGACGCTGTATGACAGCTACCGACGCATGCTCGACTTCATCGGCGGCATGACCGACCACTATGCCGTGGATCTAGCCCAGGAGATGGGCGGGCGACTCCGGGGAGAGAGATGAGATGACGCTCGCAAGGCGTTCAGGCCTGCTGACGCTGGCCCTGCTGACGGCCCTGCTCTGGGTAGCGGTGCCGACGGCTGCCGCCGACCCCCTGGCCCGCCTGGAGGCCGAGGGTTTCGATTACTACACCCTGGCCTTGACCTGGCATCCCGGCTTCTGCGAGAGCCGTTCCGATCCCCCCCGCGAGTGTCTTGACCCCACGCTGTACCAGGGTAGCCGCCAGGGTTTCGTGCTCCATGGACTCTGGCCGTCCCTGCCCGACCGTTTCGCCGCCGAGGGCGTCGATCGTCGTCGCTGGTGGGAGGAAGGCTGTTTCCTGGAGCGGCCCCGGGCGGACGGGAGCTTCTGTCGGGCAAATCCACCCTTCGACTTCCCCGACCCGCTGGATGACGCCCTCGATGAGGCCATGCCGGGGCGGGAAAGCTGCCTGGATCGCTACCAGTATGCCAAGCATGCGGCCTGTCTGAACTTGCCGGAAGCCGAGTATTTCGCCGCGTCGGTGGCGCTCGTCGAGACGGTGAACGAGAGTGCCTTCGGTGCCTTCGTGGCACTCAACCAGGGTGGGGAGGTCTATCGTCGTGATCTGGTCGGCGCCTTCGAGGCGGCCTTCGGCGAGGGAGCCGCCAGGGCGCTACGGATGGAGTGTCGCGGGCGCGGCAATCGCCTCTTGACCGAAGTGCGTATCGGCATCGATGTCGCCCGGCTGGCCGACTTCCCCGCCGCGGAAAGCCTCTTTCCGCAGGAGCCGGGGCGTTGTGCCACCCGGGTGCGAATCGCGACCTTCTGAACGCCATCGGATGATCGCGGGCACGGCACTGATAGCGGGTTCAAATGTTAGCTGGATCGAACGAAAGGAGTGGGACATGCAGGAGCGGGACATGTCGGTCGAGGGGGAGCTCGAGGCCCTGGTCGCCTTCGCCGAGTCTCATCCACGCATGGCGGTGCTGACCGGTGCGGGGATCAGTACGGCGAGCGGCATCCCCGATTACCGCGATGACCAGGGAGATTGGAAGCGCTCGCCGCCCATGGCGCATCAGGAGTTCATGGCCCGTCACGCGGCCCGCCAGCGTTACTGGGCACGGGCGCTGGTGGGCTTTCGCGCCCTGAGCGAGGCACGACCCAATCAGGCCCATCTGGCCCTGGCTCGGCTCGAGGCACTCGGTCGGGTGTCGGGCGTGATCACCCAGAATGTCGATGGCCTGCACCAGTTCGCCGGTTCTCGTCGGGTGATCGACCTGCATGGACGGGCCGACAGGGTGCGCTGCGTGAGTTGCAACGCCCTGCGCATGCGCCATGACCTGCATGCCGAGCTGGCGCAACACAATCCCGACTGGCTGACCTCGGGTGCCCGCGTAGGGCCGGATGGCGACGCCGACCTGGAAACGGATTTCTCCGCTTTCCGGGTGCCCGGATGTCGGCGCTGTGGCGACGGTATCTGGAAGCCGGACGTGGTCTTCTTCGGCGACAATGTCCCCGCCCCAAGGGTCGCGAGCGCGTTTGAGCTCCTGGAGGAGAGCGATGCCCTGCTGGTGGTGGGTTCGTCGCTGATGGTCTATTCGGGCTTGCGCTTTCCCCGGGCCGCGGCGCGTGCCGGCAAGCCGATCGCCTGTCTCAACCTGGGCCGCACGCGGGCCGATGACCTCTTCACGGTCAAGGCCGAGATGCCCGCCGAGCAGGGGTTGACGACATTGCACTCGGCGCTCAGCCACCCGCCAGCCTTACCCTGAAGCCCTGGCTTTCCAGTTCGGCCTTGAGTACCTCTCGGTGATCTCCCTGGATCTCGATGACCCCGTCCTTGAGGGAACCGCCACTGCCACAACGCTTCTTGAGTGCCTTGGTGAGGATCTTCAGCTCGGCGTCTGCCAAGGGTACCCCGCTCACCGTGGTGACACCCTTTCCCTTGCGCCCACTCGTCTCGCGACGGAGGCGCACGATGCCGTCCAGGGCGGCGAGGCGTTGTTGGTCGTCCTGCTCGGCACAGCGGCAGTCCGCCAGGGGGTGGCGGCAGTCGGGGCAGATATCACCGTGTTCGGTGGAATACACCAGGCCGCTCAATTGATCCTTCAGGGAGGCCATGCTCGGCTCCTTGGTCGTCAAGGGCTATCTTCAAGGGGCTTTCGTCAAGCGGGCAGGATATCGCCCGGCATCGGGGGTTGGCCAGTCGCCAGTCCGTTCAGTGGCTGGCGACGGCTCTCTGCCGGGAGCGGGCCAGGCTGGCGATCACGGTGGGAAGCTGGAACATGCTGCTGATCATGATGGCGCCTTCCGGGGTCTCCTCGGCATCCGGGTAGCGGTTGAGATGGATCACCGTCATACCCGCGGCCAGGGCGGCCTTGACTCCGACGATGGAGTCATCGATGGCCACGCAGTCTTCCGGTGCCTGGCCCATCAGGCCGGCGGCATAGAGGAAAAGGCTGGGGTCGGGCTTCCAGCATCTGGCCGTATAGCCACTGTAGATCCTGTCCCCGAAATGTTCGGCCAGACCGCTGCTGGCCAGTGAGGTGCGCACCTTGGCCTCGGCGCCGTTGGACACCACTGCCATGGGATGGCCGGCTAGGGCCGCCAGGGCCTCGGGTACGCCGGGCAGCGGGGACAGTTCGGTTTCCAGGCGCTGCATCAGCCTGTGACGCATCTCGCCTTCCATTGCCTCGAGTTCATCGGGGTCGACCCGGCCATGACGACGCTGAAGCTCGGCAACGATATGGCGGAAGCGGGTACCACGAAACTCCCCGATATAGTCGCTGGACAGGAATGGCAGGCCTATTCCACTGAGGGCACTGGCCATCTCGTCGGCCAGCAACGGCTCGCTGTCGACCAGGGTGCCGTCACAGTCGAAGAGCAGGCAGGGAGACAGAGCCATTGTCGGACATCTCGCGGAAGTCGTGAATTGAGTAATGTCTGTTATCGGTATCGCTCGACCGTTCTTGAGAGATGCCGAACTTAGTGAACGCTGTTTCCAAATAGTATTGCGCTATCTCTACCATCCTTCAAGTGCTAATGGCGTCCGGTGTGAGAGGCCCTGTACGACTCGGTACCCTCGGTGCAATGCCGCGTGCGGCGGTGGGCTGCCTGGCGCTTCTTGCGGTACTTTGTAGCAATTATGCCGTCGATGTCTTGAATTCGTGGAGATCTCCTCGGTGGCGTGACCCACTGGGGGGTGCACTCGGGGATTCCTAAGCGGTGATATCTGCGCTAGTCTCGAGTAGTGACAGGCAATGTCACCCGATGCCATCCAGACGCCGAAGGAGAATCCCCGATGCGATGTCCTCCCTGGTTCACCACCCTTGGTCTTGCCCTCTTGCTGAGCGCCGGTGCCTTCACTACGATCGTCAGCGCCTCCGAGCATGACGAGTCCTCGCCCACGGCCGAAACCTCGACGGGTTCCGGCAGTGCGCTCAGCGATGCCGAACTGCAAACGAAGTACGGCATCACGCCCGGGGCCCTGATCCGTGAGGAAGGCGACGCGGCGGCGCAAGACGAGTCCGCCACGGATGCTGCCGCCGCCAGCCAGGAATCCGCAGAGGATGCGGCTGACGCCGATCAGAACTGATGGCGAGCCTGTCCGACGGTTAGTCAGGCGATGATCGCCTCGCTTCCATTTCGATGACCATGCTACCCGGCGCAAAGCTGTCGTGACACGGGGCAGGTACAGGCCCGTGGCCTGGGCCGCGCCTTGCCCTCTCAGGGCGCCAGCAGCAGGGCGATGACCCCGGCCAGGTAGCAGGCGATGACGCCGACGCTCTCGAAGCCGATGTGGGCAGGCCCCTGGCGCTGGCGATAGAGCATGCCCACCAGCAGAATGCCGGTCATCAGCATCGTCAGGGCGACCCATAGCGAGACAGCGTCGGGAATGGCGTGGTAGATCGAGCCGCCGCGATAGGCGATGTCCGAGGCGGCAACGAACAGGGTGTCGAAGGCGTTGCCACCGATGATACCGGCCACGGCCAGTGTCAGGGCGCCGCGGCGCACCGCCGCCAACGAGGTTACCAGCTCCGGTAGCGACGTCACTACCGCCGTCATCAGTGCGCCCACCACGGACTGCCCCAGACCGGTCTGCTCGGCGATAATCGCGGCACAACGCTCCAGCAACCAGCCGCTGATGCCAAGCGTCACCGCCAGGGCAATGAAGGACAGCCAGAGCCGTGTCGCCGAGCGCCTCATGGCCCGCTCGTCTGGCACGTCGGGCTGGGTGTCGCGGGTCTGAGCGGGCTTCCACATGGGATTTTCACGGCTACGATCCACCAGGCGCAGGCCGAACAGGTAGCCGATCAGCAGTACCGGGGTGACGGGGTGTACCTGCCACAGGGTCCATTCGGGGGCGAAGCGCCCCACCAGTACCAGCGACAGCAGGCATAGCAGCAAGCCCCCCTGCATCAGGTTGCCGAGCGAGGCGGCGGCATGTTCCAGGTTGGCACGCCGGTGGGTGATATCGGCGATGCTGAGGAACAGCGTCTGCACGGCGATGCCGCCCAGGGCGTTGCTGACGGCCAGTGTCGGACGGTCGGCCAGTGCCGCCGAGACAGACACCACGATGCCCGAGAGAGAGGTCGCCATGCCCAGCAGCACTGCACCGGCGATGGCCTCGCCGAGTCCGGTGCGATCCGCAAGGTCGTCGACGATCCCGGTCAGGCGGGTCCCCACGATCCCGATCACTAGGGCACAGACGGCGAACAGCAGCAGTGCCGCCACGAGGGACAGCTGGTCCAGCAGCGGGATCATGACGTGCTCTTCCCGATCCTGGTGGTCATCTCCCTTGCCGTTGGGCGTGGCAAGATCAGCGTGCTGTCCATGGGGACTCCTGGGAGCGGCGGTGTCGAGATGAGCGAAGTCTGTCTATCAACGAGCCGTGATCACCTGACCCTGGAGTCGAGCCCGCCGCTGTCGTAGCGGCCGACCATGGCTTCGAGGCTGATCGGGGTGATCTTCGAGGCATTGCCGGCGCTGCCGAAGGCCTCGTAGCGGGCCTTGCATATCTCCTTCATGGCCGCGGTGCTGGCCTTGAGGAACTTGCGCGGATCGAATTCCGCCGGGTTCTGGGCCAGGAAGCGTCGCACCGCTCCGGTGGAGGCCAGGCGCAGGTCGGTATCGACGTTGACCTTGCGCACGCCATGGCGGATGCCCTCGACGATCTCCTCCACCGGCACGCCGTAGGTTTCGGGAATCTCACCGCCGTAGCGGTTGATGACCTCGAGCCATTCCTGGGGCACCGAGGAGGAGCCGTGCATCACCAGGTGCGTATCGGGGATGCGGGCGTGGATTTCCTTGATGCGCTGGATGGAGAGGGTGTCGCCGGTGGGCGGTTTGGTGAACTTGTAGGCGCCGTGGCTGGTGCCGATGGCGATGGCGAGGGCGTCGACGCCGGTGGCCTTGACGAAGTCGGCGGCCTCTTCCGGGTCGGTGAGCAGCTGGTCGTGGTCCAGCTTGCCCTCGGCGCCGATGCCGTCTTCCTCGCCGGCCATGCCGGTCTCCAGGCTGCCCAGGCAGCCCAGTTCGCCCTCCACCGAGACGCCGCAGGCGTGAGCCATCTCCACGGCCCGGCGAGTGACGTCGACGTTGTAGGCGTAGTCCATCGGGGTCTTGCCGTCCTCGCCCAGGGAGCCGTCCATCATCACCGAGGAGAAGCCCAGCTGAATGGAGCGCTGGCAGACCGCGGGGCTGGTGCCGTGGTCCTGGTGCATGACCAAGGGTATGTGCGGGAACTCCTCCACGGCGGCCAGGATCAGGTGACGCAGGAAGGGGGCACCGGCGTACTTGCGGGCACCGGCCGAGGCCTGGACGATCACCGGGGAGTCGGTGGCATCGGCGGCCTCCATGATGGCGCGCATCTGTTCGAGGTTGTTGACGTTGAAGGCCGGTACGCCGTAGCCATGCTCGGCGGCGTGGTCCAGTAACTGGCGCATGCTGATCAGTGCCATGAAGTGTCCTGTGTCTTTAGTGTCTCTGGATGCAAGGACGGCGCCGCCTGGAGGCCGCGCCGGTCAACAATGATAGGTGAGGGAGAGGGGCGTCAGCGAGAGGCGGCGTCCTCCAGGGCCTTCACCGCCGGCAGGGTCTTGCCTTCCACGTACTCAAGGAAGGCGCCGCCACCGGTGGAGATATAGGAGACCCGATCCTCGATGCCGTACTTGTCGATGGCCGCCAGGGTATCGCCGCCGCCGGCGATGGAGAAGCCGTTGCTCTCGGCGATGGCCAGCGACAGCGCCTCGGTGCCCTTGCCGAACTGGTCGATCTCGAACACGCCCACCGGGCCGTTCCACAGGATGGTGCCGGCATCCTTGAGCAGGCCGCCCAGGCGGCCGGCAGTGTCGGGGCCGATGTCGAGGATCATCTCGTCGTCGTTCACCTGGTCGACGGGCTTGACCACGGCTCCGGCCGACTCGGAGAACTCGGTGGCCACCACCACGTCGCTGGGCAGCGGGATCTCGACCCTGTCCATCAGCGCCTTCGCCTGACCGATCAGGTCGGCCTCATGCAGCGACTTGCCGACGTTGTAGCCGGCCGCGGCGATGAAGGTGTTGGCGATGCCACCGCCGACGATCAGCTGATCGCAGCGCTCGGAGAGTGCATTGAGCACCTCGAGCTTGGTGGAGACCTTGGAGCCGCCGACGATGGCGACCATGGGTCGCTTGGGTGTGGCCAGGGCCTTTTCCAGGGCATCCAGCTCGGCGGCCAGCAACGGACCGGCACAGGCGGTGGGGGCGAAGCGTGCCACGCCATGGGTGGAGGCCTGGGCGCGGTGGGCGGTGCCGAAGGCGTCCATCACGAAGATGTCGCAGAGGGCGGCGTACTGCCTGGCCAGTGTTTCGTCGTCTTTCTTCTCGCCGGCATTGAAGCGCACGTTCTCGAGCAGAACTACCTCGCCGTCGGCGACCGTGACGTCACTGTCCAGGTAGTCGGCGACCAGGCGTACCCGGCGGCCCAGCAGCTCACCCAGATGATCGGCCACCGGCGCCAGGGAGAATTCCTCGTCCGGCTGGCCTTCGGTGGGTCGGCCGAGATGGCTCATCAGCATCACCCGGGCACCTGCGTCCAGGGCCGCCTGGATGGTCGGCAGCGCCGCCCGCAGACGTGCATCGCTGGATACCTTGCCGTGCTTGACGGGGACGTTCAGGTCCTCGCGGATCAGCACGCGCTGGCCGCTGAGGTCGAGGCCGGTCATCTTGTGCATGTTCATCGGGACGCTTCCTCTGTGGAGCAACCCAAGCAGGGTCGGTTATCGATTCGGGGTCAGGCACCGGGCGGTGCCAGGGAGGCGAGTCGGTGGCTCACGTCGAGCATCCGGTTGGCGAAGCCCCACTCGTTGTCGAACCAGCACAACAGCTTGACCAGGTGGCCGCCGGCCACCCGGGTCTGGGTGGCGTCCACGATACCCGAGCGCGGGTCATGGTTGAAGTCGACGGAGGCCATGGGCTCTTCGGTATAGCCGAGCAGGCCTGCCAGCCGCCCCTGGCTCGCCTGGTGCAGGAGGGTGTTGATCTCGGCAACCGTGGTCTCTCGCTTGACGCAGATCGACAGGTCCATGACCGAGACGTTGATGGTCGGCACGCGCATGTGCAGGCATTCGAAACGTCCGGCTAGGTGGGGCATGAGGCGGTCGATGCCGCGGGCCAGGCCGGTGTCCACCGGCACGATGGAGTGCATCGCCGAGCGGGTCAGGCGTAGATCGGTCTGGTGGTAGGCGTCGATCACCGGCTGGTCGTTCATCGCTGAGTGCACCGTGGTGGTTACGCCGTGCTCTATGCCCAAGGCCTCGTCGAGCACGGTGAGTACCGGGACCAGGC
>JAGXGN010000175.1 GCA_024636705.1 Halomonas sp.
CCTGGCGCCCCACCGCGACCAGCAGGTGCGTGAAGGTCAGCCGCTCGAGCAACATTTCTCCATGCGCGTCTCGCCGCTCGACCTCCAGGGCATGGCCACCGCCCTCCTCGGCGACCACCCGCAGCGCCTTGGTGGCCAGGTGCACCGCCAGACCTTCCTCCCCAAGCCGGACCTCGACCTCGCTGGCCACATCCCGGTCTTCGCGGGGCAGCAACTGGTCGCCCATTTCCACCAGCGAGACGCGACTGCCCAGGCGGGCGAAACTCTGACCCAGTTCGCACCCGATGGGGCCACCTCCCAGCACCAGCAGCCGGGCCGGCAGGGTATCCAGTCGCCAGAGGTTGTCGGAGGTGAGCACCTCGATCCGTTCAAGGCCTGGCAGGTCGGGCACCCGAGGATGGGCGCCGCTGGCAATGATCACATGCCGCGTGGTGATGACCCTGTCGCCGACCCTGACCCGCCAGGGATCCTCGAGGAAAGCGTCGCCGGCGATCACTTCCACGCCGAGACCCTCGTAGCGTTCCCGACTGTCATGGGGCTCGACCTCCCGGATGGCATGCTTGACATGGCCCATCACGGCGGCGAAATCCACTTGCGGCTGCCCTGCCTGGATGCCATATCGCGAGGCACCACGAATCTCGTCGATCACCCGTGAGGCCCGGATCAATGCCTTGGAGGGCACACAGCCGGTATTCAGGCAATCGCCACCCAGCCTGTCACGCTCCACCAGTGCAACCCGGGCCTTGACGGCCGCGGCGATGTAGCTTGCTACCAGTCCGGCCGAGCCGCCACCGATCACCACGATGTCATGATCGAAACGTGACGGCCGCGCGAAACGCCTCGCCAGGCGGCGACGCTTGGCGATGGCCACCAGCCCCCTGGCCAGCCAGGGAAAGAGCCCGATCAGGGCGAAGGAGGCGATCAGGGTGGGCGAGAGTATGCCGGATAGCGATTCAAGGTTACCCAGCTCCCGTCCGGCATTCACATAGACCGCCGTACCCGGCAGCATGCCGACCTGGCTGACCCAGTAGAAGGTCCAGAGGCGCATCCGGGTCAGGCCCATCACCAGGTTGATGACGAAGAAGGGAAACAGCGGGATAAGGCGCAGGGTGAAGAGATAAAAGGCGCCCTCACGCGTGATACCCGCATTGATACGCGACAGTTGAGTGGTGAAGCGCCTTTCGAGGGGTTTCTGTGCCAGGGTCCTGGCGATCAGTGCCGCCAGGGTTGCCCCCAGCGTACTGGCGAAGGAGATGATCAACAGCCCCCAGCCGAAGCCGAACAGGGCGCCGCCCAGCAGGGTCAGCAGGGTCGCCCCGGGCAGCGAGAGGGCCGCCATGACCACATAGATCAGGAAGAACCCCCCCGCCACGGTCAGCGGTTCGGCCGCCAGCCAGGTCCGGAACCGGGCCTGCTCGGCCTGGAGTGTCTCCAGGGTCAGCACCTGGTGGGCACCGCTGAGGTAATAGGCCGCGATGATCAGGGCAATCAGAGCGAGCAGTATCAGTCGATGTCGAGTCAAGGCGTCCCTCCTTGTGGTGGTGGCCACCCTGGAACACGGCAGCTTCGTCCCTTGAGTCGTCGGGGTCGCCGAGACCTTACGCGAAAGGGCGCGGGAAAATACATTCAACAGGGGTTATACGGAACTCAGATCATGGAACAACCTCCAATCTAGCATGACTCAACCACGGAGCTAACCAAAGATGACCTTTCCCACTCTCCACACTCCCCGCTGGTTCGCGCTGCTGGCTCTGCCAGCCGCCATTGGCTTGAGCGGCCAGGCCATCTCTCAGGAGCAGACGGCTAGCGCCGTCTTTGCCGGTGGCTGCTTCTGGTGCGTCGAGGAAGCCTACGACAAGGTCGAGGGGGTCATCGCCACCACCTCCGGCTTCAGTGGCGGCCATGTCGAGAACCCGAGCTACAAGGAGGTCGTGGCCGGCGGAACCGGTCACACGGAAGTCGTCGAGGTGGAATATGACCCCGAAGTCGTCGACTACGAGACGCTGCTGCATGTGTTCTGGCGCAATATCGACCCCTTCGCGGAGAACCGTCAGTTCTGCGATGCTGGCGACTCCTATCGCAGTGCCCTCTTCCCGATGAACGACGAGCAGCGCGCCCTGGCCGAGGCCAGTCGAGACGCGGTCGCCGAGCGATTCGATCGCGAGATTGCCACCGAGATCAATGATTTCGAGGCCTTCTACTCGGCCGAGGACTACCACCAGGGCTATTACAAGAAGAATCCGGTCCGCTACAACTTCTACAAGTCCGCCTGTGGCCGAGTGGATCGGCTGGAGGAAGTCTGGGGGGAGGAAGCCGGCGGCGTTTAACCGGGAATCGAACGCTCGCGACGCCACAGCCAGGCGGCAATGCCGAACGTGATGAATAACACCAACCAGGAACCCAGGGTAACGCCCATCCAGGCCCCGGCCTGCCAGAAGGGCTCCAGCCAGAAGCCTCCCAGGCTGGCCCCCGTGTAATAGAACATCAGGTAGAGGGCCGAGGCACTGCCTCGCGCCCTCGCGGCATGTTTGCCCACCCAGCTCGAGGCCATGGAATGGGCCAGGAAGAAGCCGAAGGCATTGATGGTCAAACCGGCGATGATCAACGGCAGCGACGCCGACAGGGTCACCGCGGTGCCGACCATGAGGATAAGGATCCCGGCCATCATGCATGCCGGCTGTGACAGCGAGCCGGCCAGCCTTCCGGACAGCATCGACCCCAGCGTGCCTCCGAAGTAGGTCAGAAAGATCATGCCCAGGAAGCGAGAACCCAGCCCATAGGGCGCCTCGGCGAGTCGGAAGGTGATGTAGTTGTACTGGTTGATGAAGATCAGGAAGTTGAGACCGCCAAGCAGATAGGCGCTCAGCAGCAGTGGATTGCGCAGGTGGCCGCCCAGGTCGGAGAGCGCCGCCCCGATGGAGAAGCGATGCGGGGTGAAGGCCCTGGGAGCCGGCAGGAGCCGCCAGAATAACACCACCCCGATCAGGGTCATGGTGCCCACTACCAGGAAACTCCCCGAGATTCCGGCGACCTCGGCCACGGCCCCACCGATGACACGACCGCCGATCCCTCCCAGGGTATTACCGGCGATATAGAGCCCGACTGCCGAGAGCAGCGCCGGACGCTCGAACTCCTCGCCCATCCAGGCAATGGCCACCGCCGGAAGGCCGCCCAGCACGAAGCCCTGGAAGGCCCTCAACACCAAAAGGGTCTCGAAATTCGGCGCCAGCGCCAGGCCCAGGGAGAGCATCCCGGCGAGCAAGAGCGTCAGCCGCATGATGCCTCGACGCCCGATGGCATCCGAGAGCGGGCCGAAAACCAGCAAGGCCGCCGCCAGCGAGAGGGTCGCCACCGACATTACCAGGCCGGCGACCAGGGTCGAGATGCCGAAGGTGGCACGCAACTCGGGCAGCAGGGGCTGTGGGGCATAGAGATTGATGAAGACGAGAAAGGACCCCAGGCAGAGGGCCAGGGTAGCCCGCCACCAGGCGCGGCTATGGGCTTCGATCATGGAGGCTCCGATCGGTCATGAATCGAGGCGGCCCGGGGTCGAAAGACGCGAGACAGCGCTACCCTTCACCGGCAAGCAGTGCTCGCTGTGCCAGCCGGGTGGGTTCGAGGGGCCGCCGGGCCTGCCAGTAGTGGCGTCGCCAGTAGGCGCTGTCCAGTTTCGAGAGCCTGACCCCGGTCGAGGCGGAGGCATGCAGGAAGTTCCCGTCACCGACATAGATGCCGACATGATTATAGGCACCAGACGGGCGGAAGAAGACCAGGTCGCCGGCCTCCAGCTCGGCTCTCTCGATCGCCATGCCCTGGAGAACCTGACCATCGGTGGAGCGCGGCAGTTCGAGGCGGAAGGTATCGATGAAGACATTCTGGACCAGCGCCGAACAGTCGATGCCCTGAGCATTGTCGCCTCCCAGGCGATAGGGCGTGCCCTTCCACCGCTCGTGCTGGGCAAGCAGCGCCTGGCGCACCAGGGTCTCGGGCAGGTTGTCCAGGCTGCGCACCTGGCGGATCGGATTATCGACCCGCGACATCTTCGGGTCCCAGTCGCCGGGCAGCCCGGGCATCTGGCGTGTGAAGTAATCCTCGGGCGTCTGTGACGCAGTCTCCCGGGTCTGGGTGGCACAGCCGGCCAGGAGTCCCAATGCGGTAACGATCAACAGCAGGCGACACCCTTGCGTGGCAACCATGGGACGAACCCTCTTCCCTGAGCCGCACCCCGTTCCGTCAACGCCAGGCATGGCGTCGTGCGGGACTGAGGGTTGTCGCTATGGAAGTGATGCCACACCCAGGGAGGTATCACTGCCGGAGCGGCCTGTCGACGACTCGTGTAAGACGAGGACTCCCGACAGGAGGAGCCAGTTCTCAAGGAGTTGACTATAAACCACTGCTCTGCGGATTGGCGAGCATTCAATGCAGGGTCCGAATATCGCCCGGCAGGGTATCGACGTGCATCGGCGCCCAGTGACGTGCCCAGGCACCGGGGAAATCGAGACTCGCCCAGGGCCCGGCCAGCGGCGGCGCGGCGGCCAGCCAGGCGACGAGGGCCTGGCGAAAGCCGGCGAGGAAGGCCTCCCTTTCGGGCGTCTCGCCCATGAAGAAGGAGAAGCCGGCATAGAGCCCCCGAGCGAATTCTTCCCAGCCACCATAAGACGCCGCCGCCAGAACGTGGGCGCGTTCCAGCAGGCGGGAGAACGCCGCCTCGTCGAGCCATCCCAGCTGGCGCCCGGCCATCGCCAGATCCACTGACTGAGCGATATCCCAGGCCGTCAGGTCGATGTCGTTGCAGCCATCCTCGTTATCACGTACCCGCTGGAGTCGCAGCAGATGGGTTCCCTCCTCCTCGCTGCAGGTCCCTGTCTCCAGGGTAGCGATCTCGGACGCCAGGCGATCCGTATTGAGCGTATAGGGCGCATAGTTGATCTGGTACTCCTGGCGATCACCCGCCTCGAGCAGGAAATCGATGAAATCCCTCAGCTGATCGGCGGCCTGCAGACCGTAATGCCCGTCGACCCAGTCGCGGATCGTCGCGCATTCCCGCTGGCTCTCGGGATGCGGCAGGCTCCAGGCGGCGCCATTGAGCGGTCCTACCAGCGCCATGGCGGTGAAATGGGGCAGCGTGGGTCGCGGACCCGGCTCCTGCCAGGCACCGTTTCGCCAATCGAGCCAATGGAAGAGGCTGCCGGGATCTTCCTGGTGCCAGCGAATCTCGTTGATCAAGGGGGGTTGTCCCTCCTCTGGCAGCAGGGTCTCCCACTGCACCCAGGCCTCGAGCAACCGGCGGGCATCGGCATAGAAACGGCACAGCGAGCCCTGCAGCGCCTCGGCCAGGGAAGCGAGCCCGGCCGCGTCGAAGGCATCCGCGTCCATGGCCATCTGCAGATAGAAGGCATACTTCTCGGCCATATGAATGGTCGCGGAATGGCGACTGCCCTGACGCAGGGCATCGCGGACGACCAGATCCTCGGCGGCCGGCCGCCCCAAGGGGGTCTCGGCACTGGGCAGGGCACCGTGGGCGGCGTCGGCGGCCAACTGGTTGAGATGATGGGCCTGGGCAGGCAGCCAATAGCGGGAAATGGCCTCGACGCCTTCATCGGGATGCAGGTCGAGGGTATCGACCAGATACTGACGCGCCTCCTGGCTGCGCACCGCCGAGACCGTCGTTCCCGATCCCTGGCGAGTCGCCAGCTCGGGTTCGCGCACCGAGGCCAGGGCCAGCACCCAATGGCGAGGGGACTGGCGCCAGTCGCGGATGAGTTGCCGCGAGGTCTCCAGGTGCCGAGGCTCGATCAGGCCCTGCAGCGCCTCGTGCCAGGGGCTGACGGGCGAGTGCAGCAACCACTGCCAGTCGGCCTCCAGCGAGGGCAGCAGATCATGACCTTCATGCAGGCTTCGTCCGCGCTGGAAGGCACGCGCCAGGGCCGACCAGTCGTTGTAGCGACGCATCACCAGGTCCGCCCCGTGCTGGGCAAGCCCTGTCGCCTCTACCTCGCTCAACCAGCCCAGGCAGGCCCCCGCCCAGGCCAGATCGATCAGCCGCAGCCAATCCCAGGCCGCCCATTCCAGCGGCTCCCCACTGTCAACGAAACCCAGCAGCACACGACCATAAGCACGCTCGTCGCTCTCGAGCCCCTCACGCCAGGCACGGCGGTCCTGTCGCTCGAGCTCCAGCAAGCGAGTGGCGTCCAGATCCCAGGCCTGTCGCTCGCCCTGGGAAGACAGCCAGAGCACGGCACGGATCAGCTCGTCTCGATCATGGATCTGCCAGGCCTGGGCCAGCCAGGGAGCCAGTCCCTGCCAATCGCACTCTCTGGCCGGCGCCTCGATGACCGGCGCAAAGCCGGCACGCAACCGCCACACCCGGGCCGAGGGAGACTCGGGCCATAGCGAGAGGTGGCGCTGGTTAATCAGGAGCCAATCACTGAATCGCTGCCAGGTGATGCCCTCACCGTCATGCTCGAGCACGGACAGGGCCTCGCAGGCATCGACGAAACCATCGTCACCAGTCACCCAGCCTTCGGCACTGCGGATACGCCGCAGGGCCGCGAGCCAGGCATCCAGACTGGTGTGGTGGGCCAGGATATCCTCGGCCAGGCGCTGGGCCCAATCCCGTGCCCTGGCATCGGACAACCAGCCTGCCGCCCCTGCCAGGGCGGCCAGCTCCAGTCCCGCCAAGAGGCGACCGGGATCATTGTGATGCTTGCTCAGACCCAGACTCTGCAGCAGACACCAGGCGAGTTCGCCCCGGTCCAGAACACCCAGGCCAGCCAGGCGCACTTCCGCCTCCCTGGCATCGACCGACAGTGGGTCTGGCGAAAAGGCCCAGTCACACAACACCAGCTGCTGGGCCCACCAGGCTTTAAGGGTATCGACCAAGGCTCACCTCGATTAGCGCATGGGGTAAGGTCACAACCCAGCGTATCCAAACACGGGCGACATAGTGTAGCGGAAAGCCGGCGCTGCGCCGATGGGTGAGAGCAAGGAAACCCGGGCTATCTTGCCGTGACAGGCATCCATCAAGGGCTTGGCTGGATGTTTTAAATAATGCACACTCGTCAAACATATAACCATTTTCCGGGAGGAAGTGATGTCTGCGCTATCCGGGTTGATGATCGACAAGGCCTTTATCGGTGGACACTGGCGAGGTAGTGAGCAGCGGTTCGCCGTGACCAACCCCGCCACGGGTGAGGTGCTGGCCGAGGTCGCGGACCTCGATGCCGACGCCGCACGCCCTGGGCGGCACCTTCTTCCAGCCCACCATCGTCGCCGATGTCACAGACGAGATGCGCGTGGCACGCGAGGAGACCTTCGGGCCCCTGGCGCCGGTCTTCTGCTTCGAGACAGATGAAGAGGCCATCGCCATGGCCAACGCCACCGAATTCGGCCTTGCCGCCTATTTCTATGCCCGCGATTATCGGCGCATCTGGCATGTCATGGAGGGCCTGGAATATGGCATGGTGGCCGTCAATGAAGGCATACTCTCGACAGAGCTGGCCCCCTTCGGGGGCGTCAAGGAATCAGGGCTGGGTCGAGAGGGTTCGCGACATGGCCTGGACGAGTACACTGAACTGAAATACGTCTGTGTCGGCGGCCTCTGATCGCCCTCACGGGTTTATCCAAGGAGGCATCATGAACAACGCACAACTCAACGAACTCAAGCAACGCTACGTGGCCAGCGGCGCCGCAAGCCCGGCCACCCAGTTCGCCGACCGCGCCGAGAACGCGGAGATCTGGGATGCCGACGGCAATCGCCTGATCGACTTCGCCGGCGGCATCGGCGTGCTCAACGTCGGCCATCGACATCCCAAGGTCGTCCAGGCCGTCAAGGACCAGCTGGACAAGGTCATGCATACCTGCCAGACCGTCATGCCCTACGAAGGCTACGTGAGACTGGCCGAGAAGCTCAGCCAGATCACCCCGGTACGCGGCCACGCCAAGGTCATGCTGGCCAACTCCGGCGCCGAGGCCCTGGAAAACGCCGTCAAGGTCGCTCGCGCGGCCACCGGCAAGAACAACGTGATCTGTTTCGATGGTGGCTACCATGGCCGCACCTTCATGACCATGGCCATGAACGGCAAGGTCGCCCCCTACGCCACCGACTTCGGCAGCATGCCGGGCAACGTCTTCCGTGCGCCCTTCCCGGTGCCCTATCACGGCGTCAGCGAGGACGAGGCCCTGCGCGGCCTGAAGATGACCCTCAAGACCGACGCCAACCCCAAGGACACTGCGGCCATCGTGCTGGAGCCGATTCTCGGCGAAGGTGGGTTCTACCCGGCACCGGCGAGCTTCCTCAAGGCGATCCGCGAGATCTGCGACGAGCATGGCATGCTGATGATCATCGACGAGGTCCAGAGCGGCTTCGGGCGCACCGGCAAGCTGTTCGCCATCGAGCACAGCGGCGTCGAGCCGGACATCATCACCATGGCCAAGAGCATGGCAGACGGCATGCCGATCTCGGCGGTAGTCGGCACCGACAAGCACATGGATGCCTCCGGCCCAAACTCCCTGGGCGGGACCTACACCGGCAGCCCGGTGTCCTGTGCCGCGGCCCTGGCGGTACTGGAAGTCTTCGAAGAAGACAACATCCTCGCCAAGAGCCAGGCCCTGGGTGAAAAGCTCGCTAAGCGTTTCAGCCAGTGGCAGCAGACCTATGACTGCATCGATAACGGCCGCAACATGGGTGCCATGGCCGCCATCGACCTGGTCTCCGACAAGGCCAACCACACCCCGGACGCCGACCTGGCCGGCGCCCTGTGCAAGAAGGCCCGTGAGAAGGGACTGGTACTGCTTTCCTGCGGCCTCTACGGCAACACCATCCGCTTCTTGATGCCCGTCACCATCGAGGACAGCGTGCTCGAGGAAGGCCTGGCCATCATCGAGGCGTCGCTGAAGGAACTGGTCGGCGACAAGAAGGCCACCACCGCCTGAGCACTAGCATGCCATGACCCGAAACCCGACTGCCCGGCTGTCTCCAGCCGGGCAGTCGTCGTTGATGATCCAGTTTGTCGTTGAGGCCCATTTCGCGATTCCCTGCTATGGTGCAGGCCTCGTTTCGATCCCGTGATGGTTGGCACCATGATATTTCGCACTCTCGCCCTGCTGCGCTCACTGCAGAGCGCCCACCACTCAATGGAGGATGCCCAGGCCAAGGTTCAGCGGGCCTGTGACTACCGCTGGCTGCGCGAGCGGTTTCCCGGCGGGACGGTTCTGTGTCGCGACACCCGTCTGACGGATGGCACACCCGCCGCGGCCATCGTCCTGCCCTTCACCGCCACCCCGGCGCTGCGTCGAGGTGGGAAATGGCCCGATGACACCGCGGAAAGGGAAGGCTGCCACGTCGAGGGAGCGGGCGCCTGCCGGGCGGCCGGGGCACCCTCGTACCGCAGGCTGGAAAGCCTGTCTCAGGGCGTGGCCAATGGCGCCATGTCGGTCCTAAAGGACGCGGCCAGATTCGACTATCTGGTCGAACACCAGGCACTGCGACTGACGTGGCGTCGTGCCGACCACCTGCCAGGGGCGATCTCCCGACGGCTTAGCCATCGACCCGAACGTGGCGAGGATGCCGCCAGTCGCCATGGGGTCTTCCTCCTCGAGGTCAAGGTGCCCGGTGCCGGACCACAGGGCGCCCTGAGCCGCGACTGGCTGGACAAGCGACTCGACCAGTATCGGCGCCTGCTGCCCGCCTCTTCGCCTCGCTGAAGGCGATCGACCAGCCCTTCAGCCACTGCGCACCTTGGTGATGACCCACAGCAGGACCACGGCGCCCGCGGTGGCGGTCACCAGGGAGCCGACGAAGCCGCCGGCCTGGAGCCCCAGCAGGCTGAACAGGAAGCCGCCGATCACCGCCCCCACTACGCCGACGCCGATATTGCCGAGGATGCCGAAGCCGCCTCCGCGCATGATGGTGCCGGCAAGCCAGCCGGCCAGGCCGCCGATGATCAACCAGGCAATCAGTCCCATGGGTTGCTCCCCTTGTTGGTGAAGATGATTGGTGAAGATGCTTCGATGGTGCACCAGTCCCCTCCCCGAGGAAAGCCTCAGAAGGAAGAACCGGGCTCGGCGAGGAAGGCCAGTTCCTCCGGGGTGGAGTCGCGGCCCAGGATGGCGTTGCGTTGGGGATAGCGACCGAAGCGCAGCAGGACCTCGCGATGACGGTGCTCGTGACGCAGTGTTTTCTCGAGTCCCAACTGATCGAAGAGGTGCAGGGCCTCGTCGTGGATCCGCAGGGATTCGCTGTGCATCCAAGGCATGTAGAGAAAGGCTCGCCGAGTCACCTCGAGCCGCCTGTCGGCGCCATTGGCCACGGCCTCCTGGGCCAGCACCAGCGCCATGGGGTCCCGTTCAAAGGCGAGCGGCGAGTGACGATGAATGTTGCGCGAGAACTGATCGAGCACGATCACCTCGGCCAGCCGCCCAGTCGCATCCCGGCGCCACTGCCATAGCTCACCGCGACTGGCGGCCGCCAGCAGGTCGCCGAAACGTCGGGCGATGAGCGCATCCAATTCCGGGTCCTTGCGAAACCACTGTGCGGGCTTCAGGGTGTGGAACCAGAAATCGATCACCCTGTCCATACCGGGTGGCGTCTCCGCCATGGCGGCCTCCCTTGTATGAGTTCATTTTCGCGGTGGACTTCGGCCACCCTGCCGCGCCTGATATCATCCAGCATAGCAGCCGACTGCAAGATCCTAGCGTCACCGAGGAGCGCAAATGACGATCCAGCAATTCCTGGAAATGACGACCTTCATCTTCAACCTGGTTGGCCTGGTGGTCTGTATCGGTGGCCTGACCCTGGCACATCGTACCCGGCGCCGCTTTCCCGGCTATCTGCTGGCCGGTCTGGGCTTTCTGATCGCGGCCACGCCCTTGCTCTATCAGTTCTTCGCGCTCTTGACCCTTTGATATCGGGGAACCCCTGCCCATGCGCCAGCCCCTGGCTCGCGAACTCCATGATCTGCTCGAACGCGGCCGCGACCGCCAGCTTCGCCTGGCCGTGACCGGCCTGTCGCGATCGGGCAAGACGGCCTTTCTCACCTCCCTGGTCAACCAGCTCCGCCATGCCGGACTGGAAGCGCGTCTCGACCTGCTGCCCGTTGCCCGTGAGGGGCGCCTGCTGGGTGCCCGTCGGGTCAGTCAGCAGGACCTGGGCGTGCCGCGCTTTCCCTATGACGAGGCCCTGGCGGCCCTGGACGATACCCCGCCACGCTGGCCGGCGCCGACCCGCGGCATCAGCGAACTGCGCCTGGCGATTCGTTACCGGCCGGCAAGGCCCGGCCTGCTGGGAAGCGAGACCCGCCAGCTCAGCCTGGACCTGTTCGACTATCCCGGCGAATGGCTGCTCGACCTTCCCCTGCTGGACCTCGACTACCCCGACTGGAGCCTGGACCAGCAGCCGACCCGGGGCCGGGCCAGGGCGGCGCTCTTTGAAGACTGGCAAGCGGCCGTGGCCGGGCTGGACCCCGCCGCCGAGGCCGACGAGGCCCATCTGGCCGAGATCGCCGAGCGCTATGCGCAGGGCCTGAGAGCCGCCCGGGATGCCGGCTTCGCCGACCTCCAGCCGGGTCGTTTCCTGCTGCCGGGTGACCTGGCCGGTGCACCGGTGCTGCAGTTCTTTCCCCTGCCCGGCATCGAGACCTTCACTGCGGCGGCGCTGGAAAAACTCCCGCCGGAGAGCAATTACGCCACCCTGGCGAGACGCTATAGGCACTACCAGCAACGCATCGTGAAGCCCTTCTACCGCGACCATTTCCGCCGCTTCGATCGCCAGATCGTGCTGGTGGATCTGCTCGGCGCCCTGAACGCCGGCCCCGAACGCTTCGAGGACCTGTCGCAGGCGCTGTGCAAGCTGATGCAGAGCTTCGACTACGGCAAGCGCAGCCTGATCTCACGACTCTTTGCACCGCGCATCGACCGCCTGGCCATCGCCGCCACCAAGGCCGACCATGTGACCCCCGATCAGCATCCACGGCTCGTCGCCCTGCTGGAAGCCCTGCTGGCCGAGCCGATGAAGGATCTGCGCTTCGCCAATGTCCCGGTTCATGCCTTCTCCCTGGCCGCCATCCGCGCCAGCGAGAGCCGAGAGGTGGCCCATCAGGGACGACGCTCACCGGCGCTGCGCGGCATCGGGCAGCAGGGCGAGACGCTGTTGCTGTATCCCGGCGAAGTGCCCGACCGCCTGCCGGACCCCGGTTTCTGGGCACGCCAGGGATTCGACTTCCCGGCCTTCCGCCCGGCGCCCCGCGACGGCGGCGCCCTCCCCCACATCCGCATGGATGCGGTCATCGACTGGTTGATCGGAGACAAGCTGCAATGAGTGACACCAGCCATAAGGACCCCCGCCCCGGACAGCACTTCGCCTTCAACCCCGCCTCGACAACCGAAGCACCGCATCAGGGCCCCAGGCCCGGTGAGCGCTTCCCGGCCGAGTCGCAGAGCGAGCCACTCGACGATGCCCCACTATCGGAAGAGAGAGAACGCCCCCTGGAGACTGGGCTGGTTCCGCCGGGCAAGCGTCGCTGGGGATTGCTCGTCCTGTTGGCGGGCGGCATCGGTCTGGGTGCCGTGGAGGCCGGCCGGACGCTCTACTCGGCAGCACTCGGCGGCGATTGGACGTCAGGGGGATGGAGCCTGCTGCTGCTGTTCGCTCTGGGACTGGGCGGCACGGCGCTGATCCGCGAACTGTTTCGCCTGCGCCGGCTGAAGCGCCACGACATCCTGCGCGACGCCCTCGCCACTCTCCCCGATGCCGGTCCTGACCAGGCCCTGTCGCTGGCACGACGGCTCAAGCGCGGCCTCGACCTCGACGATGATGCCCCCCACTGGCAGGGTTTTCTGGCAGCCCGGGAGCCCCACCATGACGGCCGCGACATCCGCCTGCTGCTCGCCCATCACCTCCTGTCGCCCCGCGATCGGGAGGCCCGACGCCTCGTCTCCCGGATGTCCGGGGAAACGGCGGTAATGGTGGCGGTCAGCCCCCTGACCCTGGTGGACATGCTGCTCGTGGCCTGGCGCAGCCTGGCCATGGTCGACCGGCTCTGTCGTCTCTACGGGCTCGAGTTGGGTTATGCCAGTCGCCTGCGCCTGCTCAAGAGCGTGCTCTACAACATGGCCTTCGCCGGTGCGACAGAGATCGCCAGTGAGGCGGGAATGGAAATCCTCTCGATGGACCTGGCCGCACGCCTGTCGACACGCGCCGGCCAGGGGCTGGGAATCGGACTGCTCAGTGCCAGGCTCGGACTGCGCACCCTGCGCATGGCGCGACCGCTGGCATTCCGCAAAGGTGAGGCACCCCACATGAGCGACCTGCGCAGCGAGCTCTGGCAGCAGTTGCGACACCTGGAAACGGCCAAAACCCGGCAAGACAAGCCCGACTAGAGGGAGAAACGCCGGCGCAAGCATTCCGCCACGCCATTCTCGGCGTGGTGACCGATAGCCCTCGCGCCCGGCACACGGGCGGCCAGTTCTGGATGGGCATTGGCCATGATATGGGCTTCGCCGGCCAGGGCGAGCATCTCGCTGTCGTTGAGATTGTCGCCGAAGGCCAGGCAGTCCTCGGTGCCCAGTGACAACCGCGACAGCAAGGAGGTGAGGGCCGCCCCCTTGTTGACGCCACCGGCCATGATCTCCAGGGCATTCGCCGTGGAATAGGTGACATGCAAGCGGTCTCCGTGACGCTCGCGAACCTGCGCCTCCAATGTGACCAGTTCGGCGGCATCGCCGATGTAGAGCACCTTGCCCACGCCTTCACCGTCCAGGTCGCCGGGCCCGGCGACTCGATAGCCGAAGCCGGTATGGGCATGCAGTGCCAGCAGGCGGGGTTCCGGTGCATCGATCAGCCAATCGTCATCGCGGTACAGGTTCAGGCGCACCTCGGGATGCCGCGGTAACGCGATCAGCGCCCGGGCCATCTCGGCTTCGAGATGAAAGACCGCCAGCAGGTCATCTTCGGGTCCGTGCAGGTAGGCACCGTTGGTGCTGATGATATGGACGGGCACGCCGAGCCGCTCACGGAAGTTGAGCATGTCCCGGAAATGACGACCCGAGGCGAAGGCCAGGTGGTGCCCTCGCAGGGCCAGTTCGCGCAGGGTGCCGATAGTATCCGGGTCAAGGTCATGGTTGGCATCGAGGAGGGTGCCGTCCAGATCGGACACGATCAGTCTTGGGGTCATGGACATGGCGTCGTGGGGCTATCCGCTGTCATCGAGAAAGGCCATAGCCTACCCAAGGCCGCGGCGTCTGTCTTCCTGCCGACGGATCCGCCATCTCCCTGTCCATAGGGCGCCGGGGTTTGGCGCCAGGCCCGCGAATCCGTATAGTGATGCCCTTATCCCGCCACCCGATCGTGACCATGCTGCAGAACAACTCGCTGCTTGCCCAACTCAAGCAGAATCTCCGTGAAACGACCCCTCGTGTCGAGGGCGTGATCAAGGCCACCGACAGGGGCTTCGGCTTCCTGGAAACCGATGATGGCGAGTCCTACTTCGTCCCGCCCCCCGCCATGAAGCAGGTCCTGCATGGCGATCGTATCGAGGCCATCGTGCACGAGGATGGCGACAAGAAATCCGTCGAGCCCGAGACGCTGATCGAGACGGGCATGAAACGTTTCATCGCCAGGGTTCAGCTGCGCGAGGGGCGTCTCGCCGTGATACCCGACCATCCGTCGGTGAAGAATGTGCTCAAGACCCGTCTCAAGAATACCCTCGACGAATCGAGCATCGGCGACGCCGACTGGGTGGTGGCCCGCCTGGTTCGCCATCCCCTGAAACCCGACGACCGCGCCTTCTTCACCCAGATCGACGAACTGGTGGCCAAGGCCGACGACCCGGCCGTGCCCTGGCGGGTGACCCTGGCCCGCCATGCCCTGGAACAGGAATGCCCGGACGCCGGCGATGACTGGCCGCTGCATGATGAGGGCCTCGAACTGGTGGATATCACCGCCGAACCCTTCTTCACCATCGATGGCGAGAAGACCCGTGACATGGATGATGCCCTGCGCATCGTCCCCCGCGAGGACGGTGGCTGGTCACTGAGCGTGGCCATCGCCGATCCCACCGCCTATGTCGAGGAAGGCCACGCCGCCGACCTGGAAGCCCGCACCCGCGCCTTCACCGTCTATCTGCCGGGACAGAACGTCACCATGCTCCCCGAGCAACTGGCCGATGATCTCTGCTCCCTGTGGGTGGATCAGGAGCGTCCGGTGCTGGCCTGCACCCTGGACGTCAATGCCGACGGAAGCCTCGACGGCTATCGTTTCTTCGCCGCCACCATGCGCTCCCACGCCAAGCTCGCTTACGACCGGGTCTCAGACTGGCTGGAGGGCCAAGGTGACTGGGCGCCGGAAGACGCCATCGGCGAGCAGTTGAAGGCGCTGGAGGCTATGACCCTGGCACGCGCCGCCTGGCGAGCGGAACATGCCCTGGTCTTCAAGGATCGACCGGACTTCGTCTTCGACCTGGATGACGCCGGCAATGTGCTGGACATCCGCACCGAGCAGCGTCGCATCGCCAACCGCATGATCGAGGAGTCGATGATCGCCGCCAATGCCTGTTGCGCCCATCTGCTCTCCGAGCACGTCGGCCACGGCATCTTCAATGTCCATCGTGCCTTCGAGCCGGAAAAGGCGGAGGCCGCCCAGGAATTCCTGTCAGGCCAGGACATTCAGGTCGAGCGCGAGCAGCTCATCGAGCTTTCCCGCTACAAGGAGCTCAAGCGTGAGCTCGAGGGGCGTGACGATGCCTGGCTGGACGCCCGCCTGCGCCGCTTCCAGGGCTTCACCAGCATGTCCGCCCTGCCCGGCCCGCACTTCGGCCTGGGCCTGGCGGCCTACGCCACCTGGACATCGCCCATCCGCAAGTATGGCGACATGGTCAACCACCGCCTGATCAAGCGGGTCCTCAAGGGCGAACAAGCCCCGGCCGAGGCCACCCAGCAGCTCACCGACCAACTGACCGAGCGGCGCAAGCTCAACCGCATGGCCGAACGCGACGTCAAGGACTGGCTCTATGTGCGCTACCTGACCCCCGCCGCCGAGGCCCAGGAAACCTTCGAGGCCGAGATCATCAACGTCAACCGAGGCGGCATGCGGGTTCGCCTGACCGCCAACGGCGCCACCGCCTTCATCCCCGCACCGATGATGCACAGCGATCGCACCAAGGTCGCCATCGACGACAAGGAGGGTCGCATCCAGGTCGAGGGCGAGGAACGCTTCAAGCTCGGCGACGTCATCCGCGTGGCGCTGATCGAGGCCCGCGAGGAGACCCGCTCCCTGGTGGGACGTCCGGTGGAGTGACCCCGCCTAACACATGAGCCAAACGACGAGGCCCCGGCGGTGCGCCCGCCGGGGCCTCTCTCGTGCGCGTGTCAGGTCAACAGGGCCAGACAGCACTACGGGCACCCGAAGGTGCCCGTTGCGTTTACTGCGTCGGCCAGCGGAAATGGCTTACCAGCCAGTGACCTTCTTCAGGGCGTCGCCGATCTCGGCAAGCGAGCGCACCGTCACCACACCGGCGTCCTCCAGGGCGGCGAACTTCTCGTCCGCTGTGCCCTTGCCGCCGGAGATGATGGCGCCAGCGTGGCCCATGCGCTTGCCCGGAGGGGCAGTGACGCCGGCGATGTAGGAGACGACCGGCTTGGAGACGTTGGCCTTGATGTAGGCGGCCGCTTCTTCCTCGGCGGTGCCGCCGATCTCGCCGATCATCACGATCGCCTCGGTGGCCGGGTCCTTCTCGAACAACGCAAGGATATCGATGAAGCTGGACCCCGGGATCGGATCGCCGCCGATGCCCACACAGCTGGACTGACCGAAGCCGTGATCGGTGGTCTGCTTGACGGCTTCATAGGTCAGGGTGCCTGAGCGCGATACGATGCCGACCTTGCCCGGCTTGTGGATATGCCCCGGCATGATACCGATCTTGCTCTCGCCGGGAGTGATCACACCCGGGCAGTTCGGGCCGATCAGGCGCACGCCCAACTCGTCGCACTTCACCTTGGCATCAAGCATATCCAGAGTGGGAATCCCCTCGGTGATGCAGACGATCAGCCTGATCCCGCCATTGGCCGCCTCGAGGATCGAATCCTTGCAGAACGGCGCAGGCACATAGATCACGCTGGCCTCGGCACCGGTCGCCGCCACGGCTTCCTTGACGGTATTGAACACCGGCAGACCCAGGTGCTCCTGGCCACCCTTGCCCGGGGTCACCCCGCCGACCATCTGGGTGCCGTAGGCGATCGCCTGCTCGGAGTGAAAGGTCCCTTGGCCACCGGTGAAACCCTGGCAGATGACCTTGGTGTTCTTGTCGATCAGGATACTCATGACTTCCCCTCCGCTGCCTTGACCACCTGCTGAGCGGCATCGGTCAGGCTGGTAGCAGCGATGATGTTCAGACCACTGGAGGCCAGCTTCTCGGCACCCAGCTCGGCGTTGTTCCCTTCCAGGCGCACCACCACCGGCACGTTGACGCCGACCTGCTCGACGGCACCGATGATGCCCTCGGCGATCATGTCGCAGCGCACGATGCCGCCGAAGATGTTGACCAGCACGGCCTTCACTGAATCGTCGGAGAGGATCAGCTTGAAGGCCTCGGCCACGCGTTCCTTGGTGGCACCGCCACCCACGTCGAGGAAGTTGGCCGGCTGGCCGCCATTGAGCTTGATGATGTCCATGGTGCCCATGGCCAGGCCGGCGCCGTTGACCATGCAGCCGATGTTGCCTTCCAGGGCCACGTAATTTAGCTCCCACGCCGCCGCTTCGGCTTCGCGCTCGTCTTCCTGGGACGGGTCGCGCATCGCCTGCAGGTCCGGGTGGCGATAGAGGGCATTGCCGTCCAGGTTGACCTTGGCATCCAGGCAGTGGAGGTTGCCTTCACCGGTGACCACCAGGGGATTGATCTCGAGCAGCGCCAGGTCCTTGTCGTGAAACAGTTTCGACAGGCCCAGGAAGATCTTGGTGAACTGTTCCACCTGATCGCCCGAAAGGCCCATGGCGAAGGCCAGCTCACGCGCCTGGTAAGGCTGCGCGCCGACCAGCGGATCGATCTCGGCCTTGAGGATCTTCTCGGGCGTCTCCTCGGCGACCTTCTCGATCTCCACGCCACCCTCGGTAGATGCCATGAACACCACGCGGCGACTACCGCGGTCGACCACGGCACCCAGGTAAAGCTCGCTGGCGATGTCGGTGAGGGTCTCGACCAGGATCTTGGTGACCGGCTGCCCGTTTGCGTCGGTCTGGTAGGTGACCAGGTTCTTGCCCAGCCACTGCTCGGCGAAGCTCCTGGCCTCTTCCGGACTCTTGATCAACTTGACGCCGCCGGCCTTGCCGCGGCCCCCGGCATGTACCTGGGCCTTGACGACCCAGTTGTCACCACCGATCTTCCGGCAGGCTTCCGCCGCCTCTTCGGGCGTATCAACGGCAAGCCCCTTGGAGACCGGCAGGCCATAATCGGCAAACAGTTGCTTGCCCTGATATTCATGAAGATTCATCGATTCATGCCATTGGTTGCATGTGACTCGAACGATGACAAGCAGCGCTCAAACGTGTCGAGCGCTGGCGAGTCATCCCCGTCCGCTTCCGGTACATGGCCGGAAGCGACACGCTACCCCAGGGGCGGCGCTTGTTGTCCTTACTTCTTCTTGCGATTGGCCATGTGAATGGCATGGCCATCCACCGCCAGGGCCGCCTCGTGCACGGCCTCGGACATGGTCGGGTGCGCATAGCAGGTCAGGGCAAGGTCCTCGGCGCTGGAACCAAATTCCAGGGCGATCACGCCCTGAGCGATCATCTCGCCGGCATGCTGGCCGACGATGTGCATGCCCAGCACGCGGTCTGTCTCGGCGTTGGCGATGATCTTGGCCATGCCCTCGGTGGCGTTGTTGGCCATGGCACGGCCGCTGGCCGCGAACGGAAAGGTACCGGTCTTGACCTCGATACCGGCCGCCTTGGCCTCTTGCTCATTGATACCGACCCAGGCCACCTCCGGAAAGGTATAGATGACGCTGGGAATCGCGTCGTAGTTCATCTCGGCCTTGTGGCCAGCGATGATGTCGGCGACCATCACGCCCTCCTCGGAGGCCTTGTGCGCCAGCATCTGGCCACGCACACAGTCGCCGATGGCGTAGATGCCCGGTACGCTGGTGCGGCACTGATCATCGACATGAATGAAGCCGCGCTGGTCCAGCTCGACCCCCACCCCCTCGGCGATGACGCCCTGGGTATAGGGCTTGCGGCCGACACAGACGATCAGCTTGTCGAAGGTGATCTCCTGATCGCCCTTGCTGTCGGTGTACTTGACGACCACCTCCTTGCCCTTGACCTCGGAACCGGTGACACGCGCACTCAACCGGATGTCGAGCCCCTGCTTCTTGAGCAGCTTCTGGGTCTCCTTGGCGATGGCACCATCGACCATGGGCAGGAAGTCTTCCATCGCCTCGAGCACTGTGACCTCGGCGCCCAGGCGGTTCCAGACACTGCCCAGTTCCAGGCCGATGATGCCGGCACCGATCACGCCCAGACGCTTGGGCGTCTCCTGGAATTCCAGGGCGCCGGTGGAGTCCACCACCATGCCATCGACCAGCGGGGTCGGCGGGATCTCCACCGGCACCGAGCCGGCGGCGATGACGATGTTGCCGGCGTCATAGGTCGTGGCCTTGCCACCCTTGTCGGTGACCTCGACCTGCTTGGCGCCGGTCACCTTGCCGGTGCCTTGGATAGCCGTGACGCCGTTGGCCTTCAACAGGCCGGCAACACCGCCTGTCAGGTTCTTCACGATCTTGTCCTTGCGGGCCATCATTTTCTTGACGTCCATCTGGACGTCGCTGGCCTCGATACCCATGTCGTCAAAGTCGTGCTTGGCCTCGACGAACTTGTGCGAGGCCTCGAGAAGCGCCTTGGACGGGATGCAGCCCACGTTCAAGCAGGTGCCACCGAAGACGGGCTTGCCATCATCACTGATCCACTTCTCGACGACGGCGGCGTTGAGGCCCATCTGGGCGGCGCGGATGGCAGACACGTAGCCGCCGGGGCCCGCACCGATCACGATCACATCAAACTTGTCAGCCATATTGGCTCCTTCGTTGCTTGTCGCTGGAGAACGTTGTGGGTCCCGCGGCTTAGATGTCCAGCAGCAGGCGAGACGGATCCTCGAGCAATTCCTTGATGGTGACCAGGAACTGTACCGCGTCCTTGCCGTCGATCATGCGGTGGTCATAGGAAACCGCAAGATACATCATGGGGCGGATCTCGACCTTGCCGTCCACCGCCATGGGACGTTCCTGAATCTTGTGCATGCCCAGGATCGCGGTCTGTGGCTGATTGATGATCGGCGTGGACATCAGCGAACCGAAGGTACCCCCATTGGTGATGGTGAAGGTCCCGCCCTGCATCTCCTCGATGCCCAGCTTGCCGTCACGGGCCCGCTTGCCGAAGTCGACGATACCCTTTTCGACATCGGCAATCTTCATGCCGTCGGTGTCGCGCAGCACGGGCACCACCAGGCCCCGCGGCGTGGAGACCGCCACACCAATATCCTGATAGCCGTGGTAGACGATATCGGAACCATCGATGGAGGCATTGACGTCGGGGAAACGCTTGAGGGCCTCTGACGCCGCCTTGACGAAGAACCCCATGAAACCGAGCTTGACGTCGTGAGCCTTGAGAAAAGTATCCTTGTACTGGGCACGGAGATCCATGACCGCCCTCATGTCCACCTCATTGTAGGTGGTCAGCATGGCGGCGGTCTGCTGGGCCTCGACCAGGCGCCTGGCGATGGTCTTGCGCAGGCGGCTCATCGGCACACGTTTCTCGGGCCGCTCGCCCTCGACCACAGGCGCAACTGCCGCTGCCTTGGTGGCACCCCCGGCCGACTCGGCAGCCTGCTTGGCTGAACCATCCTTGACGGCCTTCTGAACGTCCTCCTTGAGGATACGCCCCCCTTTGCTGGTGCCTTGAATCTTGCTCACGTCGAGGTCATGCTCGGCCACCATCTTGCGAGCCGCCGGCGCGAGGATCTTGTCGCCGATCTTCTCGTCCCCGGCGCCCTCGTCGGCGGACATGGCAGGCGCCGTCTCGGCCTGGGTGGCAGGGCCGCTGGCGCCTTCGCTGAAGAGCGCCAACAACGCCTCGGACTCGACCTGGCTGCCCTCTTCGGCCTTGATCTCGGCCAGGGCACCGTCGGCCGGTGCGACCACTTCCAGCACCACCTTGTCGGTCTCGATCTCGGCCAGCACCTCGTCGCGCTTGACGGCTTCACCGACCTGCTTGTTCCAGCTGGCGACGGTGCCTTCCTGGATGGACTCGGGGAAACTCGGCGCCTTGATCTCGTGACGCTTGCCGCCGCTGTCCGGCTTGGTCCCGGTATCATCCTTCTGCTCGGCCTTGGCGTCATCCTTCTGCTCGGCCTTGGCAGCCTTTTTGTCGCCGCCGGCGGCCTTGCCCTCACCGATCTTGCCCAGCACCTGCTCGGACTCCACGGTGTCGCCCTCTTCCACCAGCACCTCGGAGAGGGTGCCGGCTTCGGGTGCCACGACCTCGAGCACCACCTTGTCGGTCTCGATTTCGACGATCAGCTCGTCTCTCTCCACAGTGTCACCGGCCTTCTTGTGCCAGGCGGCAACGGTACCCACGGCAATGGATTCCGGAAACGTCGGTGCCTTGATCTCGGTAGCCATGTATTTTCCCTTGTAGGTGCTGACTCGTCCGGGGAAGACGCCTCAGGCGTTGAAGGCGTCTTCCACCAGTTGGCGCTGCTGTTCTATGTGCACGGAAATGTAGCCCGCCGCGGGGGCTGCCGACGCCGGACGACCGGCGAATTTCAGTTCCTGACCCAAGCCTTTTCCAAGCAGGTCGAACACCGCGCGCATGTGATGCTGGCTGGAATACCAGGCGCCCTGATTGAGGGGTTCTTCCTGACACCAGACCACGGTATCGACCCGGGTATACGCCTCGATAGCCTCGTGCAGTTCTTCCTTCGGGAAGGGATAGAGCTGCTCGATCCGCAGGATGGCGACATCATCGCGGGCATTCTCCTCGCGCCAGCTGGCCAGATCGTAGTAGACCTTGCCGGCACAGAGGATGATGCGCTCGACCTTCCCGGCCTCCAGCTTCCCCTGATCGGGAAGAACCATCTGGAACTTGCCGTCGGAGAGCTCCTCGAGTGTGGAGGTCGCCTCCTTGTGGCGCAGCAGACTCTTCGGCGTCATCACGACCAGCGGCTTGCGCAACGGGCGAATCACCTGACGCCGTAACAGGTGATAGATCTGCGCCGGCGTGGTCGGCACACAGACCTGCATGTTCTGTTCGGCGCACATCTGCAGGAAACGCTCGAGACGGGCGGAGGAATGCTCCGGACCCTGACCCTCGTAGCCATGGGGTAGCAACATGGTCAGCCCGCAAAGCCGTCCCCACTTGGTCTCACCGGATGAGATGAACTGGTCCACCACGACCTGGGCGCCGTTGAAGAAGTCACCGAACTGGGCTTCCCAGACGATCAGGGCACTGGGCATGGTGGTGGCATAGCCGTACTCGAAGGCCAGCACGGCCTCTTCCGACAGGAAGGAATCGTGGATGGTGAAACGCGGCTGGCCGTCCGCCATGTGCTGCAGCGGCACATAGGCCTTGCCGTCCTTCTGGTTGTGCACTACCGCATGGCGGTGAGAGAAGGTGCCACGCCCCACGTCCTGCCCGGTGATGCGAATCGGATGCCCCTGATCGAGCAAGGTGGCATAGGCCAGGGTCTCGGCGAAGCCCCAGTTGAGCGCCATGGCCCCCGCCTGCATCTTGCGGCGATCCTCGTAGAGTTTGGCCACCTGCCGCTGGACCTCGACACCATCCGGGACTTCGCACATCCGCGCGGCCAGTTGCTGCAGGCGCTTGAGGTCGAAGGACGTATCGGCATCTCCCGTCCACTCATGACCCAGGTAGGGTCGCCAGTCGACGAAGAGTTCGGTGTTGGGTTCCAGGACCAGCGCATTGGCCACATGGTTGCCGGCGACCAGATCATCGCGATAGGTCTCGATCAGCCCCTTGGCCTCGTCCTCGCCGAGCACTCCCTGGTCGACCAGTCGCTGGGCATAGAGCGCCCGCGACGAGGGATGATCCTTGATCTTGTGATACATCATCGGCTGGGTGCCGGACGGCTCATCGGCCTCGTTGTGGCCACGACGGCGATAGCACACCAGGTCGATCACCACATCGCGCTTGAACTCGTGACGGTAATCGAGGGCGACCTGGGTCGCGTGCAGGACCGCATCGGCATCGTCCCCGTTGACATGGAAGATGGGCGCCTGAACCATCTTGGCGATATCGGTGCAGTACTCGGTAGACCGGGTGTCCTGGGGATACGAGGTGGTGAAACCGATCTGGTTGTTGATGACGATATGCACCGTGCCCCCGGTCTTGTAGGCACGGGTCTGGGACATCTGGAAGGTCTCCATGACCACACCCTGGCCGGCGAAGGCCGCATCGCCGTGGACATTGATCGGGAGTACCTTGGTGCCATCCGGATCATCACGACGATCCTGGCGAGCGCGTACCGAGCCCTCGACCACCGGCGCCACGATCTCCAGATGGGAGGGGTTGAACGACATCGCCAGATGGACCTCCCCACCCGGTGACATGACGTTGGAACTGAAGCCCTGGTGGTACTTGACGTCCCCCGAGCCCCGCTCGATGACCTTCTTGCCGTCGAATTCGTCGATCAACTCGGAGGGATTCTTGCCGAGGATATTGACGAGCAGATTGAGGCGCCCGCGGTGGGCCATACCGATGACCACTTCCTTCGCTCCATAGGCCCCGGCGCGCTGGATCAGCTCGTCCATCATGGGGATGAAGACCTCGCCACCCTCGAGACCGAAGCGCTTGGTACCCGGGTACTTGGACGCCAGGTAGGTCTCGAGGCCCTCGGCGGCGGTCAAGCGCTCCAGGACGTGCTTGCGCACCTCCGGGCTGAACTTCGGTGCCGAGCGAACCGATTCGAAACGCTGCTGGAGCCAGCGCTTTTCCTCGGTATCGACGATATGCATGATCTCGCAGCCGATGGCACGGCAGTAGGTCTGCTCGAGGGCATCGACGATTTCCTTCAGGGGTGCCTTGTCCAAGCCCATGAAGAAGGAACCAGTCTGAAACTCGGTATCCAGATCGGCCTTGGAGAGCTGGTGGAAGGAGAGGTCGAGGTCGGGGACGGGAGTCGGGCTGCGCAGACCCAGAGGGTCGATCTCGGCCTTCTGATGACCGCGGAAGCGGTAAGCATTGATCAACTGAAGGACCTTGACCTGCTTCTTGTTCTCGCCGCTGTCGACGGCGGCACCCGCCTGGGCGCTTCGCCGCCGCTGACCCAACTGGTAGAACTGGTCACGAATGGGGGAAAGGGGGACGTCCTGAGCAGTACCGCCTTCGGGATCCGACAGCGCATCGAAATACTGGCGCCATTCCTCGGCAACGGCCTGCGGATCTTCCAGATATTGCTCGTAGAGCGCTTCCACATAGTGAGCATTGCCGCCACTCACATGGGAGGAGCGCCACATCAACTCCATTATGCCTTCTTGCATATCTCGGTCACCCTGCACTGATGGGGTGTGATCGATATCGCCGCCATGTTTCCGGGGCGACACCGCTGATGCCCGGCCGGTCGGGCCTTGTCTACCCCGGCGGGGCCGGCAACCCGGAATTCGATGGCCAAGAGCCGGCACCCCGGGCACCGGCTCTTGGTAGAATACCGCCTCACTCGAGCAAGCTGTGCCGCCTCAGGCAAGCGTGGCACATCATAACAAGCCCCGCTTCACGATTTAAGTGGCATTTGCCAGAAGCATCTCGCGGATCTTACCGATCGCCCGCGTCGGGTTCAGGCCCTTGGGGCAGACCGCGACACAGTTCATGATGCCCCGGCAACGGAACACGGAGAACGGATCCTCTAGCTCGGCCAGACGTTCCTGGGTCGCCGTATCGCGGGAATCGACCAGGAAGCGGTAGGACTGCAGCAGGCCGGCAGGACCAACGAATTTATCGGGGTTCCACCAGAAGGAGGGGCAGGCGGTGGAGCAGCAGGCACAGAGGATGCACTCGTAGAGGCCATCCAGCTTGTCACGCTCCTCCGGGGACTGCAGCCGCTCGATGGCCGGCGCCGGCTGGTCATTCTGCAGGTAGGGCTCGATCCGCTCGTACTGCTTGTAGAACAGCGCCATATCCACCACCAAGTCACGGATCACCGGCAGGCCGGGCAAGGGACGCAACACCAGCCGATCATCCTTCACCACCTCGGAGAGCGGGGTAATGCAGGCCAGGCCGTTCTTGCCGTTCATGTTCATGCCATCGGACCCGCAGACGCCTTCACGGCAGCTGCGCCGATAGGCCAGGCCGTTGTCCTGCTCCTTCATCATGTGCAGCACATCCAGCACCATGACGTCACGGCCCTGGGTGTCGACCTCGAAGTTCTCCATGTAGGGCGCGGAATCGGTCTCCGGATTGTAGCGGTACAGGGATACCTGAAGATTGGACATCGTGACTCCCCTTTCGTGAATGCAGTTCCAGCAGGTGTGGACCCTGTGGATGTGAGCTTAGTAGGTACGAATTTTCGGCTCGAACACGTCGACGGTCCGGGGAGCGAAGTTGACGTCACGCTTACCCAGTCGCTTCTCCAGCGGGAAGTACATCGAGTGCTTCAACCAGTTCACATCGTCACGGTCCGGATAGTCATAGCGGGAATGGGCGCCACGGCTTTCCTTGCGCTCCAGGGCGGCGATGGCAGTCGCCTCGGCCACCTCCATCAGGTTATCCAGCTCCAGCGCTTCGACACGCGCCGTGTTGAAGGTATTCGACTTGTCCGGCAGGTACGCCCCGGCGATACGCTCACGAAGTTCCGCGAGCTGCGCCACACCCTTCTGCATGTTGTCTTCCTCGCGGAAGACACCGAACGAGGTCTGCATGATGTCCTGCAACGCACGCTTTAGCTCGGGGACGGTCTCCCCATCCGATGACGCGTTCCAGCGGGTGATCCGTTTCATGGCCGTCTCGACATCCGACTCGCTGGCATCCAGGTACTCGATGCCCTCGTTGAGCGCCCCCTCGATGTACATGCCGGCCGCACGGCCGAACACCACCAGGTCGAGCAGCGAGTTGCCGCCCAGGCGGTTGGCACCATGCACAGACACACAGGCCGCCTCACCGCAGGCGAACAGACCGTTGATGATCTGGTCGTTGCCGTCACCATCCTGCATGATCGCCTGACCGTGCACGTTGGTCGGGATACCCCCCATCATGTAGTGACAGGTCGGGACGACCGGAATCGGTTCATTGGCCGGGTCCACGTGGGCGAAGGTCTTGGACAGCTCGACGATGCCGGGCAGGCGCTTACCGAGCACCTCCTCCCCCAGGTGGTCGAGCTTGAGAAGGACATGGTCGCCCTTCTCGCCGCAGCCGCGACCCTCGAGGATCTCCATGACCATGGAACGCGCCACCACGTCGCGGCCGGCCAGGTCCTTGGCATTGGGGGCATAACGCTCCATGAAACGCTCGCCGTCCTTGTTGATCAGGTAGCCACCCTCGCCGCGGCAGCCCTCGGTCACCAGGGTACCGGCGCCGTAGATGCCGGTCGGGTGGAACTGCCACATCTCCATGTCCTGCATCGGGAAGCCGGCACGCAGCGCCATGCCGATGCCGTCGCCGGTGTTGATCAGGGCATTGGTCGTGGAGGCATAGATGCGCCCAGCACCGCCGGTAGCCAGCACCGTGGCCTTGGCCTTGACGTGCACCACCTCACCGGACTCAATGTCCATGGCGATGCAGCCCACCACATCACCGTCGGCATTCTTGACCAGGTCGACGGCATACCACTCGTTGAGGAAGGTGGTGTTGTTCTTGAGGTTGTTCTGGTAGAGCGTGTGCAGCAGGGCGTGGCCGGTACGGTCGGCGGCTGCACAGGTGCGGGTGGCCTGCCCTCCCTCACCGAAATTCTTCGACTGACCACCGAAGGGGCGCTGATAGATGCGGCCATTGTCGAAGCGGGAGAACGGCAGCCCCATGTGCTCGAGCTCGAACACCGCCTTGGGACCCTCGGAACACATGTACTCGGCCGCGTCCTGATCGGCGATGTAGTCGCTGCCCTTGACGGTGTCATACATGTGCCAGCGCCAGTCGTCGTTGGGGTCGGCCGAGGCGATGGCACAGGTGATACCACCCTGGGCAGAGACCGTATGTGACCGGGTCGGAAAGACTTTGGAGAGTACCGCGGTCTTCTTGCCGGACTTGGCCAGCTCGAGGGCAGCACGCATGCCGGCCCCTCCACCGCCGATGATGATGGCATCGAACGTCAGGCTACGCATGTTGGACATGAATCAGGCTCCCCATAGAACTTGAATGCCCCAGACCAGGAACACGAAGATGGACAGGATAACGAGGATCTGGACGCCGACACGGATAGCGGTCGGCTTGAGATAGTCGGTGGTCACGGTCCACAGGCCGATCCAGGCATGGGCGGCCAGTGACACGAAGGCAAGCAATGAGAAGATCCGCATCCAGGTCTGCGAGAAGAGCCCGCTCCAGGCGGCGTAATCGAGACCGGGATTGAACAGCAGATAGAGAACGATGAAGAGGGCGTAGAATGCCAGGATAACGGCCGATACACGCTGTATCATCCAATCGGAGAGGCCACTGCGACCCAGGTTCGTGATGTTGGTTACCATACCCAGACTCCCGCCAGAATGATCAGAACGACACTCACCACCACGGTGACCTGTGCCTTCTTGACGCCACCCTCGAGGGTCACGCCGATGTCCATGTCCATCAGTAGATGCTTGATGCCGGCGACGAGATGGAAGGCCAGCGCCGACAACAGCCCCCAGGTGGTCAACTTGGCCAGGACGTTGTTGGCCAGGGTGTCACGCACGGCCTCGAAGCCCAGCGGAGACGACAGTGACGTGTCCAGGGCCCAGAAGGCGAAGATCAGGCCGATGAAGAGGATGACCCCCGTGATGCGATGAACGATCGACGTCAGGGCGGGAAGGGGAAACTGTATGGTGGTGAGATCCAGATTTACGGGTCGTTTGCTATTCACGGCTCTATACACACTCTCTTGGCCCACTCTGGATCATGTCGAACTGGCCCGAGCGAGCGGTGGTTTCGGGAAGGAGGCGGCCATTGTCGGGGTGTGACAAGCGCCGCCTTTTTCCTGCCTGTCGCGCGGAAAGATTATAGGGCCGCGACCCTCCCATGACAAATGAGCACGGATCAGACTAGACCATGGTGCAAGCCGGTACCCAAAGGCGGAAGCCTGCAGGTGTCCCGTCAAACCGGCCCCGGCGCGCCATGATGGTGCAAGGCACCATTATCTATACAGAACCTAAATAATATCAAAGATGTCGTACAACCAACCCCTCGCCATGGGCTAATTGACAATCGCTGGGACGCTTCTATAGTGGGCAAAACTTTTCGCCGACGGCGTAAGCGAAACAACGAGATTTCGACCAACCACGTACTCGACAGGAGGCCACCATGGCTGACAGAAAAGCGACACTGACGGTAGACGGCCTGGACGCGTCGATCGATCTGCCGATCTATTCGGGCACCGTGGGGCCCGATGTCATCGATGTCCGCAAACTGGGTGCGGAAGGTCTCTTCACCTACGATCCCGGCTTCATGGTGACCTCGGCCTGCGAATCCGCCATCACCTACATCGACGGTGGCAAGGGCATATTGCTGCACCGCGGCTATCCCATCGACCAGCTGGCCAAGGAATCCAACTTCATCGAGCTAAGCTACCTGCTGATGTTCGGCGAACTCCCCAGCACCGAGCAGTACAGCGACTTCGAGAGCCGCATCACCAACCACACCATGGTCCACGACCAGATCAATAACTTCTTCAAGGGCTTCCGTCGCGACGCCCACCCGATGTCGATCATCTGTGGTGTCGTCGGTGGCCTGGCCGCCTTCTACCATGACCACATGGACATCACGGTAGCCGAAGACCGCGAGATCAGCGCGATCCGCCTGATCGCCAAGATGCCGACCCTGGCGGCGATGTCCTACAAGTACAACATCGGCCAACCCTTCAACTACCCGCGCAACGACCTGAGCTATGCAGAGAACTTCCTCTACATGATGTTCAGCAACCCCTGCGAGGAGTACAAGATCAACCCGGTGTTCGCCAAGGCCATGGACCGCATCTTCATGCTCCATGCCGATCATGAGCAGAACGCCTCCACCTCGACGGTACGGCTGGCCGGCTCTACCGGCGCCAATCCCTTCGCCTGCATCAGCGCCGGCATCGCCGCGCTCTGGGGCCCGGCACATGGTGGCGCGAACGAAGCCGTCCTGAACATGCTGGACGAGATCGGCGACGACTCCGAGGAAAACATCCAGCGCTACGTCGACCGCGCCAAGGACAAGGATCACAACTTCAAGCTGATGGGCTTCGGTCACCGCGTCTACCGCAACTTCGACCCGCGTGCCAAGGTCATGAAGGAGACCTGTGACGAGGTCTTGAGCGAACTCGGCAGGGCCGATGACCCGCAGCTCAAGATCGCCAAGCGCCTCGAGCAGATCGCCCTGGAAGACGACTACTTCATCGAGCGCAAGCTCTATCCGAACGTCGACTTCTACTCCGGGATCATCCTCAAGGCCATGGGCATCCCCAAGAACATGTTCACCGTCATCTTCGCCGTGTCCCGCACCATCGGCTGGATCTCCCACTGGCACGAGATGATCACGGGCGACTACAAGATCAGCCGTCCTCGCCAGTTGTATATCGGCCATACCCAGCGCGACTATCCCGCCAAGTAAGGTGCCGAGCCAGTGGTACACTCTGCAGAAAGCCGCCCACGGGCGGCTTTCTGCATCATTACCTCCAAGACCACCCAACAAGAGGGAATCGTCAGGATGAGCAAGCGTATTTCGACAGTCGCCTTTATCGGCCTGGGCGTCATGGGTTATCCCATGGCCGGCCACCTGGCCAAGGCAGGCCTCTCGGTCCGGGTCTACAACCGCACCAGCGAGAAGGCCGAGGCCTGGACCGCCGAGCATGGTGGCAGCCACCACGCGACACACCGGGAAGCGGCTCAGGATGCCGATCTGGTACTGGTCTGCGTGGGCAACGACGATGACGTCCGCCAGGTCACAACGGGCGACGGCGGGGTCCTGGAGGGGATGGCCGCCGGCAGCCTGCTGGTCGATCACACCACCGCCTCGGCGGATCTTGCCGAGGAGCTCGATGCGGCCTGTCGCGACAAGGGCATCGGCTTTCTCGACGCCCCGGTCTCCGGCGGCCAGCAGGGGGCCGAAAACGGCGCTCTGACCATCATGTGCGGTGGCAGCGAGGCGGACTTCGACACGGCCCGTCCGGCGCTCGACCACTACGGCAAGGCCGTCACCCTGATGGGCCCAGCCGGCAGCGGCCAGCTGACCAAGATGGTCAACCAGATCTGCATCGCCGGACTCGTCCAGGGGCTGGCGGAAGGAATGCACTTCGCCGAGCAGGCGGGCCTCGACCAGCAACGGGTGGTCGATGTCATCTCCAAGGGCGCGGCCGGCTCCTGGCAGATGGAGAATCGCCACAAGACCATGATCGCGGATGAGTACGAGCATGGCTTCGCGGTGAACTGGATGCGCAAGGACCTTGGGATTTGCCTGGACCAGGCGCGTCGCCTTCAGGCCCGACTGCCCGTGACGGCGTTGGTTGACCAGTTCTACGCCGACGTCCAGGTCCTGGGCGGTGGCCGCTGGGACACCACTTCGCTGCTGCGTCGCCTGCGTGCGGTGGAAAAGCACTAGGTAAGATCACCCCTTCCTCAGGCCACCCACCCGGGTGGCCGTCATCCTTTCGTCACGGCCTCCTCACATCCGCCCAGCCTTCGACACGGCGGACATTCCACGCTGGACGCGATTGACATTTCTCCACTTCCACGCACTCGATTTCCCTGCCGAAAGGCGGGATACGTTTTCCACATAATCTGTGGATAAGCCTGTTCACAACCCTGCACAAACGCCATGAAATCGCCATGAACAGGGGAAAGACCTTAGATTGATCAATTTTTGACCTATTTTAACTCATTGTTTTAAAAGAATTAAATGGAAAACCCCGCAACAATGCGGGGTTACGGCCAGGCAATGACAGGCGTCCTATCGCGAATTAAGTAAAGTGGACAAGTCAAGGGCGATATCGATGAATCAGGCACGCAAATACCGCCGACGAGAAAGGCGTCAGGGCGCAGACAGACAAGGAAAAGAACATGAAGGGGGAAAAGCCGAGGCCATCGGGGATGGCGTCCCATAGGGGGTTCGAACCCCTGTTACCGCCGTGAAAGGGCGGTGTCCTGGACCACTAGACGAATGGGACGTAAACAGCCGTCGAGATGAGATGGTGGAGCCTAGCGGGATCGAACCGCTGACCTCGACACTGCCAGTGTCGCGCTCTCCCAGCTGAGCTAAGGCCCCGTCTCGCTACGCGACTCCTGTCGCGACGACGAGCGTAGGCTACTGATTATCCACGCCTTCGTCAACCATTTTTTACACGCCCGGCGCTTCAAGCTCCCTGAATTCCTTCTCGAACCGCTTGGCCTGCTTCTTGGAAACGCCGCCAAGCACATCGATGGCATGGCGCAGGCGGGCACGGGTCATGTCGGAACCCAGGATCGCCATGGCATCCATCACCGAAGTACTGGTACTGGAGCCGGTAATGGCAATGAATACCGGGGCCAGGAAGGCCTTCATCTTCAGGTCGAAATGGCCGGCCAGGGATTTCACTTCAACCAGCAGGGCCTCCTTGTGCCAGGCCGCCAGGGTCTCCAGACGCCATACCAGGAACTGCAACAGCTTGAGCAGTTCTTCGCGGGCGAGCCTGATGTCATCGAAACTCCCCCCATCGATGGCGGGCAGGCCGGAAAAGAAGTGGCCGGCCAGCGGCGCCACGTCGGACAGGGTTTCCACTCGCGGGCGTACCTGGGGCAGGATCTCGCTGACATAGGCCTCGTTGAAGGCCCAGTCCATCAGCGCCTTCAGGAAAGCCTTGTCGTCGAGTTCCTCGCGAATGTAGACACCGTTGAGCCAGGTCAGCTTCTCGAGGTCGAACACCGGCCCCCCCAGCGAGACCCGCTGGATATCGAAGTGGGTCATCATCTCGTCGAGGCTGAATTTCTCCCGCTCGTCGGGCATGGACCAGCCCATGCGTCCCAGGTAGTTGGTCACGGCCTGGGGCAGGAAACCCATGCGCCGATAGTAATTGATCGAGGTCGGATTCTTGCGCTTGGAGAGCTTCGACTTGTCCGGATTGCGCAGCAGCGGCATGTGGCAGAGGACAGGCATCTTCCAGCCGAAATACTCATAGAGCAGCTGGTGCTTGGGCGCGGAATTGATCCACTCCTCGCCGCGCAGCACATGGGTGATCCCCATCAGGTGATCATCCACCACATTGGCCAGGTGATAGGTGGGCATGCCGTCGGACTTGAGCAGGATCTGGGCATCCACCTGGGCCCAGTCCACCTCGATGGGCCCCCTCAGCATGTCATCCATGACACAGGACCCATCCACCGGCACCTGCATGCGCACCACATAGGGCCATCCTTCCCCCTCACGACGCTTCACCTCATCAGGCGCCAGGGCCAGATCAGCGGGCTTGAGGGCCAGGTGCATGCCGGCGGCCTTGCGTGATTCCCGCAGTTCATCCAGTTCTTCCGCCGTTCGATAGCACTTGAAGGCATGACCCGAGGCGATCAACTGCCGGGCGTATTCGGCGTAGAGTGTCCCTCGTTCGCTCTGACGATAGGGGCCATGGGGGCCGCCGACGTCTGGGCCCTCGTCCCATTCCAGCCCCAGCCAACGCAGGGAGTCGAGGATCATCTGCTCGGACTCCGCCGTGGAACGGGCGCGATCGGTATCCTCGATGCGCAGGATGAACTGGCCGCCATGCTGGCGAGCGAAGCACAGATTGAACAGGGCAATATAGGCGGTACCCACATGGGGGTCGCCGGTGGGTGACGGCGCGATACGCGTGCGTACAGTCATGTCGTCCTGGGTCCTGTCGTTGAGAATGACCCCCGAACCGGGGTGATGGCCGCATTATACGCACCTGGAGGTCACCGGGCAGCCGCGGGACGGAATCATTGACGGGTGACAGTGGCGAACATGGAACGCGGCATTGCATACTGCAAACAGATGACAGATGATCATGGCCTTCAACAAAAGTGGACAGGAAAAAGTGATGGATTCGTTAGGCCCTCGTATCAAGACACTCAGGCTAGCGGCCAATCTCAACAAGGCGGCCCTGGCTCGCAGGGTCGGTGTCTCAGACGTCACCATCTCCTATTGGGAGTCCGGTGCCATCAAGCAGATCGGTCACGAGCGCCTGGTCGCGCTGGCTCAGGCGCTGAACTGCCCGCTGTCGCGGCTGCTCGAGGATGAGGGATCACACGCCTCGCCCCTCTACCTGCGCAGCCAACCGCCGCTCCCCTGGGAGGACGGCAAGCAGCGGGTCATCGAGCTGCCGATCGAGATGGTCCCCGGCCAGAACTGGGACGGCGCCTGCCATCTGGTGACCCCGGCCCCCGGCGAGCAATTCGACTTCCTCGCCGAAGGAGACCTGGTCGCTATCGCGCCCAGCGACATCTTCCGCCAGCCCGGGCTCTACCTCATCGAGGATGATGGCGTCCTGTCCGTCCGCCGGGTCACCCAGGGCGCCACCGAGGAGTTGGTCTTCCAGCGCCAGGGCAGTGAGGAGCTCATGCCCTACACGCCCGCTTGCCGGCTGATCGGCAAGCTGGTGGGCCACTGGCGCGGCCAGCAGCTCTGAGGCGCTATTCCACTTTCGTCACCTCGACATGATCGAGGGTTCGGCGTGTCTCGCTGCCCACCAGGAAACGCTGGCTGTAGCTGGCCACCTGCCCCAGGCCATGGCGCGACTGCTCTACCAGGGGCCCCTGGAGATGCTGGTTCTCCTTGCCCAGCCTGTCACGCACCGAGTCAGGCTGGACACTTCCCTCCTGCACATCGACCGTGACGAGATAGCCGCCATCGGGCAGCCCGCTGGTGGGGCCGAAGGGGCCGGCCACGAAGCCGCCCTGGGCCACCGACACGCGCTCCCGCCAGCGCACCCCGCTGAGGTCTCGCTCCACCAGCACCTGCAGACGCGTGTCATCGGGCAGGTTGGTCTCGCCTTCCACCGTCAGGCGACGGTCCTGGCCCAGCCGCGACGCGACATCGATCATCAGCACCTCGTCGAAGGGCGGCACATCGGGCGCCGCCTCCGTCGAAGGCTCGGGCGACTCATCGGCCATCTCGGCCACCGGAGTCGGGTCGCCGGTCGGCTCCTCGCTGCCGCCGCAGCCCACCACCCATATCGCCACGACTACCGTGCAGCACCATCGACGCCACGCCTTCATGCATGTCCCCTACCCGATTGATTGACCTCAAGACTACCACCGCGCCGAGAGTGATCGAGACAACTAGGCGTTCTGTCACTCACCTCTGTGGGCTTCTCGTCCATGCAGTCGTCTCTCCCCAAGAGTGGTTGGTGATAGGCGGGCAAGCCGGCTCCCTCGCAGTATGCGCGCCACACCCGCCACTCGACAACGACGCACCGATCAGGCATCGTGGCTGATTCAGTGGCCTGCAGGGCTGGGGCCAATGGCGTATGCCTGGCGCCATCCGGACTGGACATTGACCTCGACCGGTATCAATGGCATAGTACTCGCAGTTGGTTAGCAAGACGCATATTGTACGCAGTAGTCGAATCCTTTCGGTTGTCTGGTCATATCCCTTGTTTTTCCCACTACGACTCGGGGCATCACCCGGCAATTATTGTTAAAGCGCAAAGCGCGAAAGGAGACAGTTCATGTCTACTGGCACAGTCAAGTGGTTCAATGACGCAAAAGGTTTTGGTTTCATCACGCCCACCGATGGCGGCGATGATCTCTTTGCCCACTTCTCCGAAATCAAGGCCGATGGCTTCAAGTCCCTCCAGGACGGTCAGCAGGTCTCTTTCGATGTGGTTCAGGGCAAGAAAGGCCTTCAGGCCTCTAACATCGAAGTCGTCTGATCATCGATTAGTCTGATTTCGCGAGCCGTGAGGCTCAGATCACCAAGGCCCGCTGATGCGGGCCTTGGTTTTTGTGCGCGTCGGTATTTCCCGATGCGCCTTATGAACTGCCGACACGACTGGTAGAATGTGTTCCTCTTCCGAACTCCACCGTGATGCCGATGCACCAGCTAGACCGAACCTTCTCAGTGGCGCCGATGATGGACTGGACGACCCGCGACTAC
>JAGXGN010000176.1 GCA_024636705.1 Halomonas sp.
GGGAGAGGCCTCGCCGCGAGGTGCGGGTGCGACTGGTGCTCTGGGTGCGGATGCGCTAGGCGCAGGTGCTGCCCGCGATCTGCTGGGCGTCGCTGCTGGAGGTGCCGTCGGTTCCGGCTCCGGTGTCGGAGCCGCTGGATGATCCTTTTGCAGGGACGTCGGGGCAGGGGCACTATGCACCACACTTTTGACGGCTGCTTCGTCACGCATGGCCGGCGGGGTAAAGCCGGGGTCCGGCTCCTTGCCGACTTCGGTGTCCGTGGAAAGCTCGAAGCTCGACAGGGAAGCACCTTCTTCGTCCATGTGATCATCGCGCAGACGTTGGACGTCGTAGTGCGGGGTGTCCATATCCGGATTAGGCAGCAGCAAGACGCGCACGTCCTGACGTGCTTCGATATCCGCCAGAACGCTGCGTTTTTCGTTGAGCAGGTAGGTCGCTACCGGGACCGGCAGGATGGCGCGGATCTGGGCGCTGCGCTCCTTCATCGCCTCTTCCTCGATGAGGCGCATGATCGACAGCGAGATGGAGCGCACGTCGCGGATGGTGCCCTGGCCGTCACAGCGCGGGCAGACCACGCCGCTGGTCTCGCCCAGCGAGGGGCGCAGGCGCTGGCGGGACATCTCCATGAGGCCAAAGCGCGATATGCGGCCGATCTGCACGCGGGCGCGGTCGAGCTTGAGGGCGTCGCGCATGCGGTTCTCGACCTCGCGCTGGTTGCGCGCCGGGCTCATGTCGATAAAATCGATCACCACCAGGCCACCGATGTCGCGTAGACGCAGCTGACGGGCGATCTCGTCGGCGGCCTCCGAGTTAGTCTGCAGGGCGGTCTCCTCGATGTCGCTGCCACGGGTGGCGCGCGCCGAGTTGATGTCGATGGAGACCAGAGCCTCGGTGTGGTCGATGACGATGGACCCCCCCGAGGGCAGATTGACCTCGCGCTCGTAGGCGGTCTCGATCTGTGACTCGATCTGGAAGCGCGAGAAGAGCGGTACCTCGTCGACGTACAGCTTGATCTTCTGCTGGTAGGAGGGCATCACCTGGCGGATGAAGGTCAGTGCCTCCTGATGGACCACTTCACTGTCGATCAATACCTCGCCGATGTCCTGGCGGAGGTAGTCACGCATGGCGCGAATGATGACATTGGATTCACGGTAGATCAGGAAGGGCGCCGGGCGCTTTCCCGCTTCCGAGGTGATGGATTCCCAGACCTGAACCAGGTAGTCCAGATCCCACTGGAGTTCCTCGGGGGAACGACCGATACCGGCGGTGCGCACGATCAGGCCCATCTTGTCGGGCACGGTGAGCATGCCGATGGCGTCCTTGAGCTGATTGCGCTCGTCCCCTTCGATACGCCGGGAGATGCCGCCGGCCTTGGGGTTGTTGGGCATCAGTACCAGGAAACGGCCGGCGAGGCTGATGAAGGTGGTCAGCGCCGCGCCCTTGTTGCCGCGCTCCTCCTTGTCGACTTGGACGATGACTTCCTGGCCTTCCTTGAGGACCTCCTTGATGCTGGGGCGGCCGGAGGTTTCCTTCAGGAAATAGTCGCGGGAGATTTCCTTCAGGGGCAGGAAGCCGTGCCGATCGGCGCCGAAGTCGACGAAGGCGGCCTCGAGGGAGGGTTCTACCCGGGTGATCTTGCCGCGGTAGATGTTGGCTTTCTTCTGTTCCCGTGCACCGGATTCGATGTCAAGGTCGAACAGCCGCTGACCATCGACCAGGGCGACGCGCAGCTCTTCGGGCTGGGTCGCATTGATGAGCATTCTTTTCATGTCGTCTCGCAAGTCCTGGCGCGCCACCAGGCGACCACTTGGCGAAGACGTAGGCGAACCTCTGGGTGCTGCGTGCTTGTGCCCGGCACATCTCGCGCATGCGAAATGGCACTTGGCCATGCGCTGAACCGGCAGATCCATTAGAACGCCTGTCCGGGCATGACCGCTTAGAGTACGGGGCGGAGGCAGGACATGTTTCGGTGGGATATCTCCCATCCGGCCCTGCAGTCACCGCCAACACCTGGCATTCATCGATTCGCCAACGCCGGCCTTCGGCACGCTGTTGAAGGTTTCCCGTGGCCTCTGACCACTTCGTGACTGAGGAAGTGGCGGGGGATCCGGGCGTGGCTTTAAAAAATCGTTTACGGTTTTGTGCTGTTGCTGCTGGGCGGCGGGACGCGGTAGCGCCGTCGCGGCCTGAACTTTTCGCTCCGGCCTGCGTGTCTGTAGAGCAGGCGCAATCAGGGCTGATGTGCCCATGGGAGCGACTTGACAATATACCAGTTACCGCCGTCGTCGGCAATTGGCGCAGCCGGGCGCCTGGTGCGTTAGAATGCGCCTTTCCGTGGGACAGGTCCCCGGGTCAGGCAGTGGAGTGGACGCATGGCCGAAGGACAAGAAGTGCAGTGGGTGGAAGTGACCGAGGGTCAGGTCGGCCAGCGCGTTGACAACTTCCTGATGACGCGTGTCAAGGGCGTGCCGAGGTCGCTGATCTATCGTATCGTTCGCAAGGGCGAGGTGCGGGTCAACAAGAAGCGGGTCAAGGCCGATACTCGCCTGGCACTGGGCGACTTGGTGCGCATTCCACCGCTCAAGCTGGCGCCCCGGGAGGCGGTGCGAGACGTCAGCGATAACCTGCGCAACCTGCTCGCCGGGAATGTCTTGGTAGAAGGGCGCGACTGGCTGGTCATCAACAAGCCATCGGGCCTGGCGGTGCACGGGGGTAGTGGCATCAAGATCGGGCTCATCGAGGCCTTGCGCCAAGTACGCGAGGATCTCGATTTCCTGGAACTGGTGCACCGGCTCGATCGGGACACCTCGGGTTGCCTGTTGCTGGCCAAGTCGCGCCCGGCCCTGCTGGCGCTCAATGCGTCCCTCAAGCAGCATCAGATGGATAAGCAGTACCTGGCCCTGGTCGCGGGTCGCTGGCCCCCCAAGCGTGATTTCATCAGTGCCCCCCTCGAGCGCTATGAGGCGGGTAACGGCGAGCGTCGGGTCAGGGTCGACCCGCAAGGCAAGATGGCGCGGACGCGCTTTCATGTGCAGGAGGCCTTTCCCGAGGTGACCCTGATGGAGGCCGAGCCAGTGACCGGGCGGACCCATCAGATCCGTGTGCATGCCGCCCATGCCGGCTACCCCCTGCTGGGCGATGACAAGTACGGTTCACGACAGGGCGTGCGGCTGTCGGCAGGGCTGGGCCTGACGCGGCTCTTCCTGCATGCCGCTTCCCTGAGTTTTCCCGAACCCACCAGTGGTCGCCCGGTGTCGATCCGTGCGCCACTCCCCGATGACCTCCGGGCGGTCCTCGATCGTGCCCGTCGAGCGAACTGATACGGGAGGCGAGATGCGTTATCGACTGGTGATCTTCGACTGGGACGGCACCCTGATGGACGCCGAGGCGCGGATCGTCTCCAGCATGCAGGTGGCGGCACGTGAGGCAGAATGGGGAGAGCTCTCTGCACAGAGTATCAGCAACATCATCGGCCTAGGGTTGCCCGAAGCGATCGCCAGCCTCTGCCCCGGCATCGATGCCCAGCAAGCCGAGCGCCTGCGTGATCGCTACGCCTTTCATTTCGTGCAGGGTGACACCACACCCATGTCATTCTTCCCTGGTGTGGAAACGGGGCTGGCCAGATTGCGTGCCAGGCCGGGGCAGCGTCTTGCCGTGGCCACCGGCAAGAGCCGTCGCGGCTTGGAGAGGATCTTTCGCGAGACCGGCACCGGCCGCTGGTTTCACGCCAGCCGCACGGCAGACGAGACGCTCTCCAAGCCGCATCCGCGGATGCTCGAGGAACTCCTCGTTGAACTCGGCGTCGATGTCGGGGAAGCAGTGATGGTCGGTGACACCGAATATGATCTCGAGATGGCACGCACCCTGGGAATGGAACGTGTCGCGGTGAGCTATGGTGTCCATGCACCGCAACGACTGGCGGCCAGTCGTCCGGTATTCACCGCCGACTCGGCAGTGGATCTCTTCGACTGGCTGCACGGCTGATTTCAGGAACCGCCTTGAACCACGGCCTTGAACTATGGCTTCGAACCAGGGCCTCGAACCAGGGCCTTCAATGACAGGATGACCATGAGCGACGACAAGCACGAGGACCCCTGGACCCAGGGCCCCGAACGCCCTCGCGCGGGCGGGCAGGACGACAAGCCGCAGGGACCGCCCCCGATCACCGCCACGGGTGAGGATGCCGAGACCCTGCGAGAACGCCAGCGTCTGGCCCAGGTCGATATCCTGGATCGCTGGATCGGCGGCATTCTGGTGGAGCAGCGCCGCTCGCGGCGCTGGAAACTCTTCTTCCGCTTCCTGTTCGCGGCCCTGATCCTGACGACGATCGGGCTCAGCGTCTACGGCATCTTCGGATCCCCCGGCACCTCGGTTCCCGCGGGTCCTCACCTGGGGATCGTCAAGGTGCAGGGGGTCATCGACACGGAATCGCGGGCCAGTGCCGAGCGGATCATCGAGGGCTTGAACCGCGCCTGGGAATCGGCTGATGCCACGGCCGTGGTGTTGCACATCAATAGCCCCGGGGGGAGTCCGGTGCAGTCCCAGCGTATCTTCGAGGAAATCATGCGACTCCGCGGGGAGGGCGACAAGCCGATCATCGCGGTGATCGAGGACATCGGTGCCAGTGGTGCCTACTATATCGCCGCGGCGGCGGATGAAGTGGTCGCCGCGCCGGCGAGCCTGGTAGGGTCGATCGGTGTCGTTTCCGCCGGTTTCGGGTTCCAGGAGGCCATCGAGCGTCTCGGCGTGGAGCGCCGGGTCTTCGCCGCCGGGGAAAACAAGGCCTTCCTGGATGCCTTCTCGACGGTGTCGCCCGAGCAGCGCGATTTCTGGCAGGGCGTCCTCGAGACCACCCATGACCAGTTCATCGCCGATGTCCGGGAAGGGCGCGGCGATCGACTCTCCCGCGATGATCGGCTCTTTTCGGGTCTGGTCTGGAGCGGGGAGCAGGCGCTCGAACTGGGCCTGATCGACACTATCGGCAACCTCGATATGCTGGCCCGCGAGCGCTTGCCCGAGCCCATGACCCGTGATTATACCCCGGGTATCGACCCGCTCGAGCGGTTGTCGCGGCGGCTGGGAATCATCGCCGCCGAGTGGCTGGGCCTGCCGTCATCGGTCTCCCCGCTGCGCTACCAGCTGTACTAGCGCTCATCCATCAGCCCCCGGCCGCCAACGGATCCAGGCCCGCCTCGCGCAGCAGTTCGCAGAGGCGAATCAGGGGGAGGCCGATCAGGGTATTGGGATCCTTGCCTTCCAGTGTCTCGAAGAGCGCGATGCCGAGTCCTTCCATGCGGAAGCTGCCGGCGCTGTCCAGCGGCTTCTCCCTGTCGACATAGTGAAGGATCTCGATGTCGCTCAGTTGTCGGAATACCACGTCGTAACGCTCGTGGCACACGCGATGGGTGCAGTGGCGGGTGTCGAGCAGCGCCAGGCCGGTGAGGAAATGCACCCGGTTCCCCGAGAAGCGTGCCAGGTTGGCCCTTGCGGTCGCCTCGTCGCCGGGCTTGCCGAGGATGTCGCCGGCGAAGACGGCCACCTGGTCCGAGCCGATGATCAGGTGGTCTGGCCAGTCCTCGGCCAGTCGACGGGCCTTGGCCAGTGCCAGGCGGTGGACCAGTGCCTCGGGGGGCTCCCCGGGCAGGGGAGTTTCATCGATGTCGGGACTGGCCCAGTGGAAGGGGATGCCCAGGCGTTCGAGCAATTGGCGGCGCCAGCGTGAACCTGAAGCAAGGACGAGGCGTGACATGCGGTTGTCTCCATGATCATCGGGTGGAAGCGGCCATTGTAATGCCTTGTCGTGCCACGAGTGACAGGCTTTGACAGGAAGAGGGCGAGTGCCTATCATTGCGCGCCTATGTCGACCTCACTGCTCCCCCGCTGGATCGAGCCCTACAGGCTCGCGGCTCGAGAAGAACACCTTGAAGGGGTGATGCCTCTCGACGGTTTTGCGCGCCTGGCCGAAGCGGTCGGGTCACAGTCCGGCGACTGCCGTGTCTGGCTCGATTTCGGTATCGATACCCAGGGTCGACGGCAGATACGCGGACATCTCGAGGCGTCCCTGCAGCTGCCTTGTCGACGCTGCCTCTCACGGATCGACACGTCCGTGGAGAGCGAATTCCTGCTGGGCATGGTGTCAAGCGATGCCTTGGCGGCGGAACTACCCAGCACCCATGAGCCGGTACTGGTGGAAGACGAACAGCTGAACCTGCTGGCGATGGTGGAAGATGAATTGATCCTCAGCCTTCCCCAGGTGGTTTACCACGACGAGGCCGATTGCAACGTCTCGCGCGACCAGCTGACCAGTGGGGCCGCGGCGCCCCCTGAGAGTCCGTTCGAGGTGCTCAAGCGTCTCAAGGACAAATCCTGATTCATCATCGATTGCAACATTGCACTCTGGAGTGACATCCCATGGCAGTTCAAAAGACCCGCAAGACCCGTTCCAAGCGTGGCATGCGTCGTAGTCACGATGCGCTGACCGCGCCGGCCCTGTCCCAGGACAAGGAAACCGGCACGACGCACCTTCGCCATCATGTGGCTCCCGATGGCTACTATCGGGGTCGCAAAGTCGTCGAGGTCTGAAGCCAGCCTGTCTCGGCTGAAGTCGGGGTTCTGACCGATCGTGCGTATTGCCGTTGACGCCATGGGCGGGGACCTGGGTCCCCGTGCCGCCGTTCAGGGGGCAGCCGGCGCTGCCATCGCGGATCCCGCCCTCGAGATCCGGCTCTTCGGTCCCCGACGGCAACTCGAGGACGAGGTTTCCTGCCTGCCGCGGCCGCTGGTCGCGGCAGGTTCGCGTCTGCAGATCGTCGATGCGCCCAGCGTCATCGGTCAGGGCCAGTCGCTTTCCGACGCGCTTCGCCATGGCCAGACCACCAGCATGGGGCGAATGCTCGACTGCCTTTCGCGCGGCGAGGCGCAGGCGGGGGTCAGTGCGGGCAATACCGGGGCCTTGATGGCCCTCGCCCGGCGCTCCCTGGGCACGCTGCCCGGGATTCCCCGTCCGGCCATCAGCACCGCCATTCCGACGCGCAACCGTGGCCGTTGCTATCTGCTCGACTTGGGCGCCAACGTCGAGGCATCGGCCTAACGCCTGGTGGATTTCGCCCTCATGGGCGAGGCCATGGCACGGCTCGTCGATGGAATCTCGGCGCCACGTGTGGCCTTGCTCAATGTCGGTGTCGAGGGAACCAAGGGGACGGCCAGCGTTCGCCGAGCCGATGCGCTCCTGCGTCGCCAGTCCGACATGGCCTATTGCGGCTACGTGGAAGGCGATGGCATCTTCAGCGGCGCGATGGACGTGGTGGTCTGTGATGGCTTCGTCGGCAATGCGGTGCTCAAGGCCAGTGAAGGCCTGGCGAGGATGCTGGTGGAGAGGGTCCAGGCGACCTTCGTTGCCCACTGGAGCAGTCGCCTGGTGGGGCTGCTGGCGAGGCCTGCGCTCCGGCGACTCAAGGGGGAGCTGGATCCGGTACGCTATAATGGTGCCAGCCTGCTCGGGCTCGCCGGGATCGTCATCAAGAGCCACGGTGGTGCCGACGCGACGGGGTTCCACTTCGCCCTGAGTCGCGCCGTTCAAGAAGTCCGTCACGATCTGCCGGTCAGGCTCGCCGCCGAACTCGGGAAGCGCCGCTCGGCCATGGAGGCGACCCCTCCATCTCGATTCGATGAAGGATCCGGCATTCCGGGTCCGGCGTCGCCGGACCCTGCCGAAAGTCATCAAGAGTAAGGGTAAAAGACATGGCTCAACCTCTCGCCCTCGTGTTTCCCGGTCAGGGTTCCCAGCAGGTCGGCATGTTGCGGGAACTGGCGGAACGTTACAGCGTGGTGGGCACCACCTTCGAGGAGGCATCCGATGCTCTCGGTTATGACCTCTGGCAGGTCGTCCAGGAGGGTCCTGAGGAGTCGCTCAATGCCACCGCCTGCACCCAGCCGGCCCTACTCAGCGCCAGTGTGGCGATCTGGCGTGTCTGGCAGGAGCTGGAAGGCCCCAGGCCCGGCGCGATGGCCGGCCATAGCCTGGGCGAGTACAGCGCCATGGTGTGCGCCGGTGCGCTGCCCTTCGCCCAGGGGGTCCAGTTGGTGAAGTTTCGCGGTGAGGCCATGCAGCAGGCCGTGCCCAAGGGTGAGGGTGGTATGGCGGCCATCCTCGGCCTGGAGGATGCCGAGGTCGAGAAGGCCTGCGCCGAGGCCGCCGAGGGGGATGTGGTCAGCGCCGTCAACTATAATGCCCCGGGTCAGGTGGTCATCGCCGGTTCCAGGGCCGCTGTCGAGCGTGCCATCGTGCGGTGTCAGCAGGCCGGTGCCAAGCGTGCCATGCCCTTGCCGGTATCGGTGCCATCGCACTGTGCGCTGATGCGTCCGGCCGCCGAGCGCTTTGCCGAGGCATTCGACGACATCGACCTGCGGCCGCCGCGCTACACCGTGGTACAGAATGTCGATGCCCAGGCCCATGCCGATGTCGAGACCCTGCGTACCCGCTTGATCGAGCAGCTCTATCAACCGGTACGCTGGACGGACTGCGTCGAGTCCATGGTGGGCGGAGGCGCGGGCGTCTTCATCGAATGCGGGCCGGGCAAGGTTCTGACTGGCCTGGGCAAGCGGATCTCTCGGGGCAGCAAGGGGCTGGCGGTCAACGACCCCGACAGTCTCGAGTCTGCCCTGGCACTGGCCCGCGACGCCTCCTGACACCCGACGCCATTGGATAATTTCACTTCAGCACCAAGGTGACGCACCATGACAACCGAAGCTAGAGTGGCCCTGGTTACCGGCGCCAGCCGTGGGATCGGAAGGGCCATCGCCCATGAACTGGGGCGTCAGGGTCGTATCGTGATCGGCACGGCCACCAGTGACGACGGCGCCCGGCGTATCGATGATGACCTTCGTGACCTGGGGATACAGGGGGCAGGGCGTCGCCTGGACGTCACTGACCAGGCCAGTGTCGATGAGGTGATCAAGTCGATTAGCGAGGAATTCGGCGCGCCGACCATCCTGGTCAACAACGCCGGGATCACCCGAGACAACCTGTTGATGCGCATGAAGGAGGACGACTGGGATGCGGTCATCGATACCAATCTCAAGTCGGTCTATCGTGTCAGCAAGGCGTGCCTGCGTGGCATGACCAAGGCCCGTTTCGGGCGTATCCTGTGCATCAGTTCCGTGGTGGCATCCATGGGCAATCTTGGCCAGACCAACTACGCTGCAGCCAAAGCCGGGATGGAAGGCTTTGCCCGGGCCCTGGCTCGTGAGGTATCGTCGCGTGCCATTACCGTGAATTGTGTGGCGCCGGGCTTTATCGCCACCGAGATGACAGAGGCCCTGCCCGAGGAGCAACACAAGATGCTGCTGGGACAAATTCCGCTATCGCGACTCGGTCAGCCCGAGGAAATCGCCGCCGCGGTTGGCTTTCTCACGGGGGAGACGGCGGGGTACATTACCGGCGAAACCCTGCACGTCAACGGTGGCATGAACATGCGTTGATGCTCCCCGTTTCGGGCGGTTGCGTCCACCGGGGGGCATCTATACACTACCCCGCAGTTTTGGCTTGCGGATACTAAGTGGCTGGTTCTCTGAACGGCTAATGTGAACGACTGGAGTACGTCATAATGAGCACCATCGAAGAGCGCGTTAAGAAGGTTGTGGCCGAGCGCCTGAACGTCAAGGAAGAAAACATCCAGAATTCCTCTTCCTTCACCGAAGATCTGGGCGCTGATTCCCTGGATACGGTCGAGCTGGTCATGGCGCTCGAAGAGGAGTTCGATACCGAGATTCCCGACGAGGAAGCCGAGAAGATCACCACCGTTCAGGAAGCCATCGACTACGTGAACTCCCACCAGTAAGCCACCGGCAAGCCGAGTGGCGGTGAGAGCCGCGAGTTGACCTTCCGGAGATTGCATCTCCAACGAGAGCCGCCCCAATTGTCGGGCGGCTCTCGTATGTATGTCACTTGCCAGGTCGGCAAAGGACAGGGAGACTCGGGTATACTGTGTCGCAATCGGCACCGGTGGATCGGTCGTCGTTGCACCAAGGATGTCTGGAGGAAAGCGGATGGCTCGTAGAAGGGTAGTGGTGACGGGTATCGGCCTGGTCACGCCGGTCGGAAATTCCGTCGACGAGAGCTGGGCCAGTATCCTGGCCGGCAGGAGCGGTGTCGCCCCGATCGAGCATTTCGATGTCAGCGGCTCCAATACCCGCTTCGGGGGATCGGTCAAGGACTTCGATATCAGTCCCTACCTGAATCCCAAGGATGCCCGCAAGATGGACCTGTTCATCCAGTACGGCATCGCCGCGGGCGCCCAGGCGATCGCCGATGCCGGGATCGAGTGCACCGAGGAGAATGCCGATCGCATCGGCGTGGCGATCGGCTCCGGCATCGGCGGCTTGCCGATGATCGAGCACAATCACAATCTCCTTCTCAATGGTGGTGCGAGGCGCATATCGCCCTTCTTCGTCCCGGGCTCGATCATCAATATGATCTCGGGGAACCTGGCGATCCAGCATGGGTTTCGCGGCCCCAATATCGCCATCACCACGGCCTGCACGACCGGTACCCACAACATCGGGTACAGTGCGCGCACGATTGCCTATGGCGACGCCGACGTGATGATCTGCGGCGGGTCCGAGATGGCGACCACGCCGCTTGGCCTGGGGGGCTTTTCCGCCGCCAGGGCGCTTTCCACCCGCAACGACGATCCAGCCGCGGCGAGTCGTCCCTGGGATCGGGATCGCGACGGTTTCGTGCTCTCCGATGGCGCCGGCGTTATGGTGCTGGAGTCCTATGAGCATGCCCAGGCCCGCGGTGCGACCATCTATGCCGAGCTGACCGGCTTCGGCATGAGCGATGATGCCTATCACATGACCTCCCCGCCCGTGGATGGGCGTGGTGCGGCCCTGTCCATGCGCAATGCCATTCGTGATGCGTCCCTGAACCTGTCTCTTATACACA
>JAGXGN010000012.1 GCA_024636705.1 Halomonas sp.
GTCCTGGACCACTAGACGAATGGGACACATTGGGGGTGGTGATTGGAGCGGGAAACGAGATTCGAACTCGCGACCCTCGCCTTGGCAAGGCGATGCTCTACCACTGAGCTATTCCCGCAATCCGAACCTGGACAAGAAGAGTGGCGTCCCATAGGGGGTTCGAACCCCTGTTACCGCCGTGAAAGGGCGGTGTCCTGGACCACTAGACGAATGGGACACGCTGTCTCCCTCATCAAGGTGGCGCGAATATTAACGAGCGCTCCCGGGGCTGTCAAGCAGGCGCTTGCCCTCGTTGACGAACGGGCGCCGATGACCGACATTCATTGACAACACCCACCCGGGTTGATGCCACAATGACGTGATCAAGCAGTCCGATCAGGAGAGCCTCAGATGCGAAGGAAGATCGAGAAGAGCGGCGCCGAGTGGCAAGCGGAACTCACGCCGGAGCAATACCGCGTGACTCGTCAGAAGGGAACCGAACCGCCTTTCAGCGGCGACTGCCGGGTCACTACCGAGCATGGGATCTATCACTGCACCTGCTGCCACGCCCCCTTGTTCGAGAATGAACACAAGTTCGATGCCGGTTGCGGCTGGCCCAGCTTTGACCGTCCCTTTACCCCCCAGTGCGTGGAGGAAAACCACGACGATTCAGCGGGCATGCAGCGCACCGAGGTCATCTGCGCACGCTGCGACGCCCATCTGGGCCATGTCTTCCCCGACGGCCCCACCGAGACCACCGGCCTGCGCTACTGCATCAACTCGCTGGCGATCGAGTTCCACGCCGGGGAATAGCCACCGGTCATGCCCTCTCCCGCGGCCGCTCGTCTGCTATGATGGGCGGCCGTTCTGACAGACGCTCACGCAGGCAAGGAGAGGCAGGATGCTCGGCTGGTACCCGGGACACATGAACAAGGCGCGCCGGCAGATCCTCGAGGCCCTGCCGGAAATCGACGTGGTGATCGAGGTCCTCGATGCCCGCCTGCCCTACTCCAGCGCCAACCCCATGCTGGCCGAGCTGACACGCCACAAGCCGGTGCTCAAGATCCTTTCCCGGGCCGACCTTGCCGACCCGGCGCGTACCCGTGAATGGACCCAGCACTTCGATGCCCAGGCAAACACCCGAGCGCTGGCGGTGACCACCACCCAGGCCCGGGAACTCAAGCGCATCCCGGGGCTCTGCCATGAACTGGCCGGCCAGGTCCGCGCCGACCGCGATGTGCGGGTGATGGTCATGGGCATTCCCAATGTGGGCAAGTCGACGCTGATCAACGGCCTGGCTGGCCGCACCATCGCCAAGACCGGCAACGAACCCGCGGTCACCAAGCGCCAACAGAAGGTGCGCATCGGTGGCCGAGTAGCGCTGATCGACACCCCCGGGGTGCTCTGGCCCAAGATCGAGAACCAGGCCAGCGCCTATCGCCTGGCTGCCAGCGGCGCGATCCGGGATACCGCCATCGACTATGTGGAGGTGGCCCTGGTCACCGCCGCCGAGTTGGCGAAGCGCTATCCCGATGCGCTCAAGACCCGCTACAGGCTCAAGGCCCTGCCCGTCTATGCGGCGAACCCCGAGGCCGAGCGAGTCGAGGCCGATGGCCCGGTACGGGTCGACTTCCTCGCCCTGGCCGGCTTCGACGGTCATGCGATTCTCACCGAGATCGCCTCCCGGCGCGGCGGACTGAGTCCCGGCGGCGAGGTGGACCTCCACCGCGGCGCCGAAGTACTGCTTCACGAGTTGCGCGACGGCAAGCTCGGCCGAATCACGCTCGAGACGCCGGCGGATATTTCCCAGCCAGCGGCGCAATCGGAGGCGGCTCGCGAGGATGGCCCCGCGAGCGAAAACTCCGCATAATCAGCCCCCTGCATCCGTCATCACTCGCACGGTCACTGGATACTGGAACCTCATGGACACCCATCCGATCCGCAAGTCCCATAAGCTCCACAATGTCTGCTACGACATCCGCGGCCCGGTCCTCGAACAAGCCAAGCGCCTCGAAGAGGAAGGTCAGCGCATCCTCAAGCTGAACATCGGCAACCCGGCCCCCTTCGGCTTCGAGGCACCGGAGGAGATCCTCCAGGACGTGATGCGCAACCTGCCCACGGCCCAGGGCTACTGCGACTCCAAGGGCCTCTACTCGGCGCGCAAGGCGATCATGCAGGAGTGCCAGCGCAAGAACATACCCAACGTCGGAATCGAAGACATCTATATCGGCAACGGCGTCTCCGAGCTGATCGTCATGGCCATGCAGGCGCTGATCAATGATGGTGACGAGGTGCTGATCCCTGCGCCGGATTACCCGCTGTGGACCGCCGCCGCCAATCTCTCCGGCGGCCGCCCGGTCCATTATCTTTGCGACGAGCAGTCGGACTGGGCGCCGGACATGGATGACATTCACGCCAAGATAACCAGCCACACCCGGGCCATGGTGATCATCAATCCCAACAATCCCACCGGCGCCGTCTACCCGCCGGCGGTAGTGAGCGAGCTGCTCGACATCGCGCGGGAGCACGACCTGGTAGTGTTCTCCGACGAGATCTACGACAAGATCCTCTACGACGGAATCGAGCATGTCGCCACGGGCGCCCTGGCATCCGAGGACCAACTGGTAGTGACCATGAACGGGCTCTCCAAGAGCTACCGTTGCGCCGGTTTCCGCTCGGGTTGGATGATTCTCTCGGGGCATGTTGCCAAGCAGCGTGCCGCGGACTTCATCCAGGGCCTGACCATGCTCGCCTCGATGCGGCTGTGCGCCAATGTTCCGGCCCAGCATGCCATCCAGACCGCCCTGGGCGGCTACCAGTCGATCAACGACCTGATCCTGCCCGGCGGACGCCTGCTGGCCCAACGCGACATCACCATCGAGATGCTCAATGCCATTCCCGGGGTCAGCTGTGTCAAGCCGCGGGGCGCGCTCTATACCTTCCCCAGGCTCGACCCCAAGGTATTCAATATTCAGGACGACCAGCAGCTGGTACTCGACCTGCTGCTCCAGGAGAAGATCCTGCTGGTCCAGGGCACTGCCTTCAACTGGCCCGAGCCCGACCATGTGCGCATCGTCACCCTGCCCTGGGCCGATCAGCTCGAGGACGCCCTGGACCGTTTCGCGCGCTTCCTGTCGCGCTACCGCCAGTAGGCCGGGGGGCCTTGCGTCCGCCGCTTGAAACCCGAGCGGCCAGCCCGTATCTAAGCAACAGTTTCCGGACGCTGCCGGCGCGCGGCACCACCCCCTTGACGACCGATGGAGACCCCGCCCGATGATGAGAATCCTGCTCTTCCTGGGCACCAACCTGGCGGTGATCATCGTCGCCAGCATCACCTTGCGCCTGCTGGGCCTGGAGGCCTATCTACAAGCCAACGGCATGAACATGACCGGGCTGCTGATCTTCTCCTTCATCTTCGGCATGGCGGGGTCGATGATCTCGCTGTTCATCTCCAAGTGGATGGCCAAGCGCAGCACCGGCACGGTGATCATCGAGACGCCGTCGAATGCCAGCGAGAAGTGGCTGGTGGACACCGTGGCGGCCCTGGCGAAGGACGCCGGCATCAAGACGCCGGAAGTGGGCATCTTCCCCGCGCAGCAGTCCAACGCCTTCGCCACCGGCTGGAACAAGGATGCTGCCCTGGTGGCGGTATCGGCGGGCCTGCTCAACCGCATGCAACCCGATGAAGTGCGCGCGGTGCTGGCCCACGAGATCGGCCACGTCGCCAACGGCGACATGGTGACCCTGGCGCTCATCCAGGGGGTGCTCAACACCTTCGTGATATTCTTCGCCCGCGTGGTGGCACAGCTGGTCGACAGCTTCCTGCGCCGCGACGGCGAGGGAAGCCTGGGGTTCATAGGCTACTTCGCCGTGGTCATCGTCGCCGAGATCGTCTTCGGTCTGATCGCGTCGGTCATCGTGGCCTGGTTCTCGCGTTTTCGCGAATACCGCGCCGATACCGCCGGTGCGCAGCTCGCCGGCAGCGGTGCCATGATCAATGCCCTGGCACGGCTCAAGGCCCAGACCGAGATGCCGGACCAGATGCCGGACACCCTGAGAGCCATGGCCATCACCAAGGGCCAGACGCGCTCCTTGATGGAACGCTTCTTCGCCAGCCACCCGCCACTGGATGATCGTATCCGCGCGCTGAAGGAAGCCGCCTACCGGCAATAGGTCATGGTCAGGGACTGAACCGCACCAGCCACAACGCCACCGCCCCCGGCTCAGCCCAGCGATACCCGAAAGCCTGCGCCTTCCAGCAGCGGTGCCAGCGCTGCCCCCGCCCCACGAAGCCTGACGTCGAGTGTGGCGAACTCCCGGCGCCGCGGATAGTTGGCCCGACAGGCGTCGAAGCCTGCGGCCATGCCCAGGCGTCGCGACTCGCGGTGCAGACTGTCGTGGTCACGGCGAGGGTCGTGGACGGCAAGGCCACAAAGCCGCAAGGCCTCCTCCGGCGCCAGGCCCCCATCAAGCACCAGGCTCACCACGGATGGCAGAGGCAGCAGGTCGTCGAGGGTCAGCCGGCCTGTCAAGCCGAACTGGTGCGCAAGTGCCCGATAGACCTGATGAGTGCCGCGCAGCTTGCCGTCCAGGCTGTAGCCGGCGACATGCGGCGTGGCAAGCTCGGCGAGATCGCACAGGGCGGTATCGATGGCAGGCTCGTCCTCCCAGACGTCGAGGACCGCGGTGATATCGCCCTGCGCCAGCCGCTGGCGCAGGGCCTGGCCATCCACGCAATCGCCCCGGCCGGCATTGAGCAGAACCGTCCCCGGTGCCAGGCCGGCGATCCGCGTGGCATCGAGCAGGTGATGAGTGGCATTAGGCCCCTCCCTGACCAGGGGGGTATGCAGGCAGATCACATCGCAGGCATCGATCAGGGAGTCCAGGGTATGGAAGCCCTCGGCGCCTTCCGCCTCGGCCCGGGGTGGATCACAGGCCAGGCAGTCGATCCCCATGGCGGTGAGCCGGCGCAGCAGCCGTCCGCCGACATTGCCTACCCCGACGATGCCCACGCGGCGCTCGGCCAGCTGCCAGCCCTGGCGCTCGCCGAGGGTCAGCAGGCTGCCGAGCACATAGTCCACCACCGCCTCGGCATTGCACCCCGGAGCGCTGGCGAAGGCGATACCACGCTCATCCAGTAGGTTGCGGTCGATATGATCGGTGCCGATGGTGCAGGTGCCGACGAAGCGCAGCCGCGAGGAATGCGCCAGTAGCGACGCGTCGACCCGGGTAATGGAGCGCACCACCAGGGCATCGGCGTCGCGCAGCGCCGTGGCATCGATCTCGCGACCCGGCAGGCGGATCACCTCACCCAGCTCACCGAAGCAGGCCTCGGCGGCCGGGACATTGGCATCGACGACGATTCGCATCATTTCCCTCCTCGCTGGTACGCCATTACAATACGACCGTTCATCCTCGGGCGTCATGGTGTTACCAGGCCCCTACCCCATGGAGAGACCATGATCATCCGCTGGGAAACCGACCATGACTATGTTCTTCTGCATATCCATCAGGACATGTTCGGTGACTGGATCTTCAGTCGTGCCTGGGGACAGATCGGCACCCAGTTCGGCGGACTAAACCACCAGCTGGCCGAGGATCATGCCCAGGCCATGATGTGGCTCGGCGACGAAGCTACCATCCAGGCCTCGCGGGGCTTTCGCAAGGTGCTGGAGGTGGAGGACGAGAGCCTGCAAGGCCGGGAAGCGGTCAGCCAGCTGTCGCTGCTGGAGACGTCGTAAGCGCCCAGCGCAGCAAGGTTAGCCCAGGTAGCGACGGCCGTTGCGGATCTCCGCGGCCCTAGGCGCAGGGCCTGGCCCATCGCCCTCCTGCAACCATTGCCATGCTGCTGCGTCCAGCCAGTCGCGTTCCTCGAGCCAGGCGGCGAGACGCCCGGGGTCGAAGCCGCGATCGAGCTCGGCCCCTTCCCCATCGACAAGCACCGGGATACGCATACCGTAACGCTCGACCAGGGCGTCGTCCTCGCTGATCTCGATCTTCTCCAACCGGACCTCGCCGGCGGCCAGGGTCAGCAGCACGGCCTCGAGCTGCTCGCAGAGGTGGCAGCCCAGGGTGGTGTAGAGGGTCAGTTGGATCATGTCGCCTCCCGGTGGCGAATCAGGAAGACGTGATGCAGATCCGGGCGGCGCTGGAAATCAGGGTCGAAAGTTCTTGCCGAGATGTCCTCCACCCGGAACTGCTCGGCGAGATCCGCATCCAGGGCAAAACGCCGCTGGTTGTTGGAGAACACCAGGGTGCCGCCGGGCGCCAGGCGGGCCATGGCCAGGCGCACCAGCCGGCCGTGGTCACGCTGAATATCCAGGGTGTCGGCCATCTTCTTGGAATTGGAGAAGGTCGGCGGATCCAGGAAGATCAGGTCGAACTCACCGCCGGTGGTCGCAAGCCAGCGCAGGCAGTCGTCGCGCACCAGACGATGGCGGCCGGGGTCGAGTCCGTTGAGGACGAAATTGTCCCTGGCCCAGTCCAGGTAGGTATTGGACAGGTCCACGCTGACACTCTCGCTGGCACCCCCGGCGGCCTCACTGCCCAGGGCGGCCTGCACCGTGGCCGCTGCGGTGTAGCAGAAGAGGTTGAGAAAACGCGCGTCGGCGGCCATCTCGCCCAACAGGCGGCGAACGGGGCGATGGTCGAGGAAGAGTCCCGTATCGAGATAGTCGCGCAGATTGACCCAGAGTCGCGCACGCCCCTCCTGGACCTGGAAACGCTCGCCACTCGCCGCCTGTTTCTCGTACTGCCCCTTCCCGCTCTGGCGTTCGCGGCGCTTGATGACGATCGCCGAGGCATCGACATCCAGTACCTCGGGAATCACCGAGAGGGCGTCGAAGAGACGCTTCTGGGCTTGGGCCGCATCGATGCTCTTGGGGGGGGCATATTCTTGGACATGCACCCGGTCGGCGTAGACGTCGATAGCCAGGGCATACTCCGGCATATCGGCGTCATACAGGCGATAGCAGCTCTCGCCGCTCTTCTTTAGCCACTTCCTCAAGTGCCGGCGGTTCTTCTCCAGGCGGTTGGCGAACATCTGCGCGCCCTTCGAGTGCCGAGCTGGTGCCGGCCGGGCCGACTCGCTGGGCGGATCCTCTGCGGGGATCGCAATCAGCAGCAGCTTCGCCTCCAGGGGTCCGTTGTGCAGGGCATACTGCTTGTGAGCGCGCAGGCCGATACGGTGTCCCAGGTCCGGATTGGCGGTGAAGACCGCCAGCTGCCAGCCCGGGAAGGCCGCCTTGACCCGCTCCCCCAGTTGCCCATAAAGGGTCACCAGTTCGGGAAGTTCACCCAGGCGTTCCCCATAGGGCGGATTGGTGATCACCAGACCGGCGGGCGCCTCGGGTAGTGTCGCCGGGCGCTTGAGCTGCGCCAGTGAGGCACCCTGCAACTCGATGAGTGCCGGCAACCCTGCCCGCATGGCGTTGGCCCTGGCGGCGGCCAGTGCCGGCGGGCTCTCGTCGAAGCCGTAGAGGCGGGAGCGACAGCGCTTGCGGCCGATACTGGCCCTGGCCTGGGCCTCACACAGGAGCTCGTCCCAGAGGTCCTGGCGGTGGCCCGCCCAGCCATGGAAACCGAAGCGCTCCCGGGTCAGATTGGGGGCGATGTCGGCGGCCATCATCGCCGCCTCGATCAATAGGGTCCCGGCGCCACAGAGCGGGTCTACAAGAGGCGCTCCCTCGCGGGCCAATGCCGGCCAGCCGGCACGCACCAGTAAAGCCGCTGCTAGATTCTCCTTGAGCGGGGCATGGCCGACGTCTCGACGATAGCCGCGTCGGTGCAGGCTGTCTCCGGCGAAATCCACACCCAGGACCAGGTGCCCGCGGTGCAGGTTGGCGTAGAGTCGCAGGTCGGGGTGACTGAGGTCGACATCGGGACGCGGCCGCTCCTCGGCCAGCAGGCGTTCCACGACCCCATCCTTGACGGTCTGGGCACCGAAGCGGGTATGACGGATCGCTTCGCTGCGCCCATGAAAATCCACCGCCAGGGTGTTACCAGGCGCCAGGTGGCGACGCCAGTCGATGCCGGCGACTCGGTCTCGCAGTTGCTCGGGAGTGTCGATTCCCTGCTCGTTGAGCAGGGTGAGCACCACCCGATTGGCCAGCCGCGACCAGAGGCAGATCCGATAGGCCTGAACGAGACTCGCCCGGAAATGGACCCCACCCACGGTCGTCTTGCCTGGCTCGGCGTCCAGCGCCAGGAGTTCATCGGCCAGAAGCAATTCGATCCCCCTGGGACAGGTGGCGATAAACGCCAGAAATTCATGGGGTTGAGATTCGGTCATCGGTAATTCCTGGGTATCCTGAGCCGGCGGACGGAGAATGGGATCTGGCGGATGACGACCGCGTAACCCGTTGGTTACAAATCAACAGTCGACAATCGTGCCTGAAATGGACTATCAATAAATGAGTAGCTACTGGAAAGAACGCATGCGTTTCCTGTCATCGGATCCGTTCCGGGTGGGCACGATCAGGTCTTGCCATCTTCGGCACAGGGTTCGGACATGCAACGGACCTGGCTGACACATTCGGCTGGTTCAGGTTGATACCTTATCAAGAGGTAGTCCAATGAAACGACAGAAACGTGATCGCTTCCAGCGTGCTTACATTCACGGGTACAAGGCAGGTGTCTCAGGTCGCTCCCGTGATGACTGTCCCAGTCAAGAAATCAATCTTCGCGAATACTGGATGAGCGGTTGGCGTGAAGGTCGCGGTGACCAATGGTCGGGTATGATAGGAGTATCCGGCATCCACAAGAATCCCATGGTGATGTGAACCTTTCACTCGTCTTCATCAGGTTCACCGACAAGCCCGTGACAGGATCACGGGCTTTTTCGTGGGGTGTCTCTGGCAGCCGCCCTCTCCTTCCGAAGGGCATGAGCGCATTCCTGCACCAGGGCCGGGCCGCGATAGATCAAGCCGGTGTAGAGCTGAACCAGATCCGCTCCGGCCTGGAGCTTGGCGACGGCCGCCGGTCCGCTATCGATGCCGCCGACGCCGATGATCGGCATTCCTGGCAGTTGACCACGCAGTTCACGGATCAGCCAATTCGACGGCTCGAATAACGGTCGACCCGAGAGGCCTCCCGGCTCCTCGCCATGCGCCATTCCCGCCACGCCGTCCCGAGAGAGCGTCGTGTTGGTGGCAATCACCGCATCGATCCGATGGCGCCCGAGGGACCCTGCCACCAGGGCAATCTCCTCAGGCGCCATGTCTGGGGCGATCTTCACCGCCAGGGGCACGCGTCTTCCGGTCTCGCGGTCCAGCCGGTCACCCGCCTCGCGCAGCGGCCCGAGAAGGTCATCCAGATGATCGCCGAACTGTAGACTGCGCAGCCCCGGGGTATTTGGCGAGGAGATATTGACGGTGACATAGTCGGCATGGGCATGCACCGCTTCCAGACAGGCCAGGTAGTCGTCCAGCGCCCGCTCCACCGGCGTGGTGAGGTTCTTGCCGATGTTGATGCCCAGAATGCCGCTGTAGCGACTGGCCTGGACCCGTTCGACCAGACGCGCGACCCCGGCATTGTTGAACCCCATGCGGTTGATGAGCGCAGACCCTTCGGGCAACCGGAAGAGACGGGGCCTGGGGTTGCCCTCCTGGGGCCTGGGGGTCACGGTACCCACCTCGATGAAGCCGAAGCCCAGGGCACCGAGGGCCCCCAGGTGCTCGGCATTCTTGTCCAGTCCCGCTGCCAGGCCCACACGGTTGGGGAACTTGAGCCCCATCACTTCCAGCGGATCCTCGATACGGGGCCCGAGGAAACGAGACGCCAGTCCCAGTCGATGGCCCAGGTCCAGGCCGGCGAGCGCAAGACCATGGGCGGTCTCGGCCTCCAGCCGAAACAGCATCGAACGGGCAAGCGAGTACATGGCGTCTCCTGACAAGGGGCAAATCGCGGATAGCGAGTATATCAGTGAGCCTTGTACCTCACCATGATCCCGCTGACAGCCTCTTTGTGATTAACTGACAGGCCCCCGGGGGCTGCCATGACCCTCGATCCACCCCTGCCAAGGAGGCAAGATGAAGGACAGCACTAAAACGCTCGAACATCGCCTGTCGCGTATTCACACCGCGCTGAGGAAAGAGCAGTTCGACGAGGTGGATGAGATCATGGCCGGTCTCGAGGCGGCCGAGATCGCCCTGATGCTGGAATCGCTGCCGCCGGTCGAGCGCATCACGCTCTGGGAACGGGTACCGGTGGAAGTCGACGGTGAGGTGCTGCTCCATGTGCATGATGAAGTGCGCAGCACTCTCATCGACGACATGGACCCCGCCGAAATCAAGGCCGCCGCCGCGGGACTCGACACCACCGACCTGGCGGAACTCTTCGATGACCTGCCTCAGCTGGTGGCCGAGGACATGCTGCGCTCCATGGACGAGTTGCAGCGCCAGCGACTGGAAGAGACGCTGGCCTTCGAGGAAGACAGCGCCGGACGACTGATGCGCACGGACAGCATCGGGGTTCGTGCCGATGTCTCCCTAGAGACCGTGCAACGCTTCCTGCGCTGGAAGGAGTCGGTGCCCGACAACACCGACGCCCTGATGGTCGTCGATCGCAATGGGCTCTTCGTCGGCACCCTGCCGCTTGCGAGGCTGGTCTCCCACCCTCCGGAAATGGCCGTGGCCGACCTGATGGATGGCGATGTCAAGAGTATCGCCATGGACATGCCGACCCGGGAGGTGGCCACCCTCTTCCAGACCCATGACCTGGTCTCGGCACCGGTGGTCGACGTCAACGGCATGTTGCTCGGCCGTATCGTCATCGACGACATCGTCGACGTGATTCGCGACAATTCTGAGCAGGCGCTGATGAACATGGCGGGCCTCGATGAAGAGGAGGATCTCTTCGCCCCGGTACTCCCCAGCGCCAAGCGCCGGGCCGTATGGCTGGGCATCAACCTGATCACCGCCTTCCTCGCCGCCTGGGTCATCGGACGCTTCGAGGCTGTGCTGGACCAGATCGTCGCCCTCGCGGTACTGATGCCCATCGTTGCCAGCATGGGCGGGATCGCCGGCAGCCAGACCCTGACCCTGGCCATCCGTGGCCTGGCCCTGGGCCAGATCAGCCAGACCAACAGCAACTGGCTGATGCGCAAGGAGATCGGCATCGCCGCCCTCAACGGCGTGGGCTGGTCGCTGGTGGTCGCCGTCCTGGCGGTGCTGTGGTTCGGCAGCATCGGGATCGGCCTGATCATCGCAGCCGCCCTGGTCATCAACATGCTCGCCGCAGGGGTGGCGGGTATCGCCATCCCGCTGGTGCTCAAGCGTATGGGCATCGACCCCGCCCTGTCGGGCTCGGTGGTCCTCACCACTGTCACCGATGTGGTCGGTTTCATGGCCTTCCTGGGGCTTGCCACCATCTTCCTGCTGTAAGCGCTGCCCCCAGACAAAAATCCCGCCTGACGGCGGGATTTCTTATCCGGGAACACGACGTCTGGAGGCATGACGTCCGGCGTCAGACTTCCCGGCTGCTCTCCGCCAGGTCGACCAGCTCCCGAATGGCCACGGCAAAGAGCGCGAAACCGCCCTGGCTACCACCACCGACCTCGTCGATCAGTCGACACCAACGCTGGTGCATGGACTCATGCAGTGTCAGCCAATGGCTGACGCGATCCGCCGGATCCTTGGGTCCACCCTGCATCTTCATGACGCTGACGGTCAGGGCCAACTGCTGGCGGTCGATATCATCGCGGAAGGTCTCACGGGCCTGCGCCTGCCAGCTGTCGCGAACCTTGAGCTCGGTGACCTGCTGAATCATCCAGGGAAGCTCCAGACGATCGCCGATTTCGTAGAAGACCTCGGCCACCTTCTGGGGCTTTTCATCGGTCTGACGCGCGGCCTGGATGACACCGAGGGCCGCATAGAGGCTGTCGGCGGCGGCGACGGTCGAGGCCAAAGGCTGGGGGACACCGGCGGCCACCAGTTCGTCGCGACGGGCCACCCAGGTGTCGTACTCCTCACCACGCAGGCGCTTGCCGATGTTGTCCTGCAGTTGCGACAGGCGAGGCATGAAGTAGGTAATGGCATCCTGGGTGGACAGAGCCGATCTGTTGCGCAGGAACCAGCGCGTGGCACGGCGTACCAGACGCATCATGTCGAGCATCATGCCGTACTGCACCGGCGTCGCCACCTTGTTGTCCAGGGCCTCGATCTGGTCCCAGAGCATCGGCAGCTGGTAACTGTCGCGAACGATGACATAGGAACGGGCGATATCGGCGCGACCGGCACCCGTGGAGTCCATGAGCCGCCGTACGAAGACGATCCCCATGTGGTCGACGAGATCATTGGCCACCTGGGTCGCCACGATTTCACGTTTTAGGCGGTGCCTGTACATCTCGTCATGGAAACGCTCGCTCAGCACCGTCGGGAAGACACGTTCGACATGACGAACTATGGTCGGATCGTCGGGCACGTCCGATGCGATCAGGTCGCCCTTGAGGGTACTCTTGGCATAGGAAATCAAGACCGAGAGTTCCGGAAGGCGCATGCCCTGCTCGTTGGCGATACGTTCCAGGAGTTCCTCGTCCGCCGGCAGGAACTCCAGCTCGCGGTCGATCAGGCCGTTGGATTCAAGCTCACTGATGAATCGCCGGAAGGGCCCGATGCCATGCCGGGAGAGGATTTCAGCGAGGTCCAGTGCCTGGGTCTGGCGATAGTTGTCGCGCAGGACCAGCGCCGAGACATCTTCGGTCATCTCGGCGAGTAATTGGTTGCGCTGCTTGGTGGTCAGGTCACCTCGCTCCACCACCTCGTCGAGCAGGATCTTGATATTGACCTCATGGTCGGAACAGTTGACACCACCGGCGTTGTCGATGAAGTCGGTGTAGACCCGAATACCACGGGCCGAGGCCTCCATGCGACCTCTCTGGGTCATGCCCAGGTTACCGCCCTCGCCGATGACCTTGCAGTTCAACTCGGTACCGTTGAGGCGCAAACCGTCATTGGCCTTGTCACCCACGTCGGCATCGGTCTCCTCGGTGTGCTTGACATAGGTCCCGATCCCGCCATTCCAGAGCAGGTCCACCGATGACTTGAGCATGGCGCGAATCAGCTCATTCGGGGACAGCCTGTCTGCCTTGATGGCGAAGCACTTCTTCATCCGCGCCGAGATCGGGATCGACTTGGCGCTACGCTTGAAGATGCCTCCCCCTTCCGAGATGAGGCCGGCGTCGTAATCCTCCCAACTGGAGCGCGGCAGTTCGAAGAGGCGCTGGCGCTCGACGAAGGTCGCCGCCGCATCCGGCGTAGGATCGACGAAGATGTGCATATGGTTGAAGGCGCCCACCAGCAGAATCCTGTCAGACAGCAACATGCCGTTGCCAAACACATCGCCCGCCATATCACCGATACCTAGCACGGTGAACTCGTCCTGCTGGGTGTTCAGCCCCAGGCCCCGGAAGTGGCGTTGCACGGACTCCCAGGCACCTTTGGCCGTGATGCCCATCTTCTTGTGGTCATAGCCGTTGGCCCCGCCCGACGCGAAGGCATCGCCCAGCCAATGTCCATATTCCTCGGAAATCTCGTTGGCGATATCGGAAAAGGTCGCGGTGCCCTTGTCGGCTGCCACTACCAGGTAGGGATCGTCGGGGTCATGACGGACGACATCCACGGGCGGCACGACGCCACCCCCCTTGAGGTTGTCGGTGACATCGAGCAGGGCGCGGATGAAGATCTTGTAGCAGGCGATACCTTCCTTCTGAAGCGTATCCCGGTCGGCGCCGTCAGGCATCCGCTTGCAGACGAAGCCACCCTTGGCGCCGACGGGCACGATGACGGCATTCTTGACCTGCTGCGCCTTGACCAGCCCCAGCACCTCGGTACGGAAATCCTCCTGGCGGTCGGACCACCGCAACCCGCCTCGGGCCACCTTGCCACCGCGAAGGTGCACCCCCTCGATCCGCGGCGAGCAGACGAAGATCTCGAACATCGGACATGGCTTGGGAATCCCAGTGACAAGAGAGGGTTCGAGCTTCAGGGAGAGATAATCCTTGGGATGACCATTGCTTCCCGTCTGGTAGTAGTTGGTCCTCAGGGTCGCCTGGATCACTTCCACATAGCGGCGCAGGAGTTGATCGTCGCTGAGACTGGCCACGCCGTCGAGCAGCCCGATGATACGCGCCTGGCAGTCGTCGATCTGTCCTTCCTCGGGGCGTTCCCGTGGATCCAGGCGCAGCTTGAACAGGCACACCAGTTCCCGGGTGATCTCGGGATAGCTGACCAGGGTATTAGCCATGTAGTCCTGGGAGACACCGAAACGGATCTGCTTGAGGTAGCGAGCATAGGCCCGCAGCATGGCGACTTCCCGCCAATCCAGGTTGGCGCTGATGATCAAGCGATTGAAGGAATCGTTGTCCGCATTCCCGGCCCAGATGCGCTGGAAGGCCTGGATGAAGTCATCGCGCATGTCCTGGAGGTTGACCTCGGTACGGGTGTGGTGCTCCAGGTCGAAGTCATGAATCCAGTAGGTGCTGTCGGACGCCTGGACTTCGTAAGGGCGCTCGCTGATCACCCTCAAGCCTAGGTTCTCCATCATCGGCAGCACATCGGAAAGCGGGATGGGCAGATCACGATGGAACAGCTTGAGATTGACCCCGCTGCCCTCTTCCTCGGCGAGGCGATACAGCGACAGGGCCAGGTTGGCGCCGTCATCCAGTTCGTTGATGTGGTGCAGGTCGTAGACAGCCATCCTGGGAGAGAAATCATCCCGGTAGCTGGCCGGGAAGGCATCCCGGAAGCGATCCATCAGGCGATTGGCCTGCTCTTCACCGAACCCTTCGATACTGGCGAATTGCAAGTCATCCCGCCAGTTGCGAGCCAGTTGCACCAGCTTGGACTCGATGCGCCGGAGGTCATAGTCGGCAGGGGCATCACCCTTGAAGCGCAGGATAAACTGGATACGCGCCAGGACCGATTCCGACAGGTAGGTATTGAAGTCACCGAAATCGGCATCGAGCTCCTCGCAGAGCAGGGCCTGGATGCGCAAACGCAGGTCCGTGGAAAAGACATCGCGGGGAACGAACACGAGACAGGAGTAGAAACGCCCGAAAATGTCCTCGCGAACGAACAGACGGACGCGGCGACGCTCGCGGATATCGAGGATACCTAGCGACGTCCTGACTAGGTCATCGAGGTCGATCTGGAAGAGGTCATCGCGGGGATAGACCTCGAGAATATGCAGCAGCTGTTTGCCGTTATGCCCCTTGGGATTGAGGCCGGCGGCTTCCATCACGGCCTTCAATTTGCGCCTGAGTATAGGCACATTGCGCGGCGATTCGTTGTACATGGTGGCGGTGAAGAGCCCCAGCAGGCGATGCTCACCGATCACCCTGCCCTGGTCATCATAGCGATCGATGGAGATGTAGTCGGGGTAGGTCGGACGATGGACCCGGGCATGGTAGGCGCTCTTGGCAAACGCCAGCAATTGGGGGACCAGCACATAGTGATTGCCCTGCACGCTGATGTCGGTACGAATGCGTTCGCGGTAGCGGGGCTGATCGAGCCGGAACACCCCAAGCTCGCTACCCGGCACCTTCTCCAGGTGCTCGTCACCGTCGACCACGGTCACCTCATAGGTGTCATAGCCAAGCAGGGTAAAGTTGTCGTGAAGCAGCCACTGCAGGAAGGCGATCGCCTCCTTGTGGTCCTCGGGATCGACCTGGGGAGGACAGCCTGCCTTCACCTCCTCCAGTGCATGTCGGACCTGTTCGCGCATAGACTCGAAATCTGCCACCGCCGTGCGAACATCGACCAGCACCTCGTGCAGGCTGGCCTGGATATCGTCGAGGACGGCCGGGTCGGAATGGCGATCGATCTCGATGACGATCAGCGATTCTCGCTCCTGCGGGGCGCCGGTAATGCCGGGGGGGGTCACCTCGTCCAGCTGGTGCTGCCCTCCCCGACACGTGGCCAGGACGGCATTGTGGATGGCATGAACCGTGATGCCGCGACGGGTGAGCTCGATACGGACAGAGTCGACGAGAAACGGCATGTCCTGGTGCAGGATCGCCACGAAGGTGTGCGTCGACTGCCACCCATGCTCCTCGAAATCGGGGTTGAACACCCGGACCTTGGGTTGGGCGGGATCGAACTCCTGGATGAAATGCCAGACCGAAAGCGTCGCCCCGTAGATATCGTCGAGGCGACGGTCGGCCAGATCATCGATCGGCACCATGGAATAGAAATAGTCGGCAAAGGTCTGGATTTCCGTGGCCTTGGCCTGCTCCAGTCGGCTGGAGAGCTTCTCGGACAGTTGCTTGAGTAGATCCTGTCGGGTGTCATCGGTCGTCACATGCTGCATCCATCACCTCGGCTGCCTACGACCGCCGACTGACGATCGGAAATTATTATGGCGGGGTTTGCCTGCCCCTCATCGAATTGGCGTCTTTCGCATGGCGGATGTCATTTGGGCATCAGGCCTTGACAGCAGGCCCGGTTCACGACGCTCAAGGTTCACATCAAGGACGGCGTTCCAGCAATACCCCGCACTCGCAATGCGGCGTCCATGGGAACTGGTCGAAGAGGGCGAAGCGAGCGATCTCGTGGGTTCGCGTCAATACCTCCAGGTTCTCCGCCAACGACTCGGGGTTACATGAAATATAGACGATACGCGAATACTCGCTGAGTTGGTGGCAACTTTCTTCGTCGAGTCCGGCTCGGGGTGGGTCCACCAGCACCGTGGTGAAATCATAGTCGGCCAGTGACCACTCGGTCACACGCCGCCCGCCCTTCTCTCCCTTGAGTGCCCTGGCGAAGTCCTCGGCCGACATGCGACCCACCACAGCGTTAACGATGTCGTTGGCTTCGAGGTTGCGCCTGGCGCTGGCCACCGAGATCCGGGAGATTTCCGTGGCCAGCACACGGCGAAAGTTCTCGGCCAGCGCGACAGTGAAGTTGCCGTTGCCACAATAGAGTTCCACCAGGTCACCGTCCTGGCTGCCCCGGGTGACGTCCCGCGCCCAGGACAGCATCGATCGGCAGATCTCGGCATTGGGCTGGGTGAAGCTGTTCTCCACTTGCTGGTAGACGACGTCCCGTCCATCGACCCTCAGGCGTTCCCAGACATGGTCACGCTCGAGCACCAGGCGCTGCTTGCGGGAGCGGCCGATGATCATGACACCCAGCCTTTCCTGCAGGCCTCGGGCCTCGACTTCCCAGGCGTCATCGAGCGGGCGGTGATAGATCAGGGTGATCAGTGCCTCACCGGAAAGCGTCGTGAGGAACTCGACCTGAAAGAGCTTGCGGCGCAACAGCGGCACGTCGCGGATGGCGTCGAGCAGCACCGGCATCAGCTCGTTGATCCGCCGACCCGCCACCGGAAAGTCTTCCAGGCGCACCACCCGCTTCTTCCCGGGCTCCGCAGGGTCCACCTCGAACATGGCGTAGAAGAGGTCATCATGCTCATGCCAGAGGCGGAACTCGCAGCGCTGCCGGTAGTGACTCGGTGGGGAGGGATACACCTCCAACGGTGGTGGCGAGAAGCGAGCGAAGGCGGTGACGATGCGTTCGCGCTTGGCATCGAGCTGGGCGTCATAGCGAGGCGGGTCAACGACGGGAATGGCCAAGGAGACTCCTGAAAAGTCGATGGGACAGGGAGAAAAATAAAGGTCCGGCCGTCAGGAAAACGACAAGAGTGTCGGCCGGGCAAATCCGAAGGATGCCAGGCCCGAAGCCATCCGCGGGTCCGAAAGGGTCACGAAACTCCTGCCCGGCCCCTGGTGGACAGGATGATCGGGCAGCACCTGGGCCACGCGTCGGGCGATGGCATCCCCGGAATCGATCCACGCCACCCGGAGCGGCGATGCCTCGACCAGGGCGTCATGGAGCAGCGGGAAATGGGTGCAGCCCAGGACCACGGTATCCAGATCCGGATCCTCCCAGAGGGGGGCGAGGGAATCATGGATCACCTCGTCATCCAGGGGGTCGCCTGCCAGCAAGCCCTCGGCCTGGCCCACCAGGGCATCGGCGGCCACCCGAGTGACCACACAACCACCGGCGAATTCGCGGATCAGCGCCAGGGTATAGGGA
>JAGXGN010000177.1 GCA_024636705.1 Halomonas sp.
ACCTCGACCTGATGCGCCAGGTGCTCGACCACGGCGTGGAGCGCAGCGACCGCACCGGGGTGGGCACACGCTCGCTGTTCGGCCACCAGATGCGCTTCGATCTCGGTCGCGGCTTTCCGCTGGTGACCACCAAGAAGCTGCACCTGCGCTCGATCATCCATGAACTGCTGTGGTTCCTGGCCGGCGATACCAATATCGCCTACCTCAAGGCCAACGGCGTGCGCATCTGGGATGACTGGGCAGACGAGAACGGCGATCTCGGCCCCGTCTACGGCTACCAGTGGCGCAGCTGGCCGGACCCGCGCGGCGGCCATGTCGACCAGATCAGCCGGCTGCTCGAGCAGATCCGCACCAACCCGCGCTCGCGGCGGCTGATCGTCTCGGCCTGGAACCCGGCGCTGGTCGACGAGATGGCCCTGCCGCCGTGCCACTGCCTCTTCCAGTTCTATGTGGCCGAGGGGCGGCTGTCCTGTCAGCTCTACCAGCGCAGCGCCGACATCTTCCTCGGCGTGCCCTTCAATATCGCCAGCTACGCCTTGCTCACGCAGATGATCGCCCGGGTGTCGGGGCTTGCACCCGGTGATTTCGTGCACACCCTGGGCGATGCCCATCTCTACCTCAATCACCTGGAACAGGCAGAACTCCAGCTCACGCGCACCCCGCAGCAGGCACCACGCCTGGTGCTGGACCCCTCGGTGGACGACCTCTTCGACTTTCGCTTCGAGCATATCGCCATCGAAGGCTATGACCCCCACCCGCATATCAAGGCCGAGGTGGCGGTATGAACGAGGCCACCGGCAGCCGCGACGAGACCCTGATCCCCATCGCCATGATCGCCGCCGTTTCTCGTAATGGCGTTATCGGCGTGGACAACCAACTGCCCTGGTACCTGCCGGAGGATCTGAAGTTCTTCAAGCGCATGACCCAGGCCAAGCCGCTGGTGATGGGCCGCAAGACGTTTGACTCCATCGGCCGGGCCCTGCCTGGGCGCCTCAACATCGTGGTCACCCGCGATCCCGATTTTCATGCCGAGGGCGTGCGGGTCTGCCATGACCTACGGGCTGCCCTGGCCCTGGCCGACCAGCAGGCGACCATCGACGGTGCCGAGGAAATCATGGTAATGGGCGGCGCCAAGATCTATGCCCAGGCGCTGCCGCTGGCCTCGCACCTCTACCTCACCGAGGTGGACGTCGAGATCCGGGGCGATGCCCATTTTCCCGCGCTCGACGCGGCCGAGTGGGCGGAAGTCCAACGCGTGCCCGGCGAGCCCGCAGAAGGGCAGCCGGCCTATGCCTTCGTTCACTACCGGCGCCGCTGAAGCCGTCGAGGGAGTGGCTGCGGGCGGCGATATTTGTCATCCCGGCGGTTCTGGCACAGACTTGCCGAAGAATGCTGGTAGTCGCTCTGTCTGGAGGATCTGGGTTTGATCGAGGAACGCGCCAAGCACCCGCTGGAGGCACTCGAGGGTCGCGTCGACACCCTGCTGGGGGAGCTCCGCGAGGGTCGGGAACAACGTGCGGCGTTGCAGTCCCGCTTACAGGCCCTCGAGGCCGAGCGCCTGGAGCTGCGCGAGGAAAACCGCGAGCTCGGTGAGCAGAACCGCGAACTGGAGGACCACAACCGCGACCTGCACGAACGCCTTGCCGCCGGGGAGAGCGGCGGGACGGCCTACCGCCTGCCGCCCCGGCGCGCCCAGGGGCTCTCGGCGCTGATGGGCCATCGTCCTCGCTCCGCCAGGACGCCGGCGCCCGGCGCCAGGACGCCGCCGGACGGCCCCGCCCAGGGCGACCTGGAAATCGGTGAGGCCCCCACGGCCCAGGCACTGCTCGAGCAGTGGTACCGGCGCTATGACGCCACCTTCTTCAAGGGCCATACGCGACCGCTCAAGGTCGGCATCCATGAGGAGCTGGCCGCGCGTGAACCCTGGCCGGAGAAGCTCGTGCGCCGCGCCCTGGCCTGTTACGTCAACCTGCCGCGCTACCTGAAATCCGTGCGTGACGGCGCCCCACGCATCGATCTCGCCGGTGAGCCCGCGGGGACGGTCGATGAAGCCGCCGCCGAACATGCCCGCAAGAAGCTCGAACGCCTGCAGGCCCAGCGCCAGAAGCGCCCGGCGGCCGGCGACAAGCCCCACGCCGAGGGGCCACGCCAGGCAGGAACGCCTTCCAGCCCTTCCATCCCTCCTACTACCTCCCGGGCCACGCCGGAGGCGCCCACCACCCTGGAAGAGAAGCTCTCGGCGCTTCTGGCCAAGCACAACGGCCAGGACGGCTCGAACAAAACCTAGGATGATCGCGGCTCTCTTGTCTTCGCCATTCTCTTGTCTTCGCCATGCTGCCGCGGCATGATGGGCCCGCTCATCGCTGCCTGGGTGTCGATCGTATCGGCCGGCGGGCAGGGCGGTTGGCCAGGAAGGCCCGAGACCGCCGAGGCGGGAGGAAGTTCCCGATTTTTTCCGTGACGCGATTGGAAACAGTGTTTTTTCTTGTTGCGTTCCCGAAAATCCCGGTATAAAGTTCTTCCTGCGAGCATTGGACTATAACAAGGCTTCGCCAAGGCCATGCCGGGCCGGGCCTGATCGCCTCCCGCGAGGGAGCCAGGCAGACACGGCAACAGAAGCATGGTCGGCAAGCCAGCCGCATCTTGCGGACACGATCGAAACAGACTGTTATCAAAGGAACTATCGACATGAAAAAGACACTTTTAGCGACTGCTATCGCCGGTGCCCTGGGCGTCACTGCTGCCGCCCAGGCCTCTACCGTCTATGACCAGGACGGCACCAAGCTTGACGTCTACGGCCGTCTGGCCGTAGCCATCGAGGGTGGTGGTGACAAGGCTCCAGTGGGTGCCGCCAAGTCCACCGGTACCGAGTTCGACGATATGGGCACCCGTCTCGGCGTACGTGGCAGCCAGCAGATCTCTTCCGATCTGAGCGCCTATGGTCGCCTCGAGTTGCGTATGAAAGGTGACCAGCGTAACAACAATGCAGATATCGCCGTTCGTAACAGCTACCTGGGGCTGAAGAGCAATACCTACGGTAGCCTGCAGGCGGGTAACTTCTCTAGCGTATACCTGAACACCGTCAGTGCCCCCTTCGACGTCTACATCGGAAGCGGCCTCGAGTTCGCCGGTGGTGGCGAAGGCGGCCTGGGCGATACCCTGGCCTATATCTCGCCGAACCTGGAAGGCTTCCAGGTCTACCTGCAGGGCAAGCACTACACCGGTAACGGTCAAATCGTCGGCTCCCCTGGTGACAACTCTTCCACCATCGAGACCGCCGGTGGCGCCGTCTATGAGGTCGATGCGCTGCGTCTTGGCCTGGGCTATGCCGAAAACAGCGATGACAAGGTAGTGGGTAACAGCGGCGAAACCATCTTTGGTGGTACCGCTGCCTATGCCTTCACCCCGGCGTTCTCCGCGCGTCTCGGCTACGAGACCCAGGACAACAACGAGGACAAGATCGGCCTCGGCGCGACCTATGCCATGGGTGCCTGGGCGGTCTATGGTGACTACTACAACATCTCTGCCAACGGCACGCGCGAGCAAGCCTTGGAAGCCGCTGGCGCCGACACTGATCGTAATGCCTGGGCGCTGGGCAGCACGTACGATGTCTCCAGCAACTTCCAGGTCTTCGCCGAAGTCTACGAGTCCGATCAGTCCACCATCATCGACGCTGACACTACTGGCAGTCAGCTTGGTGACAACCTCCGCTCCATCCGCGACAATGTCTACTGGATGACCGGCGCTCGCTACTTCTTCTGATCGGCAACACCGACAGATCAGCGAAAGCTCGTCACGCAGTGACATAGAAGCCGGCCCCGAGGGGTCGGTTTTCTTTTGTTGGGCAGGCGAGCAGGGGTATTCGCGTCGGCACGGCGCCACAGAGGTCGGCTTGACCCAGGCATATGATTGCCTCGAAATGCATGATTATCGCCACTTCCGATGGATGCGCCTTGCCTTCCGTACCGCCCTCCCCCCGTAGTCGCACCTCCCTTGCCTTCTTCCTGCGTCCCCGGGCTTCCCTCTATGGACGACTGCTGTTCGGGCTGACCCTCACCTGGGTGGTGCTGGTCTCCCTCTTGATGACCCTGGGCTGGTATTCCGGCAAGAATCTCGTCTGGGAGTCCAACCTGGTCCATCTGCGCTATGAGGCGCGTCTGATTGCCGATGACCTGACACATCAGGTCGAGATGCGCTTTTCGTCGTTGGAGCGCCTGGCCGAGCAGTTGGAGGAAGCGGCGCATGGACCCGCTGACCTTGCGGAAGAGCTACGCCACAACGATGCCCTGCTCGGGCTCTTCGATGGCCTGGTGGTCGCGGATGCCGAGGGGCTCATTCAGGCCGACTGGCCGGTCGTCGAGGGCCGGGCGGGCCTGTCAACCGCCAGCACCGAATACTTCCGATTCCTGCGCCATCTTCAGCGGCCCTATGTCAGCGAGCCCTTCATCGGCAGGGCGAGCGAGGTGCCCTTGGTGATGATGCTGGTTCCGCGGATGCGCGATGGTGACTTTGCCGGCTTCGTGGGCGGGCTGGTCGATATCGCCCGGGGAGGGCCCTTCAACCGCCTTCGCCGTATCCGCCTGGGTGAGGGTGGCTACGCCGCCGTGGCCACGGCCTCGGGTCGGGTGCTCTATCATCCCGATGATTCCCTGGTATTGGCGCCGGTACCCGATGCGGACTTCAATCCCTGGATCGACCTGGCGCGGGATGGCTGGGAAGGGGAGGCCGTGGCGCCCTTGCTGAGCGGCGACATGGCCCTCCAGGCCTATCGCCAGATCTGGCCGGCGGACTGGTTCGTGGGCGTCTTCCTGCCCGAACAGCAGATCGAGACGCCGCTGGTGGCGCTCTTCCGCCGGCTGATGATAGTCGGCCTGGCCATCGCCCTGATCCTTCTCCCCGTGATGGGATGGCTGAGCTGGCGTACCCTGCGGCCCTTGCGCAGCCTGGAGCGACAGATCGAGGCGGTCAGCGAGGGGCGCCGTTCGTCCGTCGAACTCGATACGCGCATGACGGAACTCTCGAGGGTGGCGGACACCGTCAATCGTGTCGAGGCGGAGCGTAGCCAGGCACTCAGCCGCTTGCGGGACCGCGAGGTCTTCCTCGATGCGGTGCTGGCATCGTCTCCGGTGGGCATGTTCGTGACCGATAACCAGGGACATGTCAGCTACATGAATTCGGCGCTGATCGACCTCACCGGCCAGGCCCTTAGCCAGGGGGGCGAGGCGGACTGGATTCGCCTCATTCATCCCGAAGACCGCCAGTCGGCCCTCGACCTCTGGCGCCATAGCCTGGGCACGGGAAATGACTTCCTGAGACAGTTCCGCCTGGTGCATCCCGATGGCCGGACCCTCTGGGTGGAAGTGCATGCCGGGCGGGTAGACAGCGGCGACGAGGCACTCGGCTTCGTGGGCACGTTCAAGGACATCACCGAACATCACCATGAACAGGCAACCCGGCGCTGGGAGGCCGAGCATGATCCGCTGACCGGCTTGCTCAACCGCCGCGGGTTCGAGCGTCGACTCGACGAGGCCCTGGTCGAGTGGCAGAAGACCGGCACCTCCTCGGCCCTGATGCTCTTCGACCTGGATCATTTCAAGCCGATCAATGACCAGGGCGGGCACGCCCTGGGCGACGAGATGCTCCGGAGTATCGCCAAGGTGATCAACGAGGTGGTGCGGCGCAGCGATCATACGATCCGTCAGGGCGGCGACGAGTTCGCGGTGCTGATGCCGAGTGGCACGCCGGCGCAGGCCGAGACGGTTGCCGAGGCCCTGCGTGAAGCCATCGGCGAGATCGTCGTGTCCTGGGCGGGCAAGGACTACCGCGTGACGATCAGCCTCGGGATCACCGCCTTGCGTCCTGGCGACACCGACATCGCCCAGGTCATCGCGCGTGCCGATGCCGCCAGCTATCGCGCCAAGAGCGGCGGACGTAACCGGATCGAGAAGGGATGAGGCGAAGACTGGTTGGTGCCCCCACCAGGATTCGAACCTGGGACCTCCCCCTTAGGAGGGGGGCGCTCTATCCAGCTGAGCTATGAGGGCAAGGCTCGGGATTATAAGCGCTTGAAGCGTCGAGATAAACCCGGAGGCGGGTTGAAATCCGCTCGGGCGGGGCGAACCCCGCGTCGTCGCGACCCCCCTAACCTGCTAGATTGGAGAGGATACCGGCAACAGGAAGGCACCATGGAGCCGAGGGAGTATCGTGCCCACGATGGTCTGGGCCTGGCCGAGTTGATTCGCCGCGGCGAGGTGAGTCGCGAGGAGGTCTTCGCGGCCGCCTGTGCGGCCATCGAGAGGGATGACCCGAGGCTCGGGGCGATCGTGCGTCGTCGCTTCGAGCAGGCACGCAAGGAGGGGCAACTCGTGGATCCGGCCTCGCCCTTCGCCGGGGTGCCGACGCTGACCAAGGATCTGCTGATGGGCCTTGCGGGTGAGCCGCTGGCCTTCGGCAGTGCCGCCATGAAGTCCTGGCGTGCCCCGGAGGATGCCACCCTGGTGCGTCGACTGCGTGAGGCGGGGCTGGTGATCCTCGGCCAGACGGCGACGCCGGAGCTCGGCCTGATGGGCATCACCGAGCCCAAGGCCTTTCCGCATCCGGTCAATCCATGGAAGGCGGGGCATTCGCCCGGCGGGTCCAGCGGGGGTGCGGCCACGGCGGTGGCCGGCGGCCTGGTTCCCCTGGCTTTGGGCGGCGACGGGGGTGGCTCGATTCGAATCCCGGCCAGTCATTGCGGTCTCTTCGGTTTCAAGCCATCCCGCGGACGCGTGCCCCTGGGGCCGATGTTCGCCGAGATCTGGCAGGGGGCGGTGGTCGAACACGCGCTGACGCGCAGCGTGCGCGATAGCGCGGCCCTGCTCGATGCGACCAATGGCATGGACGAGGGCGCGCCCCAACCCATGTTGCGGGAGACGGGTTTCCTGTCGGCCCGGGACCGGCCGCCCCGGCGGTTGCGGGTGGCCGTCTCGCTGGGGGATCCCCTCTCGGCCTGGCTGGATACCCGGCTCGATCCCGAGGTTCGCCTGGCCGTGGAGCGGACGGCCGAGCAACTGGAAGCGATGGGGCATGCGATCGAATGGTGTGATCCCCCGCTGGAAGGCGAGCGCCTGGCGGACAGCTATCTCACGCTCTATCTGGGCCACCTGGCCGCCGATCTGGCCTGGATCAGCGAGCAGACGGGCGTACCGGTGCGGCGACTGGACATCGAGCCGGCCACCCGGGCCGTGGGGCGGCTGGGACGATGCCTGCCCGCCCGCGACTATGAGCTCGCCAAGCGTTACTGGAATCGCCTGGCGCGGTTGATGGGCGATTTCCATCGGCGTTTCGATGTGCTGCTGATGCCGGTGGTGGCGGCACCGGCGCCGCGTCTCGGTGAGCTCTACCCCGATGCCGCCACGGAGCGGCTGATGGGACTGCTGGCGATTCCCGGCCTGCCCTCCCTGGCGCTTCGGCTCGGCATGCTCGAGCGCCTGGCGAAGGATTCCCTGCGCATGATGCCCTTCACCCAACTGGCCAACCTGACCGGGCAGCCGGCGATGTCGCTGCCGCTGCATATCACGCCCGAGGGTCTGCCTGTCGGGGTCCAGATGCTCGGGGCCATGGGGGAAGACCGCCTCCTGCTGTCACTGGCGGCCGAGATTGAGGCAGCAAGCCAGTGGGGACGCCACCTGCCTCGCCCAGCGGAGGCCGTATCAGCGTAGAATGGCCGTCATCACCATGGCCTGAGTCCGGTATGCTCCGCACCCCTTCGACGCCCCCCTCTGTTTCGCCTCTCTCTACTTCACCCCTCTCGGCGGCGGGGGATCGCTATTTCGACGGCCTCGCCGACAAGTTCGCCGACAGCCTCTATGGCGCTGCCCGCGGCGAGTTGCGCCTGGCCTTGCTCGACCAGCTGCTTCCGGAGATGCTCGATCTGCAGGGTCAACCGCTGCTCGATGTGGGAGGTGGACTGGGTCAGATGGCCGAGTGGTTTGCCGGTCGCGCAAACGCCGTGACCCTGTCCGAGCCGTCGGGCGAGATGCTCGCGATGGCCAGGACTCGACTACGAGGGACGCCGGTGGATTTTCTTCAAGCGCCGCTGCAGGCCTTGCCGGAACGCGCCCCCGGCCCCTGGCCATTGATCAGTTGTCATGCGGTGCTGGAGTGGATGGGCGACCCGCACGCCGCCATGGCAACCCTGGCGGGGCTGCTCGCGCCGGGAGGCCAGCTCTCCCTGATGGTATTCAACCGCGATGCCCTGCGCTTTTCCAACGTGGTCAAGGGTAATCTGGAGAAGGCCCTGGATGACCGCCTGGAAGGCACGGGACAGCGCAAGCGCTTGACCCCGATCTCGCCCCTGACCCATGCCCAGATCGAGACCTGGAGTGCCGACTGCGGCCTGGCCATTCAGGCGGTGGCGGGTATCCGCGTCTTCCAGGACTACTTGCGCCATCCTCCGGCCTCGGAGGTCGAGCGCGAGCGGTTGCTGGCCCTGGAGCGACGCTATTGCCGGGTCGATCCCCACTGGCGACTGGGTCGCTACCTGCTCTATACGCTGGTCCCTCGTCGGGAGCCCCGACCATGAGTGCCGAAACCGCCGTCTGCCAACTGCTCCAGCGCCAGGCCCATGACTATCGTGGTTGGTGGTGGGTGGCGCCGCCGCGGGATGCCTGGCTGGAGACGGGGCAGGGCACGGCGGTGAGTGCCGATTACGCCTTGCTGGCAGCCTGGCACGGGCAGAGCCGGCCGGCCTTCTCGCCCTTCGATGGGGTGGGCCCGACGCCGCCCGGGGCCGTGCTGTTCTGGCCCAAGAGCCATGCCCTGGGGGAATGGTGGCTGCTGTGGCTCTGCGCGACCCTGCCGCCGGGCACGCCGCTGCACCTGGTGGGCGAGAACCAGGGCGGCATCAAGCGGGTGCTCAGGGTGCTCGCCGCCCTGGGGCTGGGTTGTCGCAAGCGCGACAGTGCCCGGCGCTGTTCCCTGTTCGAGACGCGCCTGGATAGGGTCTCCCTCGACCCCGACCTCGCCTGGATCCGATTCGAGGCCGAGTCTGAATCCAAGGCCGCGGGCCTGACCCTGGTCAGTCATCCCGGGGTCTTCGGCCATGGCAAGCTCGATGAGGGCACGTGTCAGTTACTCGAACAACTGGATAGTAGACTCGGGTCAGAAATCAGTCGTAGTGATGTCCTGGATATGGGCTGTGGCGACGGCATCCTGGCGGCCTGGCTGGCGAGGCGTGGCGCCCGGGTCACGGCGGTGGATATCAATGCCTTCGCCGTGGAGGCGACCCGCCGCACCCTGGCGGCAAATGGCCTGTCCGGCGAGGTGCTGGCCAGCGATGTCTATTCGACGCTGGGAGAGCGGCGATTTTCCGTCATCGTCAGCAATCCGCCCTTCCACCAGGAGCGTGCCGTCGATTATGGCCCGGCGGGAAGGTTGATCAGCGAGGCACCGAGGCATCTGGTATCGGGCGGGCAGTTGCTGCTCGTGGCCAATGCCTTCCTGCCCTATCCGGACATGTTGACCCGCGCCTTCGGCGGCTTCGAGATCCTCGCCGAGGATCGGCGGTTTCGTGTCTATCGGGCGGTGCGTTGATCCCGATAGGTGATGTCGGTGATGACGTAGGCGGTCGCGCCGCCCGGGGCATCGACCCTGACATCGTCATCCAGTGACTTGCCGAGCAGCGCCTTGGCCAGCGGTGCATTGACGCTGATCCAGTGCTTGGTGGTATCGGTCTCGTCGTGGCCGACCAGGCGGACGTTCAGTGCTTCCCCGGCGTCGTCTTTCAGGGTGACGAAGGCACCGAAATAGACCTTGCCGGTGTCCGCCGGCAGGCGGTCCACCACCTTGAGCTCATCGAGGCGCTTGGTGAGGTAGCGGATCCGGGCGATGACCCGGTTGAGCTCCTTCTTGTTGTAGGTATAGTCGGCATTCTCGCTGCGGTCGCCCAGGGCGGCGGCCTCGCCCACCTTGGCCGAGAGCGCCGGGCGCTTGACCCGCGACAGGTGGTCGAGGATGCCGCGTAGCCGCTCGGCGCCCTCGGCGGTGATCAGATTGCTCTTGGGTTCCTGGCGCGGGTCCTTGGCGGGATCCCGCCAGCGTGTCATGTTGCGGCCTTTCATGGGTCTCCTGACCGGTGCTGGCTTGTGCAGGCAAGATACGCCAGCGGCGCCCAGGGTGCCAGGCCGCAGGCGTCGGGCTTACGGTTGGCATTGCGGCGTCCAGTCATGCTATTGATGGCGTTTGATCGAACAGGAGGGCGCTATGGTGGATTCCCCTCGCGAGAACGAGGAGGCTCCCGCGGTCGACGTTTCCTTCACCACCGCGGATGTCGAGCTGATCGAGCGGCGTTGCCTGCATCAGGGCTTCTTTCGCCTCGAGGAGGTCCACCTGCGCCATCGCCTCTTCGAAGGCGGCTGGAGCGGCGAGGTGGTAAGGGAGGTCCACCGCCGACATGATGCCGTCGGCGTTCTGCTCTATGATGTGGAGCGCGACGCGGTGGTGTTGATCGAGCAGTTCCGCGCCGGCGCCCTCGATGACCGCGTCTCTCCCTGGAAACTCGAGGTGGTGGCCGGCCTGGTCAAGGAGGGCGAGAGTCCCGCCGAGGTCGCTCGCCGTGAGGCCCTCGAAGAGGCGGGTTGCCGGGTCGACGAGCTGATCGAACTCTTCGGTTACTACCCAAGCCCCGGGGCCTGTGACGAGTGGGTGACCCTCTTCTGCGCCCTGGTGGACAGTCGGGGCCTGGGTGGGGTGCATGGTCTGGACGAGGAGAATGAGGACATCCGGGTGCATGTGCTGCCGTTCCTGCGAGCTCGGGACCTGCTGCGAGGCGGCCGACTCGATAATGCCATGTGCCTGATCGCCTTCCAGTGGCTGGAAGCCGAAAGGGCGTCACTACGAGCGAGGAGATAGCGTGTCGCGAAGTGCCTACGTCACCGACCTCAAGACACTGCACGGTGAATGCACCGCCAATTACCTGCGCCTGACCCGTCTGGTCGGTGAGCTGGGTGAGGGTGAGGTGCGCGAGGTGGAACTGGTCAACCGGGGGCGTCCCCTGGGCTCCCTGTGCCTGGAGGTCCGCGAACACGCCGCCTACACCAGCATCATCCAGGTGTCCCAGAGGGGCGTACTGGATGAGCTGATCGAGACGCCGCGCATGCGGGTCCATCTCTATCATGACGTGCGCATGGCCGAGGTCACCGACTTCCAGCGCCAGCGTCACTTCCACGGTCGCTACCGCTATCCCAATGCCCGCATGCACCAACCCGACGAGAAGCTCCAGCTCAACCGCTTCCTCGGCGAGTGGCTGGAGCATGGCCTGTCTCACGGGCACTCCCTGGATCTGCCTCAGCTGCCCTGATGCGCCTGGTTCAAGTCTCCGACAGTCATCTCCTTGCCGATCCCGACGCGCCGTCGCGCACGGGAGTCCCGTTTCGTCGTCTGGAGGCGGTGATCGAGGCGGTCAATGCTGAGCGCCCGGATCGGGTGGTGATCACCGGGGATATCAGCGGAGACGAGACGGCCGCTTCCTACCGCCTGGCCGTCGCTACCTTCGTGCGACTGACGGCTCCCTGGAGCTGGCTGGCCGGCAATCACGATGTGCCGGCGCTGATGGCCGAGCATCGCAAACTCCCCGAATATCTCGATCTCGGCCGCTGGCGGGCCTTGCTGCTGGATACCCACGTCACCGGCGAGGCCCATGGCGAGCTGGGTCCCCGGCGACTCGCCGGGTTGGTCGAGCGACTCAACGACGATGACCGGCCCACCCTGGTGGTGATGCATCATCCGCCGCTGCCCGTGGGTTCCGCCTGGCTGGACGCCATCGGCCTTCGAGATCGCCAGGCCTTCTGGCAGACCCTGCTTCCTTTCCCGCAGGTGAAGGCGGTCCTCTGTGGCCATATCCATCAGGCCTTCCATGGCCAGCAGTCGCTGGATGACAGGTGGGTGGAGGTCTACGGCTGTCCCGCCACCAGTGATCAGTTCCTTCCCGGTGCGGAGACCTTCGCCCTCGATGACGCCGCCCTGCCGGGCTTTCGGGTCCTGGATCTGACGGCCAGGGGGCTTGAGACCCGTGTCGTGCGGCTAGATTCGGCGTAGTCTGGTTTTCTTGTTATAAAAAGATAGTTATTAATTCTTTCGGGTTATTATGTGTCCGGCGTTACCCTGTATCGCATGATCGTTACCAGCCCTTCGTCATGCGAGGTACACCGGGCCATGACCACGCTTCTTGCACCGCCACGACCCGCGCCGACCAGCGCCCCGGTCAGCGAGGATAGCCACCCGTCATCGGCACTGACTCCTCGTCGGCTGACCCATCTCGAGCAGCTCGAGGCCGAGTCCCTCCATATCATTCGTGAGGTGGTTGCCGAGTTCCGCAATCCGGTGATGATGTACTCCATCGGCAAGGATTCCTCGGTGATGCTGCATCTGGCGCGCAAGGCCTTCTACCCGGGGCCGCCACCCTTTCCCCTGCTGCATGTGGATACCACCTGGAAGTTCCGCGAGATGATTGCCTTTCGTGACCGCATGGTGGCCGACGCGGGTATGGAATTGCTGGTGCACACCAACGAGGAGGGTCGAGCCGCGGGTATCAATCCCTTCGAGCATGGCTCGAGCGGCTACACCGATGTGATGAAGACCCAGGCCCTCAAGCAGGCCCTGGATCACTACGGTTTCGATGCCGCCTTCGGTGGCGCGCGGCGCGACGAGGAAGCCAGCCGTGCCAAGGAACGGGTATTCTCCTTCCGTGACCGCCATCATCGCTGGGACCCCAGGCGGCAGCGACCCGAGCTGTGGAACCTGTATAACGCCCGGGTCAACAAGGGCGAATCGATCCGTGCCTTCCCGCTGTCCAACTGGACCGAGCTTGATATCTGGCAATACATCACCCTGGAACAGATTCCCATCGTGCCGCTCTACTACGCCGCCCCGCGTCCGGTGGTCGAGCGCGACGGCATGCTGATCATGGTCGACGATGAGCGCATGCCGCTAGCCGAGGGCGAGGTGCCCGAGGAGAAATGGGTGCGATTCCGTACCCTGGGCTGCTATCCGCTCACCGGCGCCGTGGAGTCCAGGGCCGATACCCTGCCGGAGATCATCCAGGAGATGCTGCTGACCCGTACCAGCGAACGCAGTGGCCGCGCCATCGACCATGACCAGGCCGGCTCCATGGAGAAGAAGAAGCGCGAGGGCTATTTCTGATGTCACACCAATCGACCCTGATCGCCGACAACATCGAGCAGTACCTGCACGAGCACGAGAACAAGGACCTGCTGCGCTTCATCACCTGCGGCAGTGTGGACGATGGCAAGTCGACGCTGATCGGGCGGCTGCTGCATGATTCCAAGATGATCTTCGACGACCAGCTCGCTGCGATCACCCGAGACTCGAAGAAGAGCGGCACCACCGGGGATGAGGTCGACCTGGCACTGCTGGTCGACGGCCTGCAGTCGGAGCGCGAGCAGGGCATCACCATCGATGTGGCCTATCGCTTCTTCTCCACCGACAAGCGCAAGTTCATCATCGCCGACACACCGGGCCATGAGCAGTACACGCGCAACATGGCGACGGGGGCCTCGACGGCCAGTCTCGCCATCATCCTGATCGATGCGCGCTACGGCGTGCAGGCGCAGACCCGGCGCCACAGCTTCATCGCCGATCTGCTGGGGATCAAGCACCTGGTGGTGGCGATCAACAAGATGGATCTCGTCGATTTCGGCCAGGCGCGCTTCGAGGAGATCGTCGCCGAGTATCGAGACTTCGCCGAGCAGCTCGCCGCTTGTGATATCCACTTCGTGCCACTCTCGGCGCTCAAGGGCGACAATGTGGTCAATCACAGCGAGCAGATGCCCTGGTACTCTCTCGATGACAGACCTGGCCCTGCCCTGCTGGAGTTGCTGGAGGGAGTGGAGATCGACCGGGACCGTAACCTCACCGATCTGCGCTTTCCGGTGCAATACGTGAATCGGCCCAACCTGGATTTCCGCGGTTATGCGGGGACCCTGGAAGCGGGGATACTGCGACCGGGGCAGGCGATCAAGGTGCTGCCTTCCGGCAAGACATCGACCGTGGAGCGGGTCGTGACCTTCGATGGCGACCTGGATACGGCCTGGCCGGGGCAGGCAGTCACGGTCACCCTGGCGGATGACGTGGATATCTCCCGGGGCGACTGGATCGTCGCCGCAGACGCCGAGGTGGCGCTTGCCAGTGCGTTTGACGCCGATATCGTCTGGATGCATGAGGAGACCCTGTCGCCGGGTCGCCAGGTCGATATTCGCCTGACGGGGCGCTCCGTGCCCGGTCAGGTGACCCGGATCCATTACCAGGTGGATGTCAACGACCAGGCCCATCATGCGACGGATCGGCTCGAGCTCAATGCGATCGCCCGTTGCCGGGTGGAATTGACCGCCGAGGTGCCGCTGGATGATTACCAGACGAGTCCGGGGACTGGCAGCTTTATCGTCATCGACAGGCTGACCAATGTGACGGTGGGGGCGGGGATGATCCGCAGTACCGCCGTGGGAAGTGCCGAAACTGTCGGAGAGGTCGACTGGGCCGGCTTCGAGGTCGAGCTCAACGCCCTGGTGCGCAAGTACTTCCCGCACTGGGAGGCCAAGGACATCCGCCAGCATTCTGAGGTAATGCCTCCAGGGGCGCCGGGGACTGGGTGGAGAGGGGGTCTTATGCCATGGAAGGCATCGGTAGCGTACATGGAGGTATTCACAGCGCCCCCTCGTAGACCTGTCGCCGGGTTAGCCCCGCATGACTTGGCACCCGGAGGAAACCGCCTCTGGTAGGCTGTGTCCAATGCCTCACAGCCGACCCGGAGCCCTGCCTCGATGATCCTTCTTGCCGTTGCCCTGCTGCTGGCCATCTTCCTGCTGCCCAATATCTGGGCGAAGTGGGTGCTCGATCGCCATGCCGGGCCCCGCGACGACTATCCCGGCACCGGGGCCGAACTGGCCAGGCACCTGCTGTCACGGCTCGGCATCGAGGGCGTGCAGGTGGAGCTGACCGAGCAGGGAGATCATTATGACCCCCAGGCCAGGTGCGTCCGGCTTACCCAGGACCACTTCGAGGGACGCTCGTTGACCGCGGTGACGGTGGCCGCGCACGAGGTGGGCCATGCCATCCAGCATCATCGTGGCTATGCGCCGCTGATGGCACGCAGCCGCATGGTGGCGGTGGCCCAGCAAGCCGAGAAGGTCGGTGCCCTGCTGATGATGGCCGCGCCCTTCCTGTTTCTGTTGACCCGAACGCCGGGGGGAATGCTGATCGTGGTGCTGGCCGCGGTGATCAGCTTCGGTACCGCGGCCCTGGTCCACCTGGTGACCCTGCCGGTGGAGTTCGACGCCAGCTTCCAGCGCGCCCTGCCGCTGCTCAAGGACTATATTCCGCCCTATGACATGCCCGGCGCCCGCCATGTCCTCACCGCCTGTGCCTTCACCTATGTCGCCGCCTCGCTGGCCAGCCTGCTCAATCTGGGCAGATGGCTGGTGATCCTGCGGCGCTAGCGCGGCCGATTGGCGATGATCACCGCGCGGCGCGGGGCGGGGTAGCCCTCGCGGGTGCGGGTCGGGTCCTGGGGGTCGAGGAAGTCCGCCAGCGACTGGAAGGTCATCCAGTCGGTAGCACGCTGCTCGTCGGTGCTGGTCACCGCCTCGTCCACCATCCGCACGTTGTCGAAACCGGTGCGCGCAAGCCATTGGCAGAGGGCGGCGGAGGAGGGCAGGAAGTAGACGTTGGGCATGGCGGCGTAGCGGCTGCCGGGCAGCAGCACTGTCGTCTCGTCGCCTTCCACCACCAGGGTTTCCAGCACCAGCTCGCCGCCGGGGCGCAGGCTGTCCCTGAGCTGCAGCAGGTGCTCGAGCGGCGAGGGGCGATGATAGAGCACACCCATAGAGAACACCGTGTCGAAGAAGCCGAGCCCCTCGGGTACGTCCTCAATGCCTCCTGGCAGGAAGTGGGTACGCTGGCCGTCGGCATTACCGATGAAGTGGCGCACTGCCCGGAACTGCCAGAAGAAGCGCGGCGAGGGGTCGATCACCAGCACGAACGCCGCGCCGGCACCGGCCATCCGCCAGGCGTGATAGCCGTTGCCCCCGCCCACGTCGAGCACCCGCCGCCCACGGAGATCCGCAAGGTGAGGCGCCAGGCGTTGCCATTTCCAGTCCGAGCGCCACTCGGTGTCGATGTGAATGCCACCAAACGAGTAAGGCCCCTTGCGCCAGGGCGCGAGCTTCTTCAGCAGGTTCTCGCACTGGCGGCGCCGGCTGTCGCCGAGGTCGAGGTCCACCGTGACCGCTGCGCTGTCGAGTCTGACGGTTCTCTCCGCGGGGAGGGCGGGTAACTTGGCCACGGCCTTCTCCCAGGCGGGAAGGTCACCATGGCGCTGGCGGTCGAGGCCGCGGGCCAGCTGGTCGGGCAGGTGGGCCAGCCAGGCGTCGAGCCCCTGGTCGAGGAAGGCCTGGTAGAGGTCGCGGTGTTCGGGCGCGATCGGCATTTCAGGCGTCCTTGAAGGCGATCAGCGAGGCGAAGTTGAGGAACTGGAACCAGGTGTGGGCGCGGGAAAAGCCGGCCCGCGCCAGGCGTTCGTGGTGGCCCGCCAGGGTGTCCGGCACCAGGACGTTCTCCAGGGCGGTGCGCTTCTGACTGATCTCGAGCTCGCTGTAGCCGTTGGCGCGCTTGAAGTCGTGGTAGCGCTCCACCAGCCAGGCGTTCTCGGCCTCGTCCTCGGCGACGATCTTCTCGGAGAGGATCAGCACACCTCCGGGCTCGAGAGCCTGGAAGAGCTTGCCGATCACGGCATCGCGCTCGGCCGGGGCGAGGAACTGCAGGGTGAAGTTCAACACGACCATGCCCGAGGATCGATAATCGATCTCGCGGATATCGCCCTCGATCACTTCCATGTCGTGTGCCGGGCACTCGGTGGCCAGGGTCTGTCTTGCCTGGACCGCCATGGCGGGGGACAGATCCACGCCGGTGTAGCGGAAGGCGTCCGGCGGCAGCGTCCCGGCCAGCGCCAGGCCACCGGCCCCCAGCGAGCAGCCCAGGTCGTAGACATGGGCCCCGTGGCGAAGGTGGCGGGCGGCGATCAGGCCGAGCATGCCAAGTATCTGCCCGTAGCCCGGTACCGAGCGGCGGATCATGTCCGGGAAGCAGGCCACCACGCGTTCATCGAAGGAAAATTGCGCCACCCGGTCGAGGGGTGTCGAAAAGATCGCGTCACGGTAAGATGCGTCACTCATGGAAATGCCGGGAATCGCTCGGAAAAGGAAGCCTATTCTACGTTCCATGCGCCCCGGCTGCACGACAGGACGTCCAGGAGACTCCCGATGCCCCATCTGCCCATCGATCAGCGCCATGCCTGGCGAACCCTGGCGTCCCACGCCCAGACCATGCGTTATCGCCACCTGGGGGACCTGTTCGCCGACGAACCGGCCCGCCACCTCCGCTATACGCGCCAGGCGGCGGGCCTGACCCTGGATCTTTCCAAGCAGCGCTGGAATGGCGATACCCTGGCGCTGCTGCTCGACCTGGCCCGGGACGCGGGTGTGCCCGAGGCGATCCAGTCACTGCTCGGCGGTGAGCGCGTCAATCGCAGCGAGGACCGCCCGGCGCTGCATACCGCGCTGCGGCTGCCTGTCGACACCTCGCTGGTGGTGGAAGGCGAGGACCTGGTGCCGGCGGTCCATGCGACCCTGGATCAGATGGCGACCCTGGTCGAGCGCTTCCATGCCGGCCAGTGTCGGGGGGCCACCGGCAAGGCGATACGCCATGTGGTCAACCTCGGCGTCGGTGGCTCGGATCTCGGCCCCCTGATGGTGACCCATGCCCTGTCCGATTATCGGCCTGTGGGCCTTCACCCCGTCGAGGTCCATTTCGCCTCGACCATGGACGGCTCGCAACTGGCCGATCACCTTGCCCGGCTCAATCCCGAGACGACGCTCTTCGTGCTCTCGTCCAAGTCCTTCACCACCATCGATACCCTGTCCAACGCGCATACCGCTCGCGACTGGCTGATGGCGCGCCTGGGCAATGAGGAGGGCGTCGATGCCGAACTGGTGATGCGACAGCATTTCATCGGCGTCTCGGCCAGCCCCGAGAAGATGGCGGAATGGGGGATCGCCCCCCAGCATCAGCTGGAATGCTGGGACTGGGTGGGTGGACGCTACTCGCTGTGGGGCGCCATCGGCCTGCCCATCGCCCTGGTGGTGGGCATGGAGTGCTTTCACGAGCTGCTTGCCGGCGCTCATGCCATGGATACGCATTTCCGCGAGGCGCCGCTCGAGGATAATCTGCCGGTACTGCTCGCCCTGGCCGGTGTCTGGAACGTCAATTTCCTGGATATTCGTGCCCATTCCATCCTGCCCTATGATGGTCGCTTGGAATACTTCGCGGCCTACCTGGAGCAGCTGGAAATGGAGTCCAACGGCAAGTCGGTGACCCATGACGGCCGCGAGGTGGGCTATTCCACCTGCCCGGTGGTCTGGGGCCAGCTGGGGCCCAATGCCCAGCATGCCTTCTACCAGTTGCTGCACCAGGGCACCCAGGCGGTCGAGTGCGATTTCATCGCCACCCTCAAGCGCTATGACGATGTGGTGGAACCGGGGACCCGTGACCATCTCATGGGCCAGCATCGCCTGGCCCTGGCCAATTGCTTCGCCCAATCCCGGCTGCTGATGCTGGGCGATGATGCCATAGACAGCGAAGGGCCAAGGCCCGGACACAAGCGCTACCGGGGCAACCAGCCCTCGACCACGCTGTTGCTCGACCGCCTGACACCGGCGACCCTGGGCGCGCTGATCGCCCTCTACGAGCACAAGGTATTCGTCCAGGCGACCCTCTGGGATATCAACCCCTTCGACCAGTGGGGCGTCGAGCTCGGCAAGACCATTGCCGGCGAGACGCAACGAATCCTCGAGAGCCATGCCGGGCTCGAGGCCATGGACGATTCTACCCGTGCCCTGATCGAGGCGGTCTGGGCGGCAGAAGCGGGGGATTCATGATGCTGGCTGTTTGTCGCTATGTTGGTATCTGCTGTTGGCGTGCCTCAAAAATACTGTATAAAGTACTGTATATCCAGTTTCCCCTGGAGTACACCATGAAGCGCGCAGACCTCAAAACTCTCGAGCAGACACTGGCTCGCCTCCCTGTCGATCTCAAAAAGTACTTTTCCAATCAGCTGCTTGGGCAAATCAACGCCCAAGCGGACACCCTGATCGAGACGTCAAGATCTCACCCTCCATGTCCCCACTGCGGCAATGAGCATCCTGTCAAATGGGGGCGTGCCGGTGGTTTGCCGCGGTATCGGTGCCGGAATCCCGCGTGTCGCAAGACGTTCAATGCCCTTACTGGCACGCCCCTGGCCAAGCTGCACCACCGTGACAAATGGTTTAACTACCTGCGCTGCATGCGAGACAGCCTGACATTACGCGTCTCAGCAGCCCGAGTGGGTATCGATTTAAAGACGGCCTTCCGTTGGCGTCATCGCTTCCTGCGAGAGAGCGCCCGTGCCAACGTCAATGCCTTGTCCGGCATCATCGAGATAGACGAGACCTTCTTCGCGGAGTCCTGCAAGGGAAAGCGCCACCTCACGCACCGCAAGCCTCGGAAGCGTGGCGGACAGAGCAATAGGAAGAAAAAAGCGGATAAGATTTCAGTCGTTATCGTGCGTGATCGCAATGGCCACGTCAGTGATCTGGTGGATCCGATGCTCCAGAAGGCTACCGTCCACGACTTTCTGGCACCGATCATCGATCGGGATTCGATTTTATGTTCGGACGGGCACAGCTGGTATAAGACCTTCTCTGCTGAGCATGGGATTGCCCATCACCGACTGATCACACTCGATAACCAGCGAGTGATCGGCAAGGAATACCACATTCAGAACGTCAACAGCTACATCAGCCGATTAAAGGGCTGGATGGGGCGCTTTCATGGGGTGGGAACAGCGTATTTACCGAATTACCTGGCATGGCGGCGACTGTTTGAAACCGCAAAGCCAGCAGAGGAGGCGTGGCTTCGTGCGGCGATCGGCAGCAACCAACAACAGATACCAACATAGCCATATGCATACAGTATTATTCATGCTAGCAAAACGCGCAAGTGCGCGAATCCTGCATGGGTAGCCAAGTTATAATTAATGTATTTTAAAATTAGTAGGTTAGATGGTCATTGGCAGGCTATATTTGTTTTGTAATCGTGCCGGCACGTTGATCCAATCATAGAACGCGCCGTCTAATACCTGTTAGGCAAGAGAGAGAAATGGAAATATACAGGGTTGGATTCGTTTTCAGTAGATCTTTCGTTCAAAAGGAAATCAAGCTCCCTTACGCGACAGTAAAGCCGCTTTCACCTACTGGTTTTGCTGGTGAGATTCATGACGGCAAGAAGAAGCTTGAGTCAGTACGTTTTAGTTTTACGCGAAAGGATCTCGAAAACACACTGAGGAACTACGCGAGCACTGGGCACTGCACGCTTGTAGAGTTTGAAGACGTTGAAGGCGATAGCTTCGTCGAAGCGATAGAAAGTAAAGAAGGTGAAGCGGAGAATATTGTTGGTGCTTTGTCTGTGATTTCCGCTAACCCAGCGACTCCACTATGTGCTTTTGCTGAAGCATCTGAAAATCCGGGTATAAAATTCTACATACCTTCCGATCGTGTTATTCGGCACGGCAGTAATATTCCCGGATATCTTGATGCTCTTCCCGACATTGAGCAGAAAGCGCAGACGGATACAAAGTTTTCGCTATTGCTTCGCTTGTTTAGGGCCTCCCTCCGAGAGTCGGAAATCGACAATCAGATATTGTTCCAGCTCATTTTATTCGAAGAAGCATCTGACAATGAAAACGCCTCGTCATTTGCTGAAAGGCTGAGAAGCTTCAGTGAGAAAATTGGCTTTTCCGGTGACCTAGCGTTGTTAGCTACTGAATGCGGTGTACAGTTGCCAGAAGGGCGAGATGTCATTGATTTGCTGGTCAAATTAAGGAATTCGGCTGCGCACAATGGAAACATCAGTGAACAAAGTCTACGGGAGTTTAACGGCGACTGGGTGGTGCCAGTAGTGCATGAAAAAAAGAAGCTGCACAAGCTTATCACCGAAGCGGTCAGATATATGTTTTGTTGTCTTGTTGGACATTCCAGAGACAATATGGCGGTCAAAGTAACTGAATCTATTGAGATCAAGTTTGACTAATGCCTAACAATCACAGGCACGGCGACGGCTGCTGCATTGCGGCTTCACCTTCATTCAGCAGCCGCGCGTGCTGTTGGCGTTAGGCAGTCTCATTCAAGGAGGAACCAAATTGACACGCTATCCGGCAGACACACCAATCACACGAGAAGCCTTTGAATCATCGCGTTGGGGTGAAGCACTCGGTGCGGCTGCCCGAGAAGACTACTCATCCATGTGGCAAACTCTATCGACAGCAGCACGCGAGGCCGTAGATGGCGGCAGGCCAGAACAAGGGCGCGTTCTGTGGCTTCTCGCAGATGCCTGCTCAATGATGTTAAAGGCGGCAAGTATCAACGAGCCTTTTAAGCCCTTCATGGTCATGGACGGTAAACGCTCAGCGTTACCAGAAGATTTGGGAGACGATGAGATTGTCTTCCTTTCATCCATATATGGGGAACTAGGTGATCCTAAGCTCAAAGCTAGGATCGCTGACTTGGTCTGGCTCGTCGCTAAGCCACGAGACCCGCAAGCTGCAACGGCTGCCATAGACGCGTATAGGCACATTCCAATTACAACTGAGAGCTGGGTTAGAGACGGACGTGAATGCTGGGATCGAGCAATACAGTTGTGTCTTATGCTTAGAGCTGGTGCCGGAGATCGACTCCAAGAGATAGAGCAAGCCCTCTTGAATGGGCTTTTAGTATCTACCGTTGATGACGGCTACCTGCCAATTTGGATTTCTGATTTGCTGGATAAGCATCGTCTCGGAAAAGATCGCCTTCACGATGTGGCTTCACATCTTGAAGCATTAGCAAAAACATACCTGATTACGCATAAGGCTCAGCCATCTTCAGGAACCGGTATGGCATAGGCGGCGTTCTCACCGCCACCGTGAGAAAGCGCGGGATCATGGCCTTGAGGTCATAGCGTCGATTGAATCGGTACTCGAACTCGGCCAGGT
>JAGXGN010000178.1 GCA_024636705.1 Halomonas sp.
ACCTGGCCGAGTTCGAGTACCGATTCAATCGACGCTATGACCTCAAGGCCATGATCCCGCGCTTTCTCACGGTGGCGGTGAGAACGCCGCCTATGCCATACCGGTTCCTGAAGATGGCTGAGCCTTATGCGTAATCAGGAATTAATATGCTTGAGCCTCAGACGCGTTAGTATATCCAAGGGTATCAACGGATCTTTCATGAGGCGGCTTTCCGTCACCTCGAGCACGATACTGTTAAGCGGGATGCCCGCCTTTTCGATCTGATGGGTGACATAATCGGCGAAATCCAGTGTAAGGAGATTATCCATGGAGATGTTAACGGCCACTTTTAATACGATACCCTCATCAAGCCACCGACGCGCCTGTTGCAATGCGTCCGTCAGTACCATGCGCGTCAGATCATCGATCAGGCCGTGCTCCTCCGCGGTGCTGATAAACTGACCGGGGAACACCAGACCATCCCGCGGATGCTGCCATCGCACCAGTGCTTCAACTCCGAAAACGCACCCGGAGTCAAGCGCGACCTGCGGTTGATAGTAATTGATCAGCTCGTGATTTATCAGGGCATGTTGCAGTTCATCTGGAGCATAGTTTTTGCCTGGTGTCCTGTCCAATATCTGCGGCGCGCGTTCGATGACACCCTTGAGTTGTTCGGTGGCGATCGGTTTATGCAAGGCACCTAACACTCGCAGCTTGTGGGCGTTGGCCAGTTTTTCCACCGTGTGCAGGACGCGCTGACCCTCGCCGCTGATCAGTATCAATCCGCCGGCATATTGTAAGCGCATGAGATGGCGCGCGAACTCGATACCATCCATATCAGGCATCTGCAGGTCTAGAAGCACCATATCGAAGGCGCCTGTGTCTTGTTCAAGCAGTGCCAACGCATCGTGGGGATGCTCCAGCGCGGTGACATCACCAAACCCTAAACTGGCCAATTGATTTGAAAGCAATTTGAGCACGAAGGGATCATCATCAAGCAGTATTATTTTCATTTATTATCCTCCATGGGGGCCTGATCGTTATCGGAAAGCAGATCACTGATTTCATTTTCCACCGCTGACCAGGTTGCCTCGAACTCCTGCATTTGTTCGGCAATGAAGGTTCTGTCGCCTTCCTTGCCTGCATTTTCCATCCCGGCACATAGATCGCCCAGCACCAGGGCGCCGACCGATCGGGACGACGATTTTAGCTTATGCGCAATGGCGCTGACATGGCGCACATCGCCCGCGTCAAATGCGGTCTGGATCTCCTCGGTTAATTTTCGCGCCAACACAAGGTATTCTGTCAGAAACTCCTTCACGGTCTCCCCGTCTTCGCCAACCAGTTGTTTCAGTACGCTCACATCGACCAGAGGCACACCTACCGCCACCTGGTCTTTTTTCCCCAGGCTATCGGAGCCTGTCCCCGACGCGGATTGCGGCAACCACTTTTCCAACATTTCCCTGAGCGTCCTGAGCGGTACCGGCTTGGTCAGGTAGGCATCCATCCCCGCCGATTTTGCCCGGTTTTTTTCACCACGCAGGGCGTTGGCGGTCAGGGCGATGATGGGCAGGTGCTGCCTGCCGTGCTCTTCCTCGCGGATGGCCTGTGCCAGAGAGTAGCCATCCATCTCCGGCATGTGCAGGTCCGTCAGCAGCAGCGCATAACTGCCTTCCCGCCACAGGCGCAGGGCCTCCTCGCCATTGCCAACGACTTCCCCGGCATAACCGAGCAGACGGAGTTGCTCCAGGATGACGCGTTGGTTGAGGTCATCGTCTTCGGCAATGAGAATCAGCCGGTTCTGGGCCCGGGCCTCGGCTACTGTCGGCGGCATGATGGCTTCATCACGCAACACGTCGTCTTCGTTGGGATCCTGGAACACCTCGGGCGAGGCCCGGCCCGCGGCCACCGCCACGGCCCGTACGAGCGCATGTCTGCGCAGCGCATCGCCATCGAGGGTCACCATGTGTTTCTTTTCCACGCGCGCGCGCCGTCTCCGTCCCTGGTTAATGTAGAGAGAACGCATGTTGTTCATGGCGCTGAACGCTGGATCGATTTCCGGAGGCTGTCTCTCAGTATACTGAATCAGGACCACAGGCCCGCGTGCCGCCGCTCTCTGTATCGCGGCGTGGTCAACCGCATCCACGACATCCACTTGCGCACCGGCATGTTCGAGATAGGCACGTATATCTGCGGAGTTTAGTTTGGGGTCGGTCACAACAATACAATCGAGATCCGCGAGGGGGGGTGGGGCGGTCTCCGGCTGTTCTTTCGGGATAGTGAACGGCAGGGTGACCGTAAAGGTGGAACCGGCGCCAAACGTACTTTCCGCGGTGATTTCGCCCTGCATCAGGTCCACCAGGCGTTTACATATGGCTAGCCCCAGTCCGGCACCGCCGAAGCGGCGCGTAGTGTCGACCTCGGCCTGGGTAAAGGGTGAAAATATCTGCGCCAGCGTTTCCGGCTTCATACCGATACCGTTATCAATAATGCGAAACGACAGACGGAAAGAGTCTTCCACCGAAGGCTCAACCCGGATGGCGACGCGCCCGCGCCGCTCAGGATCGCTGGCTGAAAATTTAATGGCATTGCCAAGCAGGTTGTAGAGCAACTGGCGCAGACGCACATCGTCAGACAACAACCGTTCCGGTATGTCCGGGGAAATGAACAGGCTCAGCTCGACCGCTTTTGCCACCGCCAGAGGCACCAGCGAATTGCACAACCCTTCGACGATGTCGGGCACGCAAACAGGGGTGTACTCGATGTCCAGCCGGCCAGCCTCGATCTTGGAGAAATCCAGGATGTCATCGATGATGCAAAGCAGCGTCGTCGCCGACTCACGGATGGTATTGATCAGTTCAGTCTGGTGTTCGGTGAGGCGGCCTTGCGCCAGAATTTCTACCATGCCGAGAACACCGTTCATCGGCGTGCGGATCTCATGGCTCATAGTGGCAAGAAACGCCGACTTGGCGCGGTTGGCGGCATCGGCCTCGCGCCGGGCCTGGTCCAGATCGGCGGTGCGTTCCACCACCCTTTGCTCGAGGCTTTCATTGAGCTGCAATAACGCCGCCTCCGCCTGCTTGCGCCGGGACTCAAGGCGAAGATTGTCCAGCGCGTAGCTGATGTCGCCTGACATCTCGATCAGCAGCTTCAGCTCCTGGTCATCGAATGCATTGGTTTCCGAGGAGTAGAGCACGAACACACCGCAGGGCTGCTCATCCAGCAGCAGCGGAAACACCGCTACAGAGCGGTAACCTCGGCCCAATGCCGCGTCACGGCAGGGCACCATACGTTCGTCGCTGGCGATATCGTTGCAGACCGTCGGCGCCATCTCGGTCAGGGCCTGCGTGGTTAACGCGCAACTTCCGGGAATGCCATCATCGGCTACCAGATTTAGTTGTTCCAGATAGCCGTCGTTGATGCCGGTCTGGGCGGCCGGCTTCACCTGCCGACTGTCCACATCGAATCGTCCGATCCAGGCGAAGGTGAACTGGCCATCTTCCACCGCGATGCGGCAGGCTTCTCTGAACAAGTCATCTTCGTTGCCCAGGTGCACGATCGTGGTATTGATGCCGCTGAGCACCGCGTAAATGCGGTTGAGGCGCACGATCCGCGCTTCGTTTACTTTGATCTGCGTGATGTCGCGCGCGATCGTGGACAGGTACTCCACCATCCCGTCCAGCCCCTTGTGAGCGAGTATCACCTGAAGCACGGGTATTTCACGGCCATCCGCGCCGAGAATGACCGATTCCCCCCTCCAGGAGCCATGGCTAATCGCATGTGGAATACCTTCTTCCTGCACCAGTTTTCCCGCCCATCCCGGGTGGGCATCCGCAATCCTGAGACTGGACAAGCCATCTGCCGTTTTGCCCATCATTCGCAAGCCTGCCTGATTGGTATAACGCAACCGCCCATCCAGCGTTGCCGTACCCACCAGATCGGGCGTCGCCTCGATGATTGCCACCAGCCGTGACTGCTCCTTTTCGATGCGTTTTCTTTCCTCGATCTCGGCAGTGAGCTGGGCAGTGCGCTCCACTACCTGCGCTTCGAGGTTCTCGTGTAGCCGCGCGCGTTCCAGCGCAATACCCACCTGGTGGCCGACGCTGTAGAGCGTTTCCAGATCCTCCTCCCTGAAGAGTCCCTGGTCCGCGCCGACCAGGTTCATGACGCCCAGGATTTGGCCCCTGATCCACAACGGCACGCTGGCGTGACAACGCAGGCCCCGGGTATCCCCCTTCGCCTTGCCGAGCCGTTCGCATTCCAGGATGTTGGTCACATGATCCAGTTCGCCCGCGAGCAGGCGCCGCCGGCACTGACACAGGCCCCCCATCGCGCCGGCCTCCTGCAATGCCGGCGGCAGATTGCGGGCGGCGGCGAGCCGGAAGCCGGAACCGTCTTCCAGCAGGGAAATCCAACCCGCCCGCACTCCCGGCAGTTCCAGTACATGCTCCAGCACCGTATCGCACACCTCGCCCTCGATTACGATACGGTTGAGTCCCTCCGCCATGCGGTTCAGCCCCTGAAGTACCTGGTTGGAATGGGCCAGTTCCTTTTCCCGTTCCTTGAGTTCGCTATTGACCTGCACTGCCTGCTCGTAGGTCGAAACCAGCAAATCCAGTATCTGCTGGCGCTCGGCAGTGATGAAATGTTTTTGTCCGCCGAGATGGATTTCCATGCCCATCTGCAGCTCCTGGTTCTTGCGCAGCTCGACGTTCATCAGCAGATAGTCAATACGCGACAGCAGGTACTTTTCTTCATAGGGCTTGCGAATGAAGTTGTCCGCACCGCATTCCAGCCCGCGGATGACATCGCTCGGATCGGAGAGCGTGGTCACCAGCATCACCGGGATATGTTTCAACTCTTCATCGGACTTGATCGCCTGACACAGTTCATAACCGTTCATCTCGAGCATGACGATATCGCTGATTACCAGCGCGGGCTTGTGTTGCCGGATCGATTCGAGTGCTTTTCTGCCGTTCGCGGCAATCGTAACCTTGTAGCCTTGCTCTTCGAGTAAGTACTGCAACTGCTCGGCCTGCGTCGGGCTTTCCTCGGCGATGAAGATTTCGATGCGTCCATTACCGTTCTTTTTCATCTATTTCTCCAGCGCGCGTGGCCGTTGTTCGCAATGCTGGTCAGCACGGCGGCGATTTTTTCCGGCGGCAGCACCAGCATCGCCGAATCGCGACGGATCGCCCCGCCCGGTGTGCCGTGCACCACGGAACTGTCCTTGTCCTGGACAAAGGTGACCGCGCCTTTCTCCTTCAGCAAGCGCAGTTCTTCCGCGCCGTCGCGGCCGTAGACATCAGCGACCGAGCGAAACAGGCTGGACACCGAGGGACGCAGGCTGTTTTCCGGCATGTCCTGGGTAAGCACGATGCGATCATGGCGCGCTACTTTCATCTCCATCTCGTCGGGGGCGAGATAGACATGGCAGGGCAACATGACGTCGCCGTGCGAGGCGAGATGCACCGGCAATGCGGAGGGCTGCGCCAGCCATTCCATGAATCCCTGGCCGAAGCCGGTCGCCATGTGCTGCACGATCACGATAGGCGTCGGAAAGGTTTTCGGCAACGGCGTACCACCTTGACCTCCGCCATCAGTTTCACCGTCTGCACCAGTTCGCGGGCCGTGGCCTCATAGAGTTGGGGTGGCCAAGGCCGACAGGGCGGCGCAGCACCGCAAGGGCGCCAACCTCCATGGCATCGAAGGTCGTCAAGACCTCGTCCGGCTTATCACTACCGCTGACGATGACGATCGGGATCGGGATCGGGTCGGTTTCCATGATCCGTCGTGCCGCTTCCAGGCCATTCAGCTTCGGCATGTGGATATCCATGGTGACTACATCCGGACGCGTTCGGCTCACAGCCTCGATCGCCTCTTCGCCGTTATGCACGGTGCCGACCACCCGGATGCCGGGGTTCGAGCCGAGAATGTGCACCAGAAAATCGCGCACTACCGGCGAGTCTTCCACCACCAGCACCTTGATCACCGGCAAGCCGTTCAAATCAGCCTCCGGATGAGGCTCCAGCAGGTTACTCTAGTCAAAACTACTTTTGACATAGTGGATTTCAGCCTAGCTCAGCAGGCTTCGGGGTACCAGCGACGGAGCCAGCATCCTGATCGATGAAGTCTCCCGGCCCAGGCTCTATGCTGGGGGCCAGTCACCCAGCTGCCGAACGACGCCTTTTTATCCGGTACATATCGCCATCCGCATGGCTCAGCAGGGTATCGACATCCTCCCCGTCTACGGGATAGCAGGCCACGCCGATACTGCAGGACAACACGATCCCGGCTAATTCAGCGCCAAGCGGCTCGGCTATGACCGCAAGAATCTGTTCCACCTTCGCGGACACGTCATCCGCCGATGGGATGTCCGTCAACAGGACGATGAATTCATCACCGCCCATCCGGGCCACCGTGTCCGTCTCACGCACGCAGTCTTCCAGCCGTCGTGCCACCGCACAGAGCACACGATCACCCATCGCATGGCCATGGACATCATTGATGATCTTGAAGTCATTGAGATCCAGAAACAGCAAGGCCAGGCTGCTCTGGTGGCGGTGGGCCGCATTCAGAGCCGAGTTCAGTCGATCATAGAAGAGCGATCGATTAGTCAGTCCTGTCAGGGGATCATGATGGGCGAGGAAACGTAATTCGTCCTCGGCTTGCCTGAGGGCCGACACGTCCCGCGCGACACCGATCCGCACACCCTCCTCCTCGAGCCAGCGGGCCGACCAGAGGATGTGGACGATACCGCCATCCTTGCGGATATAGCGGTTACGGAAATCGGTATGGGGCTGACCGTTCATGACTCGCAGAATGGAAGCCCGTGACTCCGCCAGGTCGTCAGGATGCATATAGCCGGTGATCACGGTGCCGATCAGCTCGTCGGCACGATAACCGAGCAGTGCCTCACAAGCATCACTCACGAAGACGATCTGGTTGTCCCTATCGACCACGAAGACCGTGTCCAGCATCAGATGGATCAGTTTGGGATAGAGCGCTTGAAAGTCGACAGGCATAGGTCAGGGGAATCCGGTTCACATGTCCCGATTGTAGCCCGATCGCAAAGGAGGCGATAAGCAATCCTGCAGACTATCAGGAAAGTCATGCCTTGGGTGCCGAGAGGCGGTCCAGTCTCAGCCGCTGGCGTCCGTCGAAGAGTCGCCGACTCCCCGCGGCCACCGCGGCCAGGGTGCCGAAGCCGGTTCCCAGGGTGATGGTGAACATCACCAGGATCTGGTACTTCACCGCCAGGGCGGGCGGGCTGCCGGCGAGCATCTGGCCGGTCATCATGCCGGGAAGGCTGACCACCCCGGCGGCAGCCATGGCGTTGATCATCGGCATCAGGCCGCTGCGCATGGCCTCGCGGCGTATGTCCCCGATGGCCTCCTGCCAGCGCTGGCCAAGCATCAGGCGGTTCTCGATCACCGCCCGCTGGCGCCAGGCGGTATCGGTGAGACGGTCCAGCGCCAGGGCCACCCCGGTCATAGTGTTGCCGAGCATCATGCCCAACAGCGGGATGGCGTACTGGGGCCGGTACCAGGGGTCCGGACCGATGATCACGATCAGGGTCAGCACGGTCACCGTGAACGACGACAGGAACATCGCCACCGTGCCGATGCCGAAGGCCCAGCCGCCGATCAGCCGTCGCTTCTGGCGGGCCATGACCTCGCGTCCGGCGATCAGCAGCATGGTGAAAGCCATCAGCGCCACCCATAGCAGGCGCTCGGCGGCGAAGAGTGCCTCGAGCACCAGGCCGATCAGGGCCAGTTGGATCACGGTGCGCGCCGCGGCGATCAGCAGGCTCTTGCCCATGCCGAGGCGTGCGGCGGCCGTGCAACCGGCCAGCCCCACGACCATCAGCGACGCCAGCGCCAGCTGCCACCATTCCAGTTCGATCACACCCATGCGCCCTGCCCCTCTTCCTCCAGGCGATGGCCCTGTATCCGCAGGTGGCGCCTGGCCACGCGCTCGATCTGCGCCGGGTCATGGGCGACCCAGACCACCGGCCAGCCCCGATCTCGCACACGCGTCAACAGCCAGTCCTCTACACGACGGGTAGTGGTGTCATCCAGGTTGGCGGTGGGCTCATCCAGCAGCAGCGCCGCGGGTTCACGGCTGATCGCTCGCAGCAGGGCCAGGCGCTGCTTCTCTCCCGACGAGAGCCGACTCACCTGCCAGTCGAGCACCTCGGTGGTAAAACCCAGTGCCTCGATGTCGGCGGCGTCGGCATCGGCGAGGTGTTCGCCGACGCTATCCGCCCACCAATGGCTCTCCGCCGGTACCAGCATCACCCGGGCGCGCCACTCATGGGCCGGTAGCGACTCTTGGGCGACATCACCGAGCCAGGTCTCGCCACCGTGGGGCTCGAGGTCGGCCACGGCGCGCAGCAGTCGGCTCTTGCCGGAACCGCTGGTGCCGGAGAGACAGACAATCTTGCCCGGGGCGATCTCCAGATCGACCGACGCGAGTTCTCCGATGGCGAGTCGTTCGAGGCGCAAGGAGTGATGGGTAGGCAAGGCTGGCTCCCGAAGGGGTGTGACATGTCGAGGATCATAGCAGCCCGACGACTGACCCCGTGATACGCTTGAAGATATATGGAATTACATATATATTTTACGGGCTATGAAATGCCAAACCTAAGCCCTTGCCGGAAGCCAGCTCCATGACGCATCACACCGTATCCGATGCCCCCGATCCCGCCAAGGGCATGGGCCTGTTCGAGCGCTTCCTCTCGGTCTGGGTGGCGCTGGCCATCGTCGCCGGGGTGCTGCTTGGCCAGTTCGCCCCGGCAATTCCCGAGGCGCTGTCGCGCTTCGAGTATGCCCAGGTGTCGATTCCGGTGGCGATCCTGATCTGGGCGATGATCTTTCCCATGATGCTGCAGATTGACTTCACCTCCATCCTGGGCGTGCGCCGCCAGCCCAAGGGACTCATCATCACCACCACGGTGAACTGGCTGATCAAGCCCTTCACCATGTTCGCCATCGCCTGGTTCTTCCTGATGGTGGTATTCGCCCCCCTGATACCCGCGGACCGCGCCAGTGAATACCTGGCCGGGGCCATCCTGCTCGGCGCCGCCCCCTGCACCGCCATGGTCTTCGTGTGGAGCACCCTGACCCGGGGCGATGCCGCCTACACCCTGGTGCAGGTAGCGCTCAACGACCTGATCATGCTGTTCGCCTTTGCCCCCATCGTGGTCTTCCTGCTTGGCGTCTCGAACATCCAGGTGCCCTGGGACACGGTCGCGCTGTCGGTGGTCCTCTACATTGTCATCCCGCTGGTGGCCGGCGTCCTGACCCGCCGCACCCTGATCGCCCGCCACGGCATCGAATGGTTCGACAACGTTTTCATGAAGAAGGTGGGACCGATCACGCCCATTGGGCTGATCATCACCCTGGTGCTGCTCTTCGCCTTTCAGGGCGAGGTGATCCTCGAGGCGCCGCTGCACATCGTGCTGATCGCCATCCCGCTGATCATCCAGACCTTCCTGATCTTCTTCATCGCCTACGGCTGGGCCAAGGCGTGGAAGGTGCCCCACAACGTCGCCGCCCCCGGGGCGATGATCGGCGCCAGCAACTTCTTCGAGCTGGCCGTGGCCGCCGCCATCGCCCTGTTCGGCCTGCAGTCCGGCGCGGCGCTGGCCACGGTGGTGGGCGTTCTGGTAGAGGTGCCGCTGATGCTGGCGCTGGTGCGCATCGCCAACAATACCCGCCACCACTTCCCAGCGGCCGCCGCAGGGGCAAGGGGCTGAGGGTCGACGTCGAAGTCTTCCTGGGCCTGAAACACCTCTTCGTGGAGGGCGCCTCCCCCACTCGTTCCAAGGAGTAACGCCATGTTCAAGCACATCCTGGTCGCCGTGGACTTCTCCCCCGCGTGGCCGCTGCTGCAGGAGCGGTTGAAGAAACTGACCGCCTGGGGTACCGAGAGGGTGACGCTGGTATACGTGCTCAGCTCGCGCTACCCCGCCACCCCCGAGGAGACCCACCGCCCTCACTACTTCGGTGAAATTCGCCAATCAAGACAGGAGGTTATCCATGGGGCCAGAAACCTTTTCATGGGGAGGATGGTGGATTTTTCCCATCATCATGCCTTTTTTCATGATTGTTTTCTTAATGTTCCATGTCATTGCAGTCAGAGTACTACCTGCCATTTGGGGGGTGTGATGCCACTTGTCAATATTTACGCGGTGCACTTGGCCCGGGCGAGAACAGCCTCTAGTCTCGAAGGACTTACCCCTTTTCTGGCCACGACATGCACCCACAACGCGCCCGACTGCATAACGAGCTCCACGCCCGACCCTCGATCTACTTCGAGGAGCCGGCATACCTCCACCACTACGCCTTCCTCGACGGTGACGGCATCGCCACGGATATCCTCGGCCGTATCGCCGAGGTGTCCGGCCGGACCCCCGACAGCGAGGCGGCCCAGGAAATCCTTGAGCTCGGCGACCAGACCCTGAAGTGGGAGCGCCATACCGAATTCTTCACCCTGACTCTGCTGGTGCCCAGGCCCGACCATGGCGAGCCCTGGCCATCGCCCCCACCGCTGCTAGCGGAGATCGCCGCCAAGCACAGCCGGGCGCTGATCAATGCGAGCCTGATCCTGGTTGACGACGAAGACGCCTGGGGCGGCGATGCCGAGGCCTACGGCTTTCGCGACCCCGCCGGTTCCAGCCTTGGCGATGGCGACGCCACCGTATGGAGCGATTTCCGGCTCACGGCGGCAGGCGTCAACCGAATTCTGCTGGTCAACCGCGGTCTCGACGCCTTTCGCTTGGGGCGCATGACCCGGCGGCTGCTGGAGATCGAGACCTACCGCATGATGGCCTCTCTGGCACTGCCGGTGGCCAAGGAGATGTGTCTCGAGCTGCATGACTACGAGCTTGAGCTCGGTGAGCTCTCCGAGCGCAATACCTGGGACGACGAGGAGAGCCCCCGGCCGCTGCTGGCGGCCATCTCCGCGCTCTCGGCGCGGCTGGAACACGCCGGTGCCCGCTCGCGCCAGCGCTTCAGCGCCACCGAGGCCTATGCGCGGATCGTCTTCAACCGCATCGAGGAGCTTCGAGAGAAGCGTCTCGGCGACCGCCCCCGACTGGGGACCTTTATCCTGCGCCGCTTCCGGCCGACGGTGCACTACTGCGCCGCGATCAACCAGCGCCAGGAGAGCCTGGCGGAGAGCGTGGCGCGGCTCAACGATCTGCTGCGGACCCGCGCCCAGGTGGAGATCGAGGAGCAGAACTCCGAGATCCTGCACAGCCTCAACGAGCGCACCAGCAGCCAGTTGAAGATCCAGAAGGCCGTCGAGGGCCTGTCGATCATCGTCATCAGCTACTACCTCTTCAGCCTGTTCAAACTGGGGCTGCAAAGCCTTGACGCCCTGGGCGTGGTGATCGAGCCGATCATCGCCGCCGCAGTGCTGGGCCCGCTGGGGCTGGGGATCATCGGCCTGCTGGCCTGGCGTATCCAGCGTGTCAAGAATCACTGATCACAGCACCTCCCCCTCGGCGGGGCATAGATCTGTCACCATAGATGTCCCCGTTTACGGTGAGACGTCAAGGGTCTTGAAGTGGACCCCATCCTCTGGAGCAGCTGACAGGTCCTAAGCTCTGATCGGTTGATCAGAGCTTAGGACCTGGTCTGAATTTCGGGGACCACTTCAGGCTTTTGTCGCCTTGTCAGCAGGGGTGGGGTGGGGAATGATGCTTGCATGATGACTCCCCTTATCCGTCGTTTCCCGCTGGCCGTCATCGTGCTCGCCCAGTTGTTCGGCACCTCGCTGTGGTTTTCCGTCAACGGCGTGGGGTTGTCGCTGTCGCGCGACCTGGGACTCTCAGAGGTTGACCTGGGCCGGCTGACACTCACTGTGCAGGCGGGCTTCATCGCCGGCACCTTGTTCATCGCCACCACCGGCCTGGCCGACCGCTTCCGCGCCAGCCGGATCTTCGCCGCCTCCTGCCTTGCAGGCGCCCTGGCCAATGCCGGCTTCGTGCTGGTCGCCGACCAGCTGCCCCTGGCGATCACGCTGCGCCTGCTGACAGGACTGTGTCTTGCCGGCATCTATCCGCTGGGCATGAAGCTGGTGATCGGCTGGGTACCCAGACATACCGGGGCGGCACTGGCCTGGCTGGTGGGCATGCTGACACTGGGCACCGCCCTGCCCCACCTGCTGCGCGGCAGCACCCTGGGACTGGCCTGGGAGTGGCCGCTGCTCGGGGCTTCACTTCTGGCGCTGGTGGGCGGCGCCCTAGTCCTGGCCCTGGGGGATGGGCCGCACCTGCCGCCGTCGAGCGGCAAGGTACGGCTGCTCGACGGCCTGGCCGCTCTGCGTGACCCGCGCTTTCGTGCCGTGGCCGGGGGCTACTTCGGCCACTGCTGGGAACTCTATGCCTTCTGGACGCTCGCCCCCTTCCTGGTCGCCCGAGAGGTGGCTCGGCTCGGCGCCCCCGAGGCCTGGATTCCCTGGCTGTCGTTTACCATCATCGCGTTGGGGCTGGCCGGCTGTGTGGGCGGCGGCGGGCTGAGCCGTCGGCTCGGCAGCCTGTGGGTGGCGCGCCGAGCCCTGGCCGCCTCGGGACTGATCTGCCTTGCCTACCCGCTGATGACCTGGCTACCGTCAGGTGTCCTGCTGCTTCTGCTCGCCCTGTGGGGTCTCACCGTGATCGCCGATTCGCCGCAATTCTCGGCGCTGGCCGCTGCCAGTGCGCCGCGCGAGCGGATAGGCTCGACCCTGGCGGTCATGAACGCCGTAGGCTTCGCCCTGACCATCCCGGCCATCTCGATCACCACCGCACTGTGGGAGATGCAGGGCGCCTGGGTGCTGTGGTGGCTACTACCGGGGCCGCTGCTTGGGCTCTGGGTGTTGCGCCCCCTTTCGACACGCGACACCGCCCCCGAAGGCTCCGCACGCTAAATCGACACTACTCTCCTTGGCTTGATGCATGTCAGGGTGAAACTGCGAGTGATGTGCTATACAGGGGATCACACCCCCAAGATCGCCCCCTTACCGACACGAGGAGTTCGCCATGTCATCCCGCGACGTCGTCATCTGCCATCCCGTCCGCACCGCCATCGGCACCTATGCCGGCAGCCTCAAGGACACTCCCGCCAAGGACCTCGGCGCGCGGGTCATTCAGGAAACCCTGTCCCGATCCGGTCTGGCCGCCGACAAGGTACAGTCGCTGATCATGGGGCATGTCATCCAGGCCGGCTGCCGCATGAACTCTGGCCGCCAGGCCGGCATCGCCGGCGGACTGCCGGTGGAGGTTCCTGCGCTCACCGTCAACCGCGTCTGCGGTTCCGGCGCCCAGGCAGTGGCCAATGCCGCCATGGAAATCTGGAGCGGCATGGCCGACTGCGCGATCGCCGGCGGGATGGAGAACATGGACCGCGCCCCCTATGTGCTCCCCCAGGGCCGCTGGGGCGCGCGCATGGGCGACGTGACCATGTTCGACAGCATGCTGCTCGACGGTCTCAACGACGCCTTCAGCAACAAGCACTCAGGGTGGCACACCGAGGACCTGGTCAGCCGTTACAGCATCTCCCGCGAGGACCAGGACGCCTGGGCCCTGCGCTCTCAACTGAACTTCACGAAGGCCCAGGAGGCCGGCCACTTCGACGCCGAGATCGCCCCCGTCGAGCTCACCAGTCGCAAGGGCACCGCGACGTTCGCCCGCGACGAGCACAACCGCGGCGACACCACCGCGGAGTCCCTGGCCAGGCTCAAGCCGGCCTTCCGCAAGGAGGGCACCATCACCGCGGGTAACGCACCGGGGCTGAACAGTGGCGCGGCGGCGATGATCGTCGCCGAGCGCGACTGGGCCGAAAAGCAGGGTCTCACCCCCATGGCCAGGCTAGTGGCCTTCGGCGTCGGCGCCGTGGAGCCCGACTACTTCGGCATCGGTCCAGTGCCGGCGGTGAAGCAGGCGCTCGAGCGCGCCGGCTGGTCGGTGGGCGATCTGGACCGGGTGGAGATCAACGAGGCCTTCGCCGCCATCGCCCTGGCCTGCCAGCGCGAACTCGGCCTGCCGGAAGCGATCGTCAACGTGGAGGGTGGCGCCATCGCCCACGGCCACCCCATCGGCGCCAGCGGGGCGGTGCTGACCACCCGTTTGCTGCATGCCATGCAACGCAACGGCGAGCGCCGCGGCATCGTCACCCTGTGCATCGGCGGCGGGCAGGGCATCGCCCTGGCGCTGGAAACCCTCTGACGACCGGCCGCTGGCACGCCTCAAGGTGCCAGCGGCTCTTCTCTCGGGGCCGAAACTCCACTCGACACCGTCGTCGACATTCAGCTCTCCTCCGGGACCATGTCGATCGCACCGCAGGGGCATTCCTCGACGCAGATGCCGCAGCCCTTGCAGTAATCCAGATTGATCTGGAAACCCTTACCGGGGCCGAGCTTGATCACGGCGTTGTCGGGGCAGACCCCGTAACAGTTGTCGCATTCGAAACAGTTGCCACAGCTCAGGCAGCGGCGCGCCTCGAACAGGGCCGTGTCCTCGGTCAGCGCGCCTTGCACCTCGTCGAAGCTACTGGTGCGGCGGACGGCATCGAGCTTGGGCCGGATCGTCTTGGGCGCGTCGCTGTAGTACCAGGTGTTCAGCCGTTCGAAGTCCGCCACCGCCTTTTCCGGCTTAGGGCCGAGGTTGACACCGCGCAGCCACGCATCCATGTGACGGGCGGCCTTCTTGGCCTGGCCGATGGCGACGGTGACATTCCGCTCGCCCGGTGACATGTCGCCGCCGGCGAACAGCCCCGGATGGCCGGTCATCATGGTGTGCGGATCGACCTCCACGCGACCGTCCTCGAAGGTCAGGTCCGACACCGTCTCCAGCAGCGACATGTCGATATCCTGACCGAGCGCAAGAACAAGCGAATCGGCATCGAGCGTCTCGTACTCGCCGGTGGGCTGGGGGTGGCCATTCGCGTCGAGCTCCATCTTCTCGATGGTGAGCTTACCCTCGTCGGCGCTCGTGATGGTGCTCAGCCATTTGACCATCACGCCTTCCTCGAGCGCTTCCTCCAGCTCGAAGTCGTGTGCGGGCATGCGTTCGCGGTTGCGTCGATAGACGATGACGGCGTCGGTGGCGCCCAACCGCCGGGCGGTGCGGGCGACGTCGATTGCCGTGTTGCCGCCGCCGTAGACCGCGACCTTGCGTCCCAGCAGGGGTTTCTCGCCCTCTTCCATGGAGCGCAGCACCGACACCGCGTCGAGGATGCGTGCGGAATCCTTGGCCGGGATGTAGGCACGCTTCGCGATATGCGCACCGATCGCCAGGAAACAGGCGTGGGCTTTCTCGTCGCGCATCGCCTCCGCCAGATCCGAGGCCTTCTCGTTGTAGCGAAACGTCACGCCCATGTCGGCGATCCGTTGCACTTCGGCGTCCAGCACATCCCGCGACAAGCGGTACTTGGGAATGCCGAACCGCATCATGCCACCGGGCATCGGACCGGCCTCGAGTACCGTCACCGCATGCCCCAGTTGACGCAACTGATAGGCCGCCGACAGGCCCGAGGGCCCGGCGCCGATAACCAGCACGCGGTACCCGCTTTCCTGCGCCGGTGGCTCGAACCGCCATCCGCAGCGCAGCGCCTCGTCCCCAAGGAAGCCCTCCACGGAGTTGATGCCGACCGCTGAGTCCAGCTTCGCGCGATTACAGACGCTCTCGCAGGTGTGGTAGCAGACCCGTCCCATGATCGCGGGAAACGGGTTGTCGCGGGTCAGGTGCCGCCAGGCAGCCTCGTAGTCGCCGCCCTCGGCATGGTAGAGCCAGCCCTGGATGTCCTCACCCGCGGGGCACTCACGGTTACAGGGGGGAAGGCGATCCACGTAAACCGGTCGCTCGGTACGCCAGGCCCCCGTCTTGTTGGCGAGAGCGGAGTCGGGATCCAGCGTGATGGCAAAGGGCTTCTTCATGACGATTCCTCCGAGGTCTGCGGGCCGAGGAGCCCAAAGCGCTCGATGTTGCGGTCGGCGCCGGCCTGTAGCCGGGCGATGAGGTCTGGCCTCCCCGGGTCGCCAAACAGATGTGCGAACCGTTTCTGCGGTCGCAGGTATTCCTCGACCGGTATCCGGCGCCGAATCGTCGTCACGTCGGTGATCTGGCCGTGCTCGGCCTCGAACACCGGAAAGAGCCCGGTCTCGCGCACAAGGCGGGCCAACTTGATGGTGTCGCAGCTGGCCGAGCCCCAACCGAGTGGGCAGGGCACAAAGACATGCAGATAACGCGCCCCGTGCAGCGACATCGCTTTCTCGACCTTGGCCTCGAGATCGCGCAGATCGGCCACCGTCGCGGTGGCGACATACGGAATTTCGTGGGCCATGGCGATGAGCGGCAGGTCCTTGCCCTGGCCGAACGCCTCGCCCGGCTCGGGGCCCAGCGGCATCGTTGTCGCGGTGCGGGCGGTGGGTGGCGTGGCGGAGCTGCGCTGCACGCCGGTGTTCATGTAGCCTTCGTTGTCGTAACAGATGTAGAGCACGTCGTCGTTGCGCTCGAACATCCCCGACAGGCAGCCGAAGCCGATGTCGGTAGTGCCACCGTCTCCGCCCTGGGCGATGACCCGCGTACTACTCTCCGCCTGGCCTGCTTTGCGGGCCTTGACCCTGAGCGCCGCTGCGATCCCCGAGCCCACCGCGGCGGCATTGCCGAACAGGGAATGCAACCAGGGGAGCTGCCAGGAGCTCTCGGGATAGGGTGTCGAGAACACCTCGAGGCAGCCCGTGGCATTGGCCGCGATGAGCCTGCCGTTGGTCGCCCGCATGGCCGCGTCGACCGCATAGCGGGCACCGAGCGCTTCGCCACAGCCCTGGCAGGCGCGGTGGCCCGAGTTGAGCGAATTGTCGCGGGCAATGGAAGACTGCACGCTGCGCTGCTCCGGCGGCAGCAGCCGGTTGCCGACGGTGAAGGTGCCTGTCTGGTAGAACTTGATCGGTTGGGTCATGACAGCTTGTCCTCACTCAGTAGACCTTCGCCCCGACTACGCCGAGGTCGCGCAGGAGATTCTCCGCGATCGGCCCGCTGCGACGCATCTCCGCCTCGCGGGCGAGATGACGGTTGACGATGTCCCAGTCCAGATCCAGGAAGGTAAGTGGCTCGAGCTTGTCCTCGATCGCCTCGCCTAGCACTCGGAGGAGGGAATCCTGGGTGATGGAGCGGCCGCCCAGACCCGCCACCACGGTGTAGCCGTTCAGCTGAATCCCCGACAGCGCCAGCCGCACGTCGGTGGAGACGACACCCCCCAGGCCCACCGAGAAGCTCTTCTCCAGCACCACCACGCGCTTGGCCCCGCCAAGGGCGGCGCGAACCTCCGCCAGCGGGAAAGGACGGAAGGAGCGGATCGACAGCAGGCCGATCTCCTCGCCCTGGTCGCGCATCGTGTCCACGACCTCCTGCAACGTGCCAACCACCGAGCCGAGTGCGACCACAATGGTCTCGGCATCCTCGACCCGATAGCAGCTGACCAGGCCCCCGGCACTGCGCCCGAAGATCTGCTCGAACTCGGCGGCGATCTCGGGGATACGCGCCAGCGC